>CALVBY010000092.1 GCA_944325905.1 Candidatus Gastranaerophilales bacterium | reverse complement strand
CCCATTGAAGGACGTGCCGCAAGAATTATTAAATCTGATTTTTGAAGACCGCTTGTCATTGTATCTAATTCATAAAAGTCAGTTCTTAAACCTAAAAGCTCATCTTTATGTTCATAACGGTATTCAATTTTTTCGTATGTGTTTAATACTAAATCTTTAATATGGCTTAAATCAGTTGTAGCTTTTTTAGATGCTATATCAAAGATCAATTTTTCAGCACCTTCAAGTGATTCATCAATGGGATTTAAGTCATATCCGAAAGATACTATTTCACTACCTGCGTTAATTAAGGCTCTTTTTACAGCTTTTTCCTGAACTATTCGCGCATAATATTCGATGTTTGATGTTGTAATTGTTTTATAACTCAAATCGTTTATAAATGCACGACCACCAACAGTTTCAAGTTTTGAATTATAACTCAAAACATCTGATACAGAGACAAGGTCTATTCTTTCATTAGTATTGAATAATTGAAGCATTGCTTCATATACATATTTGTGTGCCGGTTTGTAAAAACTTTCCGGTTTTAAGGTTTCAACAACTTTTGTTATAACTTCCGGATTTACAAGTATAGCACCAAGAACCGCTTCTTCAGCTTCTATATTTTGTGGTAGCAAATTCCCCTGATTATTTTTTTCTTTAACTGTTGGCATGTTTTCTCCTATAGTTCATGATATACCAATAGTAAAAATTGTCATGTACATGTTAAAATAATTTTACCTATGATTAAGAAATTAGCTAAATTGTTATTAGAAAAGAAACTGGTAATATCAACAGCGGAATCGTGTACCGGGGGACTTTTAAGTTCTATGTTGACGGATGTTTCAGGGAGTTCTGAGTATGTAAAACTTAATTTTGTGACGTATGCTAATGAAGCTAAACATAAAATTTTGAATGTAAGCTTGAAAACTCTTGAAAACCAAGGTGCCGTGAGTGAAGAATGTGCCCATGAAATGGCAGAGGGGCTTTTTAATAAAACAGGATGTGATATTGCGTTATGTACAACAGGAATTGCAGGCCCGACCGGCGGTACCAAAGAAAAACCTGTCGGATTATGCTATATTTCTTGCAGATATCAGGGCATAATCCATGTCAAAAAAGTGCTATTGAATCCTGATATTGAGCGAACAGAAATGAAAAAATTGTTTGCTGAGCATGCCATAGAATTTGCATATAATATTTTAAGCAGCAATTAGATCGGCAATAATTTCGGGATTTTTCTTCATTAAATGATCTGCAAAAACCTCTGTATCAAGCTGTGTTATAACAATTGACATCAAATCATTTGGTAATTCCCCAAGCATTTTTATGATTTCTTCATCTTCAATAACCGTCATTGCTTTTACTAATTCAGGCTTTTGTTTTTGGTTGTTAATCATATTTGTGTAAGCTCTTGCGTCAAACAATTCATAAAGTTCCGGATTTTCTTTGGCAAGAGATAAAGTCAACTGCTGCTTTTGAGTTGGTTGTAGGCTTGTTAAAGCATCTTTGTATTGAAGAGGATTAAACTCCCCGACTTGTTTTACCATATCCAAATGGTCTTTGCCTTGAGATTCTTCTCCTGTTACACTTTCAATCATTTGTGCAATATATTCAGGCGGAATTGATTTTAGATGTTCTAAAACTTTGTTTTTGTCTAAGTCATGGCTTGTTAATAACTTATCCAATTGTTCTTCCGGCATGAGTTGGATAACTTCTTCTTGTGAAAATAATTGAAAAACAGTTTTTACAAGTTGTTCAGGCGGGATTTCTTCAAGCATTTTTAGCAATTTATCTTGCGTAAAATACATCAAACCCTGAACAAGATCGTCATGCTCCATAAGAGGTAAAAATCCTTCCAACTGTTGTTCATCCATGTTCATAAGGATTATAAACTTGTTGTTAGGATCAGCCAGTTTGAAAATTTCAATTAAAAGATTAACATCCGTCAATAATTCATTGGCAAGCTCAACCGCGAGCGGGTTGCCTGCAGCTGTTTCTGCCTCCAGAACTTCTTCAATTGTCTTGCCTTGATACATCTCAAGCTTTTCGGCAGAAAGATTCAACCGATTTTGGAGATATATTAAGTTGGTATCAATAGTTATGGACATAGTTAATCCTCGTTATATATAATAACGTTTTTTGCGACGCTCAATTCCGAGAAACATTATTTTTGTAACTTTTCTTAACACGATAAAAATATAAATCTACTTGATTTTAAATATTGTCCATGATAAATTAAAAATTGCCGAATATATGGGCTATAGACAGTGTGGTTAGAGCACTGTGCCGAACGAGACAACTGAGTGTTGTCGAGTGAGAGGCCTGATAAGGGTCAAAGCCCAAAGGCATTGATTTTAAAAATTTTTACAATAGAATAGAGTATATGGGCTGCTAGCTCAGGTGGTTAGAGCGCACCCCTGATAAGGGTGAGGTCGGTGGTTCGAGTCCACTGCGGCCCACCATAAAAGAGACTTTCAAACGAAAGTCTCTTTTATTATTAATAGGTTTCTGGGTAATAGGTTTCTGGG
>CALVBY010000091.1 GCA_944325905.1 Candidatus Gastranaerophilales bacterium | reverse complement strand
TATTTTTCAGGATATATTTCCATAATATCTAGCGCACGCTTGCTTACTAGTCTAAAATCAGAATGATTCATCGGAATTTTAGCTCCTAGCAAATTCATCAACTTATAGAATAATATAGCAGTTGTCTTTTTAAAAAAGGTATCGGTTTTTCTGCTATTTCTTATCCCGGATACAATATCGTATCCTTCAATAAATTTATCAACAAATCTTTCAATGGCCCATTCATCTTGTTGAAGATCAGCATCAATCGAAACCGCACAATCACAACCGAGGTTTCTTACGCCTTCATAACCGGCTATCAGTGCTTTTTGGTTACCAAAATTTCTGATGAATTTTAAACCTTTTACTAAATTGTTTGTTTCATGCAATTGCGTTATTATGTTCCAAGTGTTGTCAGCCGAGCCGTCATCAACAAAATACATATAACTATTCGGGCTGATTTTATTTTTTTGAACGAGAGTTTCAAGTACTTCAGTTAGTTTATTAACTGTAGTATTTATGCACAACTCCTCATTAAAACACGGTATTACAATTGCTAAAACTGGTTTGAATTCATTCATATTTTTATATTATAATATACGTATTATAATTGCAAGGAATTTTTTATGGGGAAGAAATTTGTATTAAATGCTGATGATTTTGGAATGTCAAAAGAGTTTAATAAAGCGGTTTTGGATGGCTATAATAATGGTTTTTTGTCATCAGCAAGTCTTTGTGCTAATGGTAATGCTTTTTCCGCAGCTATAAATGATATTATCCCTGAGTGTCCTGGACTTGGCATAGGTGTGCACCTGAATATTATTGAGGGTAAAGCGCTTACGGAGTGTCCATTATTAACAAACAAAGACGGTTTTTTTAATAAGGGGTATTTATATTTTATTTTAAATTCAAACAAAAAAGCCTTTATGGATGAGGTAGAAAAAGAATTCCGTGCTCAGATTGAAGCGGTTCTTTCTCAGGTGAAGGTTGATCATCTTGATTCACATGTTCATGTTCACGCTATTCCTCCTATTTTTGAGTTAGTTTGCAGGCTGGCAAAGGAATATAATATTAATTTTGTCAGAACTCAGCATGAAAAATTTTATTTAGTGCCATCATTTAAAAAACATATAAATCTTTCCTATCCTTTGAATATTATAAAAATTTTATTGCTTAATTTTTTCACGTTTAAAAATAAATATACGATTAAAAATTTTGGCTTAAGAACAAATGATTATATTTTAGGTGTAGGATACACCGGTATGATGGATTCAAATACTATTGAATTTGGGCTTAAAAATATTGAAGAAGATTGCATTACCGAGGCGCTTATACATCCTTGTGCTTATGCAAAAAATATTTCGGACTCACACGCAGTTGAGTTTAAAATCACTTTGGATAAAATGCTTGAAGATAAAATTAGGCGCTTGGGGTTTGAGATAACTAATTACAAGAAGTTGGATTGATGAAAAAATATGCTGCTGTTGCAATAATTATTATATTGTTTTTATTTTTTGCTATTTTTAATATTTGCAAAAGGTCATATACGCCCGTTTTTAAGGTAATAAATCCATATACATTTCAAGTAGATTTAAATAATAACGGAGTCATAAACGATAACGAAACAATTTGTTTACCTGATTTCGAAGCCTTTTCGCTCAGTTTTATGGAAAATGCACCTGATTTTTCCGATAAATTGAATCTTGATCCGAAAACTGTAATTACGTTAGGGTATTTGGCAGATAATTTTAGTAATTCGTATTTATTGTCAAAACCTGTTAAAGTTAAATTCAATGGTCAAAAGTCCAAGGATTGCAGATTTGCGGATGTGTATTTGGCTGATAAAAGTTACTCGGATATTTTACTTGAATCGGGTTATGCCGCCAAGTCTGGGAAATTTAATGAGGCAAAATTAAAAGAAAATATTTCTGCCTCTAAAAATATCAAATTGGTTATATACAACATCAAAAGTAATAAGTATCACGAATTGGACTGTAAATACGGGTTGATTTCTTCAGATTATTCTGTAATACCTGAAAAACAACTTCCAAAAGATGCAATGCCTTGTAAATTTTGTCATGTTGAGAAAATAAAAAAGAGTTCAAAATCTAATGATGCACCTGTGAAAAAATTGAAAGCTCCTGAAGAAGTTTTTACAGAAGGTAATATTAGCTTGTTAATAAATGATTTTACAAAAGTGTTGAGGCCAAATAGAAACTGTGACTCAGAGGCTTGTATTGCACTTTTAAAGAGCATAAATTCGGCAAATAATTCCATTGATATTGCTGTTTACGGAATGGATGTTATTCCAAAAATTTATGATGCACTATTGAGAGCAAAATCGCGTGGCGTAAAGATAAGAATTGTATATGATAAATCATCATCGCCTGAATTGGATTACTATAATGAAACTGAAAATATTGTAAAATTAGCGAATGAATCTGCCACGGATTATATACCCGAAAAAGCATCTTATACGAATCAGTTAATGCATAATAAATTTTTTATTTTTGATAATAAAGTTGTGATGACGGGTTCAATGAATATAAGTAATACTGGTATATCAGGCTATAATGCAAATGCTGTCTTGTTTATTGATTCTCCTGAAATTGCAGAATTGTATACATATGAATTTGAACAAATGCTCTCAGGTAAATT
>CALVBY010000090.1 GCA_944325905.1 Candidatus Gastranaerophilales bacterium | reverse complement strand
TCAGAAGGACTAAATTACTGGCCAAATTATAATCAGATAAGTAAAACTCAACAAGGTTATTTTATAAAGTGGTTAGCTAACGGAAAGCCTTATATTGAAGAATTAGGCTATGCTTACATTTACTATTATGGTTTAGAATATAGAGTTCTTGTAGAAAAACAGGATCAAAAGGAAGTTTTATTTGAAATTATAGATTTAGTTAATAAGTTTAAAAGATTAAGATATGGATACGACTTAATAGTTTACTTGATATTATCAATTAAGAATTTTTCACAAGATGAAATAGATAAAATATTAGTGTTTTTAAAAAATAACGAACTAGAATATATGTACAATCCTGCATATAATTCAATAATTAAAAATTTAACACCAAGCGAAGATTATCATGTAAAATTCTCACCTTATCAATTCTTAAATAATGATGAATACAATAATTTAAGTGATAGAAAAAATGAGTTACTATCTTATTATTTTGAGAAGATAACAGAAAACCTTGAGGAATCAGAACTTTATAGTGTAAAAACACAAACATATAATTATTATATGGCTATGGCGTACTATCATATTAGTAACCTTGTCACTTATAACGCAATTGTTCCATCAACAAAGGTAAAACGTCTTTGGAATCAGGCTCGTAAAATAATAAAAGATGAAATTAAGCAAACTGTTAAAAAATTTGATAGTTCTAGTAATCCTTTGACAGAAATTGAAAAACTTGCATACTTGCCTTCTAAATTAAGAAACAATATAAATTATTCATCTAATCATTTTGATTTTGGAGAAAAAACAATTTCTGACATAGGTACAATTGCAGAAAAATTAGGATTTAAAATGCAAGATAAAACAACATTAAGACAATCTTCTTTAATTATAGATGCTTGTGAAGCATTTGGATATGAAATTGAACCAAATGTTAATGTTGACCAAAAGCCATATAAAAAGAATTTGAAAGTTATGATATATAAAAGCCAATTTCCTATAAAACTTTCGCCTATTGATTATCATATGGCTGCATTATTTACAGATATTGGTTTAAAAATAGCATTAGAAGATAATGAACTTCTTCCAATAGAAATGTCATATATTGAAAACTATATAAAAAAGGAATTTACATTATCACCTTCAGAAAGACTGCGTTTGCAAATGAGAACAGAATTAATTGTTCATACAAAAGAAATAAACACAAATGATACAATAAAAAAGCTAATTAAAATGTTAAATGATAGTAGTAAAGAAACTGTTTCTAAATTTATAATCTCTGTAGCCAAAGTAGATGGCATTATCAAGGATAGTGAATTAAAAATTTTACAAAAAATATTTAAACAGCTTGGTCTTTCTGAAGATTATTTGAATTCGTCTCTTTCCGAACTTATTAATAATACAGAAGAAGTTGTTATAGTTGAAAAAGGGACCGGGACAAAGAGAAAAGGGTCGAAAATACCTACAAACATTGAATTAAATGAAAAAGTAGAGTTAAAATTAAATGCTGAAAAATTAGAAAAAATAAAAATTAATACTTCTGAAATTCATAGTGTATTACAAGAAATTTTTGCCGAAGAACAAGCCGAAATATTAAAAGCTGAGCCAATAGAAACTACTAACTCAGAAGATGTGGATAAAACTGAAATAGAAAATGGTTTACAAAACATCGTAAACATCATTATTGAAAAAGAAAACTGGACTCGTAATGAACTCCTAAATGTTATTCAAAATAAAGGAATGATGTTAAGTAGCACAATAGATGAAATTAATGAGTGGAGCAACGAAGAATTTGGTGATTTTCTTGTTGAAGAAGATGATGATGTATATCTTGTAAATAAAGACGTTGTTAGTTTAATTAAAAAATAAGGGATAATTATTATGGAAAAAATAAAAATCAAATCAAAAGAAAAGAATGCAATTATAGAATCTCTAAAAGCAGGTATTGTTCCACGAATTGGATTACAACATATTCAAGTAGGTAGGGCTGATGAAATTAAAGAAATGATAAAAGATTATGAATTAATTTCTGATGGCGGAGCAAAAACAAGATTTATAATTGGGGAATATGGCTCAGGCAAAACTTTTTTCCTAACATTATCCAAATTAATTGCTCATGAAAAGAATTTAGTGGTAGTTTCTGCAGATATTACAACAGAAAAGGTATTATGCTCGTCAGATGGGAAATCACAAAAATTATTTTCTGAGCTAATAACAAATATGTCTACCAAAACTAAACCTGATGGTGGTGCATTAAGATCTATTATTGAGAGATGGGCATCAAATATATTAAAAAGTAATGAAAATATTACTGAAGAAAATATTTATAAAGAATTGATGCCATTAGAAAAATATGTCGCATGTTATGATTTTTCAAAAGTTTTAACAACCTATATTAATGCATACCAAAATGGTGATGATATAAAAATGTCACAAGTCTTAAGATGGCTAAGAGCAGAATATACAACAAAAATTGATGCTCGTAACGATTTAGGCGTAAGAACAATAATCGATGATAATAATTTCTATGAATATTTAAAATTGTTTGCAGGTTTTGTAAGATTAGCAGGATATTCTGGTTTAATAGTTAATATTGATGAATTGGCAATTTTAGCAAGGCTAAAATCAAACATTAGAAATAAAAATTTTGAAAGAATTTTAAATATAATTAATGATTCGTTACAAGGGACAACAGAATGCTCATGTACGGTAA
>CALVBY010000089.1 GCA_944325905.1 Candidatus Gastranaerophilales bacterium | reverse complement strand
TTGACAGTATAACAAATCAGACTTTGCAGGATATAGAAATTATTTTAGCAACAGACGGTCCTGAAAGCTGCAATGCAATCTGCGAAGAATATGCTCAAAAAGATAGTCGTGTAAAAATATTATATAATCCCGGAAGTTACGGCAAAGCATTTAATAAGGCTCTTGATGTAGCACAAGGCGATTACATCGGCATAGTAGAAGCAGATGATTGGTGCGATAAAACAATGTTTGAAAAAATGTACCGAAAAGCTGTTGCATATGATGCAGATGTAGTAAAATGTGGATTTTATTTTGCATATGACAAAAGCAGAAAAAACTACAGACCTTTACATTTAAGTGCCTATCCTGAAGATTTTTCAGTATATAATTACCCTGCATTTTTGGGGTCTCAACCGTCCGTATGGAGTTGCATTTATAGAAAAGATTTTCTAATAAAAAACAATATAAAAATGATGGAAGAACGACAATCATTTATTGATACACCATTTCACCATGAAACCTTGTACATGGCAGATAAATATATTTTACTAGATGAACCTCTGTACTATTACTACCAAGATAACACAAATCAATCTGTACAAAATATAAAAGTATTTGATGGATTAAATTCCGAAAAATATTCATATAAACTTATATATAAGGATAAATTCAGATACAATGAACTAAAAGAGGGGTTTATCCTTTCAACTGTTACACACCTGCGCTGGAACTATGAACGTCTGCAAACAGATGAACAGAAAAAAGCTTTTTGGTTAGAAGCTCACAACTACTTAAATTCAATTGATTTAACAGGAATACAATTTTCCTTTTTTGACAATGATTTAAAAGACTTTTACACCTATCTGAAAAATAGCAGACAAAAACCTGAAAAATGCTACTTGGATAATTATAATGAATATGTAGTAAAACTTTTAAATTTCATGCCAGTTTTGAAAATTTTCACCAATCATAATAAAATAAAAATAAATTTATTTAGCGTAATACCAATACTAAATATCAAATTAAACGGACTCTACAAACAAAAATACAAGCTTTTCGGATTATTTTATATAGTTACGGTAAAAAAGATTAAATAAAGGAGAATTAACATGAAATCATTTTTAAAACAAATTTTTTCTGTAGAAAACGACAGCAATTGTCATAAAATAATTACCATTCTGGGCATTAAATTAAAATTTTATAATAAGAATAAGATATTAAAAATTTTAAAAAATGAATCTATGGAAATAAAAAATAACATTTATGACCTAAAATGGAAACTCGAAATCATGAATAAAGACCAAGTATGCACCTTTCAATATTTAACGGGAATAGAATTAAATAACAACTTTGTAAAAGAAAGAGAAATCGTTTTCAGCCCAAACGATGTTCCGTCAGATCACTACAATAGATATGCTTTTGCTGTTAAGAATGTTTCCGAAAATGATGTAGTAGCTGACGTAGCTTGCACCTGCGGGTACGGTTCTTTCATGTTAGGTCAAAAAGCAAAAAGAGTTATCGGTGTTGATATAAATCAACCTGTAATAAATTTTGCAAATAAAGTTTATGCTTCTGATAAAATTAAATTTTTGTGTCAAAATGCGCAAGAATTAGATTTACCAGAAGAAATAGATATGCTTGTATCTTTCGAGACAATAGAACACATCCCAAATCCTGAATTGTTCTTAAAAAAAGCGTTCTCATTTTTAAAAGAAAACGGGAGATTAATATGTTCAGTTCCGAATGAAACAACAAGACCTTGGGCAAAAGAAGGAAATCCATTCCATTATAGACACTACACAAAAGAGCAATTGGTAGATTTGTTAGAAAAATGTGGCTTTAAAGTCCAAGACATTTACCAACAGTATTTTGATAATGACTATACAATTGAACAAAGACCCGAAGAAGGTGGAATGTTGATTGCCATAGCAGTAAAAAATAATCACTAAAATAAGGAGGTACAATGACTATAGGTATAAAGCATAATTCTTGGAAATATTTTTTAGACTTTAAACGAAGGAGCCTTGAAAAAATTTTCAAAAATATCCCGGATAAATTTTTTGAAAAGTGTTTAATTATAGGCGCAGGCAATTGTATGCAAGCAGACATGCTTGAAAAATACTGCAAAAAAATAATTTGCACTGAAATCGACCCACGAATTAATGAGAAAGTGTCAACCGACACAATTACTTACATGCAAGTTGACGGCGAAAATTTATTGGAAACATTCAAAGACGAACATTTCGATTTGATATTCACATCAAGTGTTTTTGAACATATTCCTGATATTGACAAAACTTTAGCAGACATAAAAACATTATTAACTGAAGATGGTATATCAATAAACTACATGCCAAATGTGCTGTGGAAAATTTTGCATATTGGTCTTCATTTTATTGATAAATTGGTTTGCATATTGGATAGAAGAATTTTATTCAAACCCAAAGAAATAAAGCAACTTTTTATAACAAATGATAACTATAATAATGTAAAATCAGATTATAAATATGAATTTCATTTAAAAAATATCTTTATTCCAATAGCCCCACATGGCTGCGGGAAAAATCACATTGAAGAATTTTATAATTTTTCGGGTTACGCTTGGAACAAAAAATTTGATAAAGCAGGATTTAAGCTTCTTAATAGTCAAGGTACTACATTTTCATCCGGTTATATATTTGGTTATGAAGTTTTGCAGAACATTTTAGAACTTTTAGGAATATATACGGAGAGTGTCTACATTATTTGCAAAAAAGAATTAAATCAATACCCAAAAGGTTATACCTATATCAAGAAAACTAATAAGAAAGTATATGAATTAAAAGAAAATTTAAAAAATATCTTTTCAATCGAAAATGAATATAAAAATAATAAGAAAC
>CALVBY010000088.1 GCA_944325905.1 Candidatus Gastranaerophilales bacterium | reverse complement strand
GTTTAGTGCTTTTTGAATTGTTTTTTCATTTTCTTCAAGCATTGGCAGAATGTCAGGCAGAGTGAATTTATTAAGCCCTTTTGCTATTTTAAGAATTTTCATTTGTAAGTTCAATTTCTTCTGCGTCAGCATCGTCATTTTTTAGCACCTCCTTCAATGTAATTTCGTCAATTTCTTTTATTCCGTTTGATTTTGCGACCTGTTCCGCTTTACTGATAGTTTTTACCAATTGCCTGAAACGATTTGTGCGAGTGTATAAAAGCTTTTTGGCACAATCCGCAAACGGAACTTCTGATAATTGGTCGATTATTGAAGTTATATCTTGTTTAGAAAATGGCTCAAATTTTATAATTTCTAATAGTCTGTCATATAAATGTTTATGCCTTTGGAGCCTTTTATTTGCCGTCCCCATTCCGACTAAAACAATAGGAACATTTGTTTTATCGTGAATGTCCCTTAAAGTTTCAACTGCCCGAGAATCAATAGTCAAATAGTCCGTTTCATCTACAATAATGGTTCTTGGGGTTTTGATTAATTGCGATACAACTTGATTGAAGATATCCGAGAATTTATTGTATGGAATCTCGCCTAACTCTTCAACCATCTCTTCTAATAGCCAACGGGCAGACATAAGATTGGCACTCCTGATTAATATTGCATCATTTTGTGCCGCCCACCAAGTTATTGCATAAGTTTTACCAAGTCCCGGCTCGCCATAAACAAGTCCCATTCCGGGGACTCCGTCTTCTCTTTCTTTCAGGCGGTTCATCATCGAGATTAATTGTTTCACGTTTTTTGTTTTCACAAAGACCTTTTTCATTACTGCTCCTTTCCGTATATTTCTTTGTATTCGTCTGATTTTATGTAATTAGTTAGCCACGTTCTGTCCTCTTGGCAAATGCACCCATTTTGCATATGCCATTCGTAGCGTTCATATGCACTTTTAAATATTGGTCGTGCTACAATTGAAGTCTTAACCTTTGGTTCAAAATCTTGTTTCGGCTTTGGTTCAGGCTGAACCGTAATTTCTTTAATCGACTCAGGTTCAGGTATCCGAATATTTTGCATCAATTCTTTTTCAAGATAATCCATATCCTCTAAATTGAAATGCTCCCTGACAGCCTTAATTGTTTTTCTGCGAAGCTTTTGTTGTTTTTCAATCTTTTGTTTGTAATCTTCAATATCTTTAATATCGCCCATTTGATAAGCAAGCGGATGAGTTTCCGTTATGCGGTTTGCCTTACAGATAAATTCGCCTTTCATTGAATATACTTTGATATATGAAAGGTCAAACAGACTGTACTTTATGACCGTTTTTTCTTTTATTCCGTAAAGTGCTTCGTCAAAATAGTCAGCCTTTAAAAACCTGATTCCGTTTCTGCCAATTGATTTTATCTCTTGCGCCATCATCAAATCATCAAGCGAATTTTCATCAATGTTTTGCTTTTCGATTTCGTTTAAAACCTCTTGAATTGTTTTATCTTTTGCGTTCGGACAAGGCTGCAAGTGCTTAAATTCAAGCCATTTTTCTATCATTTTGAGAGCTTGTTCTATTGTCGGGGTAAAACTATATTTTTCGTGGATATTTTTGTGCAACTTTTCGTTTCGCATCAAATATGCCGGCTTATTTTCAATGCTTGTGCCGATATAGCTTGGAATGAGCTTTTCAAAACTCTCTTGAAAATCCAAAAAGAAACGCTCGATGACTTTTGCTCGAGCGTTATATGGAGTGGCATAGACAGGCTTTATTCCAAGTTTGTTGTAGACTCCTGTTAATCCTAATTCCTCAAATTTTTTATCTCCGTTAAAGAATTTACTTTTAAAGGCTCTGCCGTTATCTTGGTAAACGTATTCAGGAATATGATCCATTTTTAGAATTGCGTTTCTCAAAGCTGACGCGATATTTTGCGTACATTCTTCAAGCATAATATCGTACCCGACAAGCCCGCCGGATTTCCAATCTAAAAAGCCAAGCAGAGTCGCTCGGCAGGGTTTGCCTGTGAAAGGATTTATTACCTGAAAATTGAGCGTATGGCCGTCTGCGACAAGCACTTGCCCTGCTTTTAAAAGTGCAACGTTTCTTACAATAAACGGACTTACTTTATCTTTTAATGCTTTTTCGCCGTCTCTTGCAAGTGTCCATTTGTCAAAATTGTTATCCCGAAACCATTCTGCGTACCTGCGAAAAGTAATATCTTTAGGTAAAATTTCCTGTCCGCGTTCCTTTAAAATATGTTTTGTTAATGAAATTGCTTTACCTATTGAAAACGCACTTGGTGATAACAAAATCTGTATAAATATTTTAATCTGTTCTTCATTTAATGTTGTGCGGTATTCCTTACGGGTTGAATATTTGTACTGCCCAACAAGTGCTGTCCAATCTTTGTTGTAATCCAATAATGCCCGCCAGCGATAAAGTGAGCCGATTGAGACTTTGCCCAAGATTTTAAAAATCTCTTCTTGGAACATTCCCGTATTATATAATTGCAAAAATTCTTTATCGGGGATATTCCCGTTGGTTTTGAGCTTGTCCCTTTTATATTCTTTCCTAAAATCAAGCCAAACATAAATCAGGTCATATTTTGCAAGTGCAATTTTTCTCTGGTTTTCGGATATCAGTTTTTCCTGTTTTATGTTGAGATTAGATAGTTCAATAACTTCATTCTCACACGTTTTATAATCATCATAATATTCCTGAAAGTATTTAAGCTGAAGTTCTTCTTCAAGCGTTGATAATTTTATTTTGTATGTTTTCCCACCTCGGATATTTTTAACTTTGTATTCATATTTATTCTGATTGAGTGCAAGTCGAACTGCCCGCCTTGTAATATTTTTCAATTTTGCGAGTGTTTCAACATCAATCCAAATATCGTTATTATTAATGTCAGCCATACCGTATCCTTATTTATTATTGAAGCTACTGTATGTTAGACTGGTTTCTCTCAAAAGGGAAGTCATTGAGGGGGAAATATGTTGTTTTGTGTCCGATTATATCTGAATTTTAAGCAGAAAA
>CALVBY010000087.1 GCA_944325905.1 Candidatus Gastranaerophilales bacterium | reverse complement strand
GAATTTTTCAAACTCTCTAAAAGCTGCTGTTTTTGATAATTCTTGACCAATGTTGGTATCGTCAATGCAGCAACTACACCTATTATCCCTAAAGTTATAAGAACTTCCGCTAATGTAAAACCTTTTCTAAAACTATACTTCTTCATATTTGAATTATAAGTTTTATATGCAATGGTGTCAAGTTCTGCACTATATCTACTTAGAGAAGATGCCCCCCCCCGTTGATTTTTCTTGAAATATTCATGCACTTCCTCCTTATCTATAGCTTAATTGTAGCATAAAACGACCCTTTTGACAATGAAAAATTGACACAAGGAACTGTTTTTTTGTATAATCAACTTATGGGGCTATTAAAAAAATACTTTAAGCAATCCGCAACATACAAAATTTTCAAGGGCGCATCCGAAACCTTTTATGATTTTGTAGACACTTTGGGACAAATTACCCAAAACGGCTTACACGTCCTTAAATGTTTACTTAAATTGCAAATAGACAGAAAAGAACTAATCTACCAATGCTCGCGTTTTGGAGTGAGTTCATTGCCGATAACACTAACAATCGTCGGAATGACTTCTGTCATTGTTGCCTCGCAAGTTGCTTTGGAAATGGTAAAGCAAGGCGGCGGAAATTTTATCGGGATGATGATGTCAATTTTAATAATCCGAGAAGTTGCGGTTATAATGTCAGGGTTCGCGATAATATCAATGATAGGCTCATCTTTAGCTTCTGAAATCGCCACAATGCGAGTTACGGAACAAATCGATGCAATAAAGGTTTTAAAGGTTGACCCTATTCAATACCTGTTTGTTCCACGAATACTATCAGGAATTTTTATGATGCCGTTTGTAACCATTCTTGCTGCAACAGTGGGGATTATTGCAGGTGCCGTAACGTCGGATTTGTTTGCAGGATTAAGCTACAGAGCATATTTTGATTCAGCTTGGATCGGAATATATATGAAAGATCTTTGGGTAAGTTTATTAAAAGCAGTGTTTTTTGGAGGAACAATTGCGCTTATAAGCTGCTCTTGCGGATATTTCGCCTCAGGCGGCGCAAAGGGTGTAGGGCTTGCCACCACAAAAGCCGTCGTGTGGTCATTTGTTTCGATAGTAATTTGGGATATGATATTTGCGATAGCTTTTTTCTTTTAAAGTTGTAAAATAGAAAGTACAGTCATGAGTATTGAAGTTAAAAATTTAGTCAAAAAATTCGGGGATAAAACAGTCATTGATAATGTATCATTCAAGGTCAACGACAAAGAAACCCTTGCTATTGTGGGCTTTAGCGGTTCAGGCAAAAGTACCATTCTAAAGCTTATTTCAGGACTTATTGAAAAAGACAGCGGTGAAATTATTACATCAAAAGGCGATATCGCCATGGTGTTTCAATATTCTGCGTTGTTTGACTCATTGAATGTTGCAGATAACATAGCATTTGCATTGCACGAACGCAGAGATTTAAGAAAAAAGTACACTGAAGCTGAAATTAAAGAAATTGTTTCGCAAAAACTTGAACTGGTTGGGTTAAAAGGCATTGAAAAGCTTTATCCGTCAGAACTTTCAGGTGGTATGCAAAAACGTGTAAGCTTTGCCCGAGCCATAGTTACTGAACCTAATTCAATACTCTATGATGAACCTACAGCAGGCTTGGACCCTATATCTTCAACCCTTATTGAAGATTACATAGTAAGATTAAAAGAAGAAACAAACGCAGCATCTATTGTTGTTACGCACCAAATGTCAACAATTACGAGAACTGCAGACAGAGTTTTAATGTTATATAATGGAAGAATTGTTTTTGAAGGTACGCCTGATGAAATGCTGAAACAAGATAACGAATATACAAAACAATTTGTAACAGCATCTTTAGAAGGGCCTATGAAAATGATGGAAGGTGGAAATGATGAGTAATTTTAAAGAAAATTTGTTCAACAAAGACGTGATGTCCTTGGACACATATATTATGTTTAAATTAAAAGAGCAAACAGCAAAACTTACGCCTGAACTAAAAGCAAAAAACAGGGCTCCAATTTCGCTTTCAATGGGCGCACCTACAGCAAACCCGCCAAAAGCACTCATAGAAAGGTTGAAAGAAATCCTTGACGAAGATGGAATTCACACTTATTCAACACCTAAGGGCGAAGCATATTTTAGAAAAGCAATCGCATTAAGGATGAAAAACAGATTTGGAGTAGAAATGGATCCTGAAAAAGAAATCTTTTCTCTTGTTGGGTCAAAAGAAGGTATCTCAAATCTTTTTAGATTTTTGATAACACAAAAAGATACTGACAAAGATATAATTATGGTTCCGGATCCTTGCTATGCATCATACTTACAATTCATACAATGTGCAGGCGGCTTGGCTTATCATCTTCCTTTAACTCAAGAAAATAAATACATGCCAAACCTTGATGAAGTTTACGAAAACTTCCTAAAAGAAGGCTACAATCCTAATAATTTGAAGGCATTGGTTATAAATTATCCAAACAATCCTTTAGGTGCAAGTGCAACAAGAGAATATGTTCAATCAGCAATAGATTTTTGTAAAAAGCACAAAATACTTTTGATTTCTGATTTGGCGTATGCTGACTTATACTTTAGCGATGATGAAAAACCTTTCAGCGTATTTGAGCTTGAGGGTGCAAAAGACATCGCAGTCGAATTTCACAGCTTCTCTAAACCATATGCAGTTACAGGCTGGCGTTTAGGTTGGGTTTGCGGAAATGAATTTGCAGTCCAAAGACTTGGCAAGGGCAAATCAACTGTAGACAACGGTATTTTTAAAGCACTTCAAAAGGCTTGCGGAGAAATTTTGAATTCAAAAGAGGGTGATGAATACATAGAACAAGGCAACCTCGGATATAAAAGAAAACAAGCTATTATGGTTAAAGGCTTTAAGGAACTTGGCTGGCCGATTGACGAAAAAACAGTTCCTCATACAACATTTTATTTGTGGCTGCCAATACCGAGAAAATACCAAACCTCATTTGAATTTTGTGAGGATTTGTTGGAAAAATCCGGTATTGTTGTAGTTCCGGGAACCGC
>CALVBY010000086.1 GCA_944325905.1 Candidatus Gastranaerophilales bacterium | reverse complement strand
CAAATGAAACAAGTTTGACGGAAAAATTGCTTGCTCTGAGAAATATCATAACAGAAGGTGTCTCAACTAATGATGAAAATATCAAACAGCTTCAAAGCAAACTGGATGATGTAATAGAAAAAGTTAAATCAATTTCCGAAGATACCGAAATTAAAATAGGAAACTCCATAGCAGAGATTACCGGGTTAAAAAATGAAATTGAACAAATTTCTAAAAACTTTACTGAATGGAATTATGGACAAGAAGATCGCGACTCAAAAATTGTAAATATGATATCTTCAGAACTCGGTGAAATCGGTGTCACAATAACGACGCTGCAAGATTCTATTCAAGCCGGCGTTCACCAAGAGTTGGCTAAAAATAGCGAAATTGTTGAGGTTCAAATTAACAACCTAATAAAATATATTGATGACCTGAAATCTGAGCTTCAAAAAGAAGAAGAACCTGAACAACCGGAACTTGATATTGAAACCCCGCTTAAGGAAATAAAAGAAAAAATTACAGCTGTAAAACAAGAAATTAACCTTGTAAATACTGATATAATTGATGTTTTAAACTCAAAATCGGAAGAAATATTTAAGTCTTTATCTCCTTTAAAAGACACTCTGGAGGCTTTTGCCAATATAGAAGAAAACATCAGTTCTAAACTTGAAGAAAATGCTAATGCCCAAACTCAAGCTATCATTGATGCTTCACAAGAAGTAAAAAATTCTATCGAAGATATCTTAAATGAATACATTGAAAAACTTGATATCGGAGATAAAATCACATCTTCTATAAATGAATTAGGAAGCTCACTCATAGAAAAGCTTGATGAACAGAACCCTTGTGAAATTCTCAAAGATGAATTAAGCAATTCATGCGAAAATATTAAAAATGCGGTTAGTGAAAAAATCAACTCAAGCGCTGAAGATTTAAAAACTTTGATATCAGTTGCCATGAATAATGACGACATAACTTGGGCAATAGATAATCTAAAAAGTGATATTTCCGATAAAGTAACCCGAATTTTTAATGAAAGAAACAACTACAGTGAAATTCTTGATAAAACTAACGAAATTTCTGATAAAAATACAAAAATATCCGACCTATTGGATGCTTTGAACCAAAAAATCGACATTTTAGCATTATCAGACACCGATGAGGATTTTTCTGTTCAAGACGAAATTGATGATATCAAGGATATGATTTTATCTCAAAAACAACTTCTTTCTAATTCTGCAAGTGAGGAAAAAGTTGTCGCAATAGAAAATCACCTCGAAAACTTAATAGAAAAAATTAACACCATTGAAACGACAGATTTGAAAGATATGAGAGAAAGCATTTTAAGTACAATACTCAATGTTTTCGAGCAAATATCTTTCATTGAAGAATCTGAAGATATAAAAGATTTTGTTGAAGAAAAAACAGATGAAATCAACCAAAATCTAATCGAAGTAAAACAACAATTAAAACAAATAACCAATAATGATGACGGTTATTCCTATACATTGCAAGATGTTGAATCTGATATTGCAAAATTAAGACTTGTGTTGAATGAACTTTCAAATACATCTTCAAAAGAGGATATCTCAGACATTTCAGATAATATTCACAAAATTGTGACATCCGTTGAAGATCTGCAAAATTCTTTAACACAAGAACAAATATCAGATTTAAAAACAGATTTTGAAAAACTTTCAGAAGATATTTTAAGCATCAGCTCAAGAACAAATAAACTGCTTTTGACCTCTGATGAATCTTACAATGCACTTAATAACGGACTAAACGATTTTAGCAATATTGTCTATAAACTCGAAGAAAGAATCAATTATCTTGATAACAAAGAAATTACAGAAAGAATAGAAGAGAAACTTGATAATGTTGCAAACGTTGTAAACGGATCTGCAAACTCCGATAAGGTTATGCGCCAAGCTCTAATCTATATGGGAGAATGGATGGATTCAACAAGTGAAAATATTGAAAGCTTATGTGAAAAAACTGATAAAATCGACTCTATCGAACAAATTGTTGAAAAATTAAGCAAAAATTTACCTGAACAAAAAGACTTACTTGACGCTTTAGTTGAAAAATTTGACGAACAGCAAGAACGAATTGATAGATTAGAAATGAAACTTGAAAAAATTATTAATTCGATAGATGATATTGATGACACCAAATTGGTTAAGAAGGTGGACAAAATAGATAAACAGTTAACCAAATTAGGGAATACAATAGAAAAGCTGGCAACTTATGTTGATGAATAAAGCAATATCAGATTTACAAAAAGCACTGTCACAGGAAAACGTCTTGTATGAACTTGAGGAAAGATACGCCTATTCACAGGATGCATCAAATTCTCCGGAACGGAACAATTTGCCTGATGTTGTAGTTTTTGCAGAAAATATACCACAAGTTCAAAATATCGTGAAAATTGCAAATAAATACAAACTTCCTGTAATATGCAGAGGTGCGGGCACAAACACTGTCGGGGCATGCATTGCAGAACACGGAGGAATTATATTAAATTTTTCCAAAATGAATAAAATTTTGGAAATAAACAGAGAAAACATGACCGCCAGAGTTCAACCGGGGGTAATCGTCGGAGAATTGCAAAATGCAGTTGAAAAAATAGGTCTATACTACCCGCCTGATCCATCAAACTTGGCAGTATCAACAATCGGAGGGAGTATAGCTCAAAATTCCGCCGGTGCAAGAACTTTTAAATACGGTTCCACTAAAGATTATGTAATTGATATGCTTGTAGTTACAGCCAAGGGCGAACTTTTAAGAACAGGTTCAAACACAATTAAAAATGCTACAGGCTATAACTTAGGCAGCCTTTTTATAGGTTCTGAAGGAACATTAGGAATAGTCGTAGAGGCTACTTTGAAATTGATTGTTAAACCTCAAACATCAAAGGTAATTATGGCATACTTTGATGAATTATCCGATGCAACAAATGCCGTAACATCAATTCTTGAGCAGCAAATCTCACCTGCTACAATTGATTTTATGGACAAAAACGCAATCCAAACAGTTGAAAAATTTAATCCTACAGGTCTTTTAACCGATAAAGAAGCTGCATTAATAATTGAAATTGACGGCTATCAAAGTACTATCGAAGAACAAAAAGAAACAATAACAAAAGTTTTAAGGCTCAGCAGAGCATCTGCCATACAGTATTCAGCAACTGAAGAAGAAGCTCAAAAAATATGGCAAGCGAGAAGATCCTCAATGGGTGCTTGTGCAAAATTAAAGCCAAATATCACAACAGATGATGTTATTGTTCCAAGAGAAAATCTACCCAAACTTGTAAAAGGTATCCAAGAAATTTGTGATAGATATAAACTAACGGTCTGTATGGTTGGCCATGTCGGAGATGGCAGCGTACACCCGCAAATTCCATTGGATTTTAAAGATAAAGAAGAATACAAAAACTATAAACTTGCCAAAAGCGAAATTTATGATTTAACAATAAAACTCGGCGGTACC
>CALVBY010000085.1 GCA_944325905.1 Candidatus Gastranaerophilales bacterium | reverse complement strand
ACACCAGAATTTTTGGAAGATAAATACAAGGGTATGTATAGTTATGGTGCTTTAGAAACTCGACTTGCCGATAATCCTTTTGCAAAAGGAGGTATGAAAGATTTAACTGGACCAGTGATAAGATTAGACAACTTATCACAAGAAGAATTGTATATGTTATTTTTAAATATAAGAAATGTTTTGGCAGAATACGATGAAACTAAGTATTTGGTTTCTGAAAACGATATTAAAACATTTATGCAATGGCTTATGAACAGGTTAGGTGCTAAATCTTTTCTTTCACCGAGAGAATCTATTAAAGCATTTATAGGTTTACTAAGCCAATTACAGAATTATCCTGATACAAATATCTCAAATTACTTATCAGGAGTACAAATTCAGGAGTATAAAGAACCAATTGATGAAGAATTGGTATCACTAAAATTAGGAGATTAATGGAACCTTTTTATTTATTAAATAAAAAAATACAAAAAGTTATTCATGAAATGAAATGGGAAAATTTTAGACCAATTCAAGATGAAGCTATTTTACATATGGTTAATAATCCTAGCGATATGATAATATCTGCTCCTACTGCAAGCGGGAAAACAGAAGCTGCATTTCTTCCAATTATTTCACAAATAGCAGATAAAGGAAAGAATTCTGTAAAAATATTATATATATCACCATTAAAAGCACTTATAAATGACCAGTTTTCAAGAATAGAAGCTCTTTGTAAACATATAGACTTCCCAATTACTAAATGGCATGGGGATGCAAACCAATCAAAAAAAGTCTCACTGATTAAAAATCCTGCAGGTATATTACTCATAACACCAGAATCAATTGAATCTTTATTTATAAATAAGACAGAATTTTTAGGATCATTGTTTAATAGTTTAGAATATATTGTAATTGACGAAATACATAGCTTTATTGGTAATGAAAGAGGATCGCAATTAAAGAGTTTAATTAACCGTTTAGAACACACTGTAGAAATACAACCTTATAAAATTGCATTATCTGCAACAATAAGTAACCTTTCTGATATAGCAGAATGGTTAAATCCCAGTAACCCTAGAACTGTAAAAATAATTGAAGATAACGATAAATCTAAAGATATTGTTGGTTTAATAAAGTGTTATAAAAACATTCCTCCTATTGTAGGTGTTGATAAAGATGAATTTTCCGAATTAAAACAGGATCTATTTAATGTCATAAAACAAGGTAAAAATCTAATTTTTGCAAATGCAAAAATGACATTGGAAGAATATTGTGATTCCATGCAAAATATTGCTTATGAAAACAGTTACCCTAATAATTTTTATATCCATCACGGCTCTTTGGCTAAAAATATCAGAGAGCAATGCGAAAACTTACTAAAAAAAGAATCAAATATTTCAGTATTTTGTACTAATACATTGGAATTGGGTATTGATATTGGAAATATAGATAGAGTGATATTTTTAGCTCCGCCATTTTCTGTTGCTTCTATGGTGCAACGACTTGGTCGTTGTGGTAGAAAAGAAAATGCAAGAAAAGAGTTTAGATTTTATATTGAAGAAAATGATATCGATGATAATGCTACTTGGCAAGATATGTTCAGGGTTCAATTGGTTCAAAGTATTGCTATTGTTGAATTAATGTTAAAAGAAAGCATTGAACCCCTTGAAACTAATACATTTGACTATTCAACTTTTATTCACCAAATTTTATCATATTTGGGACAAACTGGCGGTGCTGATGCTTCTAAAATATATTATAACATCGCAGATATCTCTTTTAATAATTATTTTTCTAAAGAGGATTTTATAGCTATATTGCAAAAGCTTAATTCAGATGAAATTATTTCTCAAATGCCTAATGGAATAATTACATTAAGCAAACTGGGAGAGAAAATTGTTGAGAATTATGAATTCTATGCCGCGTTTATAACTCCAAAAGATTGGAAAGTTGTTTGTAATGGTAAGGAAATAGGTCAAATATCTGGAGGGAATTTATTATTCTTAAAAGAGGGAAGTCATTTTCTTTTAGCTGGTAAGCGATGGGAAATAGTTGAGTTCAAAAATAAAATTCAAACGATAATTGTAAAAAAAGCATATGGGAAAAAACCTATTAAATTCCAAGGGGGATCTCAAAATATACATAGGACAATTCATCAAAAAATGTTAGAAATTTATGAGAATTGTTATATCCCGAAGTATTTATCTCAAACATCAATTCCAATCTTAGAAGAAGGATTTGAAAATTATAAAACATATGTAAAAACTAATGATAGTAATATCCTTACAGTTTTGGAAGGGACTCGAATCCAAAATACAATAGGTTTGCTTTTTAAATATTGTGGTGTAGATATTGAAGATGGTGGAATTGGTTATTATTCAACCTGTAGAAAGCAAGAACTAATTAAAATTTTAAAATCAATTAATTTTTCAAATCTTGATAAAAATTCCGTAATTAATTTAGTTGATAAATCTTTAAAATATAAAAAGAAATTTGATTATTTGCTACCAGATAATATTCTGAATAAAGCATATGAAAAACAATGCCTAGATTTTAATGGTGCTAAGGAATTTATAAATAATTTGTAGGAATGTAAATATGAAAAAACAAATTGATAATTTTTTAAACAATAAAATTTGTGAAATGTTTTTAGTAATAATCATTATTATTAATATTATATGTCTTGGTTTTGAAACTGATAAAACAATATATTTACATTACAAAACTTTATTTAATCAAATAGAATTAATTTCTGTAATTATATTTACTATTGAATATATTCTACGTTTAATATCTATGCAAAAATTAAAAGATGCCCTAAAACCTTTGATGATAATAGATTTATTTGCGATTTTACCATTTTATTTACCTTTGAAGGGGTTAGATTTAAGAATATTAAGAACTTTTAGATTGCTGAGAATTTTTAGAATGTTCAAATTAGCTCGTTATTTTGATGCTCTACAAATGATAGGTAAAGTCATTTATAGAAAAAGATATGAATTAATAAGTATATTTGGGGTGTTGCTTTTGCTAATGTTTATAAGCTCATTTTTTATGTTTTATGCGGAGGCAGATGCCCAGCCTAATGCTTTTCACAATATTCTAGATACTTTTTGGTGGTCATTGGTTACTTTTACAACTGTAGGATATGGCGATGTTTACCCAATAACAGCTATAGGAAAAGTTTTATCAGGTATTGTGGTACTAATAGGAATTATGCTTTTTGCACTTCCTACAAGTATTTTAACAGCTGAATTTATGAATGAATTTAATAAAGATAAGAAATAATAGTTTTATATATTAACAAGTATTATATTTTTTTGTTTTAATATAAATTATTCTATTAATTGTTTTGTGACATATTTTAACACATATACTTCTATTATATTTTTGTTTAAGTGATAAATACGACACCTAAAAAAGGAGGTCGTATGAGTAAAAATAAGAAATACAAGATTAAACAAAAAGATTTTAAGAAGTTAGAAAAACTAGCTGAGCG
>CALVBY010000084.1 GCA_944325905.1 Candidatus Gastranaerophilales bacterium | reverse complement strand
TATGTACCTGTTGAACTTTATGATACTCAGGTTATGCCATCAAATCAAAAAGAAGACTTCTATGTTACTCAATGGTGTGATCAAAACTTTGGTCGTAAAGAGGCAATTTTGTGGGATATGACCCGTGTTGATTGTCTCACAAAGGATTACGCAATTGAATTTGATTTTGCAAATAAATGGGCTGAGAGTGTTGGTCAATCACTTTATTATGCTAAGTTGACAAATAGAAAACCTGCTGTTGTTTTGATTTTATCTAACTGGGCTGATTTAAGATTCGTTAAAAAAATTGAACGTTTAGATAAAGATATTCAGATCTTTCTAGTAAAAGCTTTCTGATATTTGACATATATTTATTTTAGAGGTATATTAATCATTGTTCATTACCCCATGGAGGAAATTCAGATGTCTATTAAGGCTCTTGAAGCTTTTTTCGGTGCTGGTGCGTTTAATAAAGCTCGGAATGCAGATTTATTTTTGCCTAATACTCACAATAAAAATCGTATATTTGAAATTTCAAGTCGAAAAAACAACAGATTTAAATTCTATAAAAATGATGTCTTTTGGGGCAATAGAAGACAAACAACAATAGTTAAATATGATTTTTCACAGTATCCTGTTATTACAGCGATTACAACCAAAACAAAAAATTTTATAGATGGTAAATTGGTATATTCGGACAGAAAAACTGAATATCAGCATGAGAGATTGTTTTGTAAAGAGTTGTTTTCCGGTTTATTTAGATTATTTGATAAAAATATGTAAATTATATTTTAGGGTAGCAAAATTTTTTGATTTTGATTTTTAACACAGTGTAAATATTTTGTGAGGTTTATATGTTGAATGTATCCCCTGTACTTATTAAAAATCAATATGTGAATAATACCCTAAAAAATAAAGATATCAGTAAAAGTAGTAATTTTAAGGGGCAAAGTGTAGATTCAAGTAAAAATTTACATAGTTATTATTCTTATTTTCCTAATATTAAAACGAATTCAGTATCCTTCAGAGGTTCTGAAAAAGGTGAAAGAATTGTTAAGGATATTGAGTATGAAGATTATATCAAATTTACACCGGAAGAAAAAGAAGAATTAAGAGCTAAATATGATCAGTTTTACGAATTAATAGATCCGTATCAGTTATTTGTATTTAGAATTCCAAAAACAAGTGTATTACCTTTAAAAAATAAGCATGATATTGTTGATTTTGTTAAAGTATCTTCAAATTATAATGACTATAGAAACAATAAAATAATTTGTGTTGGAAGAAGTCCTAAATGGTTTTTGAATACTTCAATTTGGATGAAAGGTGGAATAGAAGACTATTCTTTAGCCGCATTTTCCTCTAATTGGTATCACCGAGATATGATGGGGCTTGGTCCTAAATTATATAGAGATGATAAAGAGGCGCCGACTGATGAACAGGCTAATGCATATAGACGTTATATGCATAGAATTAAGTGTGACCCTGTTTCTTTGGTAAAGCGTGTTCAAAAAACAGGAAGACCTATTATTATTACAGATTATATCCACTCAGGTGCTGGATTAACTTCATATCTGGATTTGATGTCTAAATTTGCGGAAGATGCAGGTGTGTTGGATGATTTTGCAAAGTCAATAGAATTGTTCACGATTGGGTCTATGGAGTATCTGGATGACTTGGGCTATAATAACTGGTTTTCGATTCCGAGAGTACTCTTGCCTGAACGACTAGAACCGTATAGCAAAGATATACCACAACATTTTCATGATATGTCTGCAAGTGTTTTAAGAAGTATTCTTGTTGACAAGAATACTAATGAATGTAGATCAACTTATTTTCCCCCGTCTGCTTGGACTGTGTATAATCCGATGAAGTATCGTACAGGCTTAATATCAGAGGAACGACTTAAAGAAATGCCTAGAGTAAAAGATGGTGTTGTAAATAATTATACGAATGCGATGAAGGATTATAGAAATCTAATGAACTTTAGAATATTAGATTATTTATATACGAATGGCCTTTTGAAAGAAAAACATAAGACAAGGTAATTTGACTTTGCAAAAAAAATTATTATAACCTGATTATGATAATTATGGAGTTTTTCAAACGTCAACATCAGTGTAAACATGAAAATTTTCCACCTGATAAGGATATTGGGTATTGTCCGGATTGTGGTCAATTGATAGAAAATCAGTGGTTTATTGTTCGCTGCAAATGTTGCGGATTAAAGCATAAAGCCGTTTTGAAAAACGGGGTTATAATTTCTGCAGAAAAATTTTGTCATAATTGTGGTAGTAAAGAATTTTTTGCAGAAAGAGTTAACAAGATTAATTTTATTGATATTAACTACGCAGTTTTAGTAAAAACGGTAATCCCGATTGAACACTTTGAATTCACTCAAAGTTGGGCGAATATTAAAGAAACATCCAGTTACACACACAGACTGCTGCAACAATTCCGATAAAATCGGCTAGCAAGCCGACAATTAGCGCATATCTTAGTTTTGAAATTCCTACCGCGCCAAAATATACCGCTAGTACATAAAAAGTTGTTTCGCTGCTTCCAACCATTATTGCAGATAATTTTGTCGCATAATCATCAGGTCCAAGAGTGTTTGCAATGTCTGAAAATACTCCCAAAGCGGCAGATCCGGATAATGATCTAACTATCATTATTGGAATCACACTTGCAGGAACATGGATTAGAGCTAAAACGTGAGAAAAAGCTTGTTCAATCAGTTCAATTATTCCGGATGCTCTGAACATTGATATTGCAACGATTATTGCAACAAGGTAAGGAATAATATTTACAGAAATTTTAAAGCCGTCTTTGGCGCCTTCTGTAAATATTTCATATATCGGCAGTTTTTTAATTAATCCCATTGTAAGAATTAATAATATAATAGCGGGTAATGCCCAAAGTGAGATTATGTTCATTATTTGTTGGAACATTCTTCACCTCCGGAACATTCATTTATTAGGTTGTTTTTTTGTGGGATCCAAAGTTTTTGGAATATTTTTGCTAATATTATTGCAGAAATAAATGCTATTGAAGTTACTAATAACGTTGGGGCAATTATTTCTGTAGGATTCTTATAACCAATTCCTATCAAAACAGCTAGTACTGTTGCAGGAATCAATTGAAATCCGGCTGTATTCATAGCCAAAAGCATGCACATTGAATTTGATGCGGACGTTTTATCTATATTGTGTTTTTGAAGTTCTTCCATTGCTTTTAACCCAATTGGGGTTGCCGCATTTGTTAGGCCAAAGGCGTTTGCTGAAAAGTTCATTGCAATATCGCCTATTGCAGGACTTTCTTCCGGTATTTCATTAAATAGGTGTTTAGTGATGGGTTTTATAATTTTAGATATAATATTTATGAGTCCGCATTTTTCTGCAATTTTCATCATTCCAAGCCAAAATGCCATTATACCAATTAGTGAAAATGCAACTTTTACGGCAAGCTCTGCGCCTGTTAGGATGGATCCAACAACGTCAGGAAGTCTTCCGTTCAACGCGCCTGCTATAAATGAAATTACTATCAAAATGTAGAATATGTAATTCATAAGTTAATTAAAACATTAAATCGTTTTTCGGTCAATTTATTTCTAAGACTATGGAATTTATTTTGTTTGACTCTCATAATATAAGAATTTCGTTAAGGTTCTCT
>CALVBY010000083.1 GCA_944325905.1 Candidatus Gastranaerophilales bacterium | reverse complement strand
GGGGTTAGAATATGACCATGGGCAATAAAAAAAGACACCCTAAAGTGTCTTTTAAGTGGTGGGCCCGGAGAGACTCGAACTCTCACACATTGCTGCGCTAGATCCTAAGTCTAGTGCGTCTACCAATTTCGCCACAGGCCCGTGTTAACTAATCTATCGCAATCAAGTTTTATTGTCAAGTATGAATTAAAAAAGGTCCCATATTTGGGACCTTTAGACCATTCCTTCTTTGACAGCTTTCACTGCTGCTTGCACTCGGTCATTTACGCACATTTTTTGTAAAATTGAACACACATGTGCTTTTGCAGTGTGCACGCTTACTATCAGTTCTTTTGCAATTTCTGTGTTACTTTTGCCTGTTACAAGGTGTTTTAGAACTTCGTATTCTCTTTCGGTTAGAGGAACTCTGCCCTCGCCTTGGGATTTGTTTGGTAAAAATCCTATGTTGTCTATTTTGGGCAAAGAGTTAAGCGCCATTTGTGCTACTACCGGATCTATCCAACATACACCGTCATATACATCTCTTACTACATCTGCAAGTTTTTGCGGGTCAATATCTTTCAGGCAATATGCGTTTGCCCCTGAGCTTAAGGCTGCAATGACTTCTTCTTCTCTATCATGTGAGGTAAGTGCTATTATTTTTATCTCACTTGAAGATTCTCTCAGTTTTAGCATGGCCTCTATTCCGTTCATGCCCGGCAAGCCTAAATCCATCAGTACTACATCCGGCTTAGTCCTTTCTATAAGTTTAAGTCCTTCGATTGCATCTTCTGATTCTGCAACTACATTTAAATCAGGGTTTGCGTTCAAGGCACATCTTAAACCTACTCTGGTCAATTTGAAGTCTTCTACAATAACTATTTTGATAGGCTCCGTCTTTTTTGATTCTGTCGAATTTGTCATTTGTAAATACCTCTTTCTTTAATAAGTCAATTTAAGAATAGCCGTGCTTTTTATTCCATTACCCAACAGGACAATATTAGACCTTTTTTTTATCAATACGAAAAAAAATATTTCATGCTATAATTGTTTACACTGATTAGGGGGATACAATGTTTGGATTTTTATTTGGTAAAAAACAGAATCAAATCAAGATTGATGAAAAGTTAAATGAAATTTATTCAAAACTTTGTGATAGTTTTGAGGTTGAAAATATTCAGGTTGACCGAAAAAACTATTTAAGAAACATTGTTAAAGAAAACGGTTATCTTCCTTATCCTTATTTTAAAGCGCTCGATGAAATCACAGATGCGGAGGTGCTATTTGCGCTTAGAGAAAAATGGATTCAAAATGGAGTTTTTGATGGTGAAAAATTCAAGTTTGACAACAATAATTTAAGTGTTTTGGCCAGAAACGGTGCGAAAAATTCCGATTGGATTAAAAAAGAAGGCCATGATATTAAGTTAATAAACTTGGCAGGACTTGGAAATCACAAAGATTCTGCGGGAAAATTTATGGATTGGCTGAAGCAGCTTTTGATTTTGCCTTCAGGTAATTTAGACAATGGTATTTATTCTACTACAATATATTTGATACCTTTTCATCCGAGAGAATTCGGCTGTGCTTATTTGCCGAAAAGCTCCGAGGTTAGCGAAAATCTTTTGGATAAAAATGTTGAAGAGCTTACAGGCTTGGACGCCAAAGGTCAGGTAAAAACATTTATACAAATGGCACAGCTTGCCGGTCATCCTGTGATATATGACATTTTGCCCCAAACAGGAAGATTTTCAAAAGCAGTTTTGGCTAATCCTCATATTGCAAGATGGTTTGATATCACTGCATTACAAAAAGAGCTTGATATTAAGGTGGATGAAGTCGCAAAGCTTATGGGTGATGTTTTTGATGCCGAAGATATTGAAGTTGTTAAGGGGATATATAAACAGGGTTCTTCTTCTTCCGGTGATTTAAGCGAATATTATAAAAATATTCTAAATAATTTTGAAAACAAAATGGACGAATTCAAAAAAGAATATTCAAATAAGATGCTTGAAAGAGCTCCACAGTTAAAAATCCAAAAGCGCGTAAAGGATATTGTCGCAAAAATCGAAAATGTTAAGCCTGACAAAAAATTAACGGAAGAAAATATTACAAAGCAGCTTGATATAATTCAGACATTGATAAAAGAAGGTTTGTGGCCTGCACCGGGCGGGGCTTGGTGTTCTGCAGGACATCCGATTTATGACAAAATGAGTGAGTGCGGAGGTTATCCGACTTTTAAACATTTTGATTATAAAGGTGAAGATGTTACCTGCTTTGCAAATTTGGATTGTCAAACGCCTTATTACTTTGCTTTTTTGGAGAGCGGTAACTTCAATGAGCCTGTTATTGAATATTTTGTAAATTACCTGCAAAAACTCCAAGAAGAATACAATTTTGACGGTTTTAGGGTGGATCATATAGATCACGTTGTCGACACTGTTTCTGAATGTAAAGGTACACCGATAAGTTATAGGGCGCCAAGGGTTGTTTTAGGAAGATTAAACCGCGCAATGAAGCAAAAAATCCCTTATTTCGGAACTTTGGCTGAATACATGCTTTGGGATAATTTTTATAAAGAATACCATCAGGACATGAATTTTGACTTGCTTTGGGGAAATGATATTGTGTCGCAAGCCTCCAAAACACCTGAAGTTATTATGGAGGATAACCAGTATTTGACAAATTATAACGTGAAGCTTAAAAATCAACTTTCAATTTTAAAAACTTATAACAACCAAGATGGAGAATTCCGTTGTATAGACCAGTATCCGGGGCAATTGGGCGAAGACGGGGCACTTTTCAAGTGGTTTAAGTATAAATTCTTGCCGGGCGGAAAATTTGCGCAAAGACCTGTTTTGTACGTTGACGGCGATGAAAGCTTTACCCAAAGAGGTATTGAACATGCAATAGGTGAAGAAGTTTCCATGCCAAGAGAAACTAATCAGGAATTTTATAACAAATTTAACGCTATTGACGTATTTGTTAAAAATAATCCGATAATAACAGATGGTGAAGCTCAGGTTATTATTCAGGACGAGGATGGTTTTGTAGCATGGCTTATTTCAAAAGAGCCTTTGAAAAAAGCATTTTTGGTAGCGGCAAATTATCATTATCCTATCGAGAAAGTCAGCAAAACTGATGATAATGGAGGCGCATACCAAGAGTGGGTTGAGGGGAAAACTATTTTCGATAAAGTTATTCATTTGCCGATTGACTATACTATAGTTGGAGAGCATGTCATGAAAAATTATAATTTTGAAAAAGTTATTTGCGAAGATTGCGGCTCGGATTTAGAGCTAAAAGAGCTTAATTGCGGACAGTTCCGGATTTTTGAACTTTTGAAAAAATAATTTTTAATTTGTTAAAAATCATACATATGCTTGACACCTTTTGAAAAAATTGATATTATAATCGCATTAGTAAAGATAAAAAATTGTTCATAGCTTTATTAGTACAAAAAAGAAAGGTGAAAAGATTATGACAAAAAGATTCGGTTTTACTTTGGCTGAAGTATTGATTACTTTGGGTATCATTGGTGTAGTTGCAGCCATGACTATTCCTACATTGATTTCAAACACAAACGGTGCTCAATTCAAAACAGCTTACAAAAAAGCATTATCAACTTTGAACCAAGCTGTTGTTATGAACGTAGCTTTGGAAGATACTGATCTTTCAACTTTGGATGCTGATACTTCAAACGCAGGAGACAATCCTACTTCAGGTTCATTAGGTGCAATGTTGAACGCTCGTATGCAATCAGCTACTGAT
>CALVBY010000082.1 GCA_944325905.1 Candidatus Gastranaerophilales bacterium | reverse complement strand
TGCAAGATTTGGGTGCCAAAGAACAAGCCCGCCGCCTAATTCATCTCGGGTGGAGAATAAATCAAGTTTTGCACCTAATTTTCTGTGATCGCGTTTTTCTGCTTCTTCTATGAAATGCAAATAATCAGCCAAATCTTCTTTAGTCCAAAAAGCAGTTGCATAAATTCTTTGAAGCATTTTGTTTTTTTCATTGCCTCTCCAATAAGCTCCTGCAACTTTTAAAAGCTTTATGGCATTTGGTTTTATATAACTTGTATTTGGAAGGTGCGGACCTGCGCAAAGGTCGTTGAACAGAACATTACCTTCCTTGTCCTTTGTTAAATACAATGTAGGATTGTCATTTCGGTGTTCTTCCAACAATTCGGCCTTGTAGATTTCACCTTCTGATTTGAATTCTGCAATCTGTGCATCTACATCTGGAATTACATATTTTTCGAAAGTAAGATTTTGTTTAACAATGTTTTTCATTTCTTCTTCGATTTTGGCAAGATCTTCCTCTGTGAAAGCATGCCCGTCTGTCAAATCAAAATCATAATAAAAGCCTGTGTCAGTAGCCGGTCCGATAGCTAACTTTGCTTGTGGAAACAGCTTTTGAACAGCTTGTGCCATGATGTGTGATGTGGAGTGTCTTAAAACTCCTAAAGTTGATTCGTTTTTTTCCATAAATATCCTTCTGTCCTTTTGGTATACTTGCAAATTTGACTATATATAACAACACTTATATATAAATCTGCAACCGGGGTGGACCCCCCTAACTCTACTTCTATGATTGTAGCACAAATACGCATTTTAACATATATGTTATTACAGCATGCTGATATTCACGAAAATAATTGTTTGTTGTTGATTTATAAATCATAATGATACAATTATAAATCATTAGCATGGTATAAAAAAAAGAGTAATATAGGCATATGGATAGAGAAAAGATTATTAAAATTTTTGCTGAAAACCTAAGAGCTGAAAGAGCAAGAAAAAGATATTCACAAGAATATTTGGCAGAAAAAGCGGATATTACGCCTGAATACTTAGCAAGAGTAGAACACGAAAAATACAGTCCTTCTCTTGTTGTTATTGCAAAGCTTGCATTAGCATTGGGAATTACTGTAGATAAGTTAATCCCATTAGATGTTTAACATTTCTTAATTAACAGATATGGTTTTCTCCTCAAGTTTTTCGTTTTTATTGTAAAATGAAAGAAAACGAGAAAGAGGTAAATATGAATACAGTTGTTCTAGTAGGTCGTGTCGGCAGAGATGCAGAAGTTAGGTATTTTGAGTCAGGTAAAGTAAAGGCTAACTTTTCTATAGCGGTTAATCGTTGGGATCCGAAGACTAAGGCTGAAGTGGCAGACTGGTTCAATATCGATGTATGGGATAAACAAGCTGAATTTGCAGGTGAATACGTAAAAAAAGGTATTCAAGTCGCAGTTGATGGTAGAATCGGACAAAGCAAGTGGGTTGATAAAGCTACCGGCAACGATAGAGAAAATTTCTTAATTGTTGCTAACAGCATTAGATTGCTTGGCTCCAAGAGAGATATGGAAGAAGCTATATGATAATTAACTCCAATGTTGTCGGAATAATTGCCGATGATTTAACTGGTGCAAATGATACGGCTTTACAGTTTCATCTTCGTGGTGCAAATACTCAAATTTTATTAGATGATGAAATAGAGCCTTTGAATATTGCTGGTACCCAGACTTGGGCTATATCAACAGAATCTCGTAATGTTACACCTCATGAGGCTTATGAAAAAGTTAAGCACACTGTTAAAATGTTTTCAGAGGTTTTGAAGCCGGATTATTATTATAAAAAGATCGATTCAACCGTAAGAGGCAATATTGCAGTTGAAACTCTCGGTATATTAGAGGTATTAAAATGGGATGCTGCTATAGTTATACCGGCATTTCCATCTGAAGGCAGAGTTACGGTCGGAGGATACCATTTACTAAAAGGTGTGCCTATTGAAAGAACTGAGATGGCAAGAGATCCACATTCTCCTATATTTGAATCTCATTTGCCTACACTATTAAAGTCCCAGTTGCCTGAAGAATTTCATGGCTTGGTTGCATCTTTAGATTTGTCGACAGTAATGAAGGGCGCTGGACCAATAATTCGTAAATTGAACGAATATATCAAGGACGGTAAAAAACTTATTATAGCGGATGCTGTCTCTACAACAGACATAGAACAGTTAGTTCTTGCAATTGATAAGTCCGAGTATAATATTCTTCCGGCAGGTACTGCAGCGGCCGCAAGAGCTTTTAGTAATGTATGGTTTTCAGATATTGAAACTGATCATATTAAAAAACTAATGCCGGAACTACCAAAATTTATCGTATCAGGCAGTGCAACACAAATTACGGCAAATCAAATTGACAGACTGGAACAGGGAGATGATTTTGATGAGAATACTCTTGTTATAAGTTTGGATCTCGAAACCGTTCTGGGCGGAGTAAAAGATGATTTGGTAAATCGAGTTGTGTCAAATTTGGCTGAAAATAATATTGTAGTTGTTCATACTTCGCATTTAATAAGAAATTTTGATGGTTTTTCCGATGAATCTTTAAGAGCTGAATTGACGAAGGCTGAGTTGGCCGGTGTAATTACAGACTTCTTATCTGAACTAACTCGTCAAGTTGTTTCAAAAAAAGATTTAATTTTAATCACCCTTGGAGGGGAAACCTCTTATAAGTGTTGTGCTGAAATAGGTGCTACTCAATTACAGTTAATTGACGAGGTTGCACCTGCAATAGCTTTATGCTTGGATCATAATGCTCAGTGGATAGTTACAAAATCCGGCAATCTTGGTGGTGTAAATACTTTGATAGAAATTTTACGGTATTTTGATCATCACGAGGCTGTCTAATGGATAAAATTATTATTACAACCGGTGATCCGAATGGAATTGGTACTGAGATTACCATTAAAGCATTGAATAAGCTCGATTTGCCTGAAAGAGATTTTATCCTAATTTCGAACAGAAAAATTCTTGATTTTTATGGAAAGCTTGACAAGGATTATGAAATAATAGAAATTCCATTTGATGAGGAAGTTAAGCCGGGAATTATTTCAGGGGGTTGTGGTGAGTTTTGTTTTCAGTTATTAAAAAAAGCTTGTGAGATAAAAGGATGTGCCATTGTTACGGCCCCTGTCGCTAAAAATGCGCTGCATATGGCTGGGCATAATTTTAATGGGCAGACCGAGATATTACAAAAATACTTGGCTCATGATAATCAACTGGCTGAAATGCTTTTTGTGGCTGGTAATTTCAGAGTTCTTCTTTTGACAAGACATTGTGCATTGAAGGATATTTGTTTAACAAAGGATCTTGTTATTGAAAAAATTTCTAACTTGCATAAATTTTTTATCCAAAAACTTGGAATTTCCAATCCTAAGTTTGCATTATGCGGATTTAACCCTCATGCCGGTGAAGACGGAATATTAGGGAATGAAGAAATTGAAATCTTACAGCCCGCAGTTGATGTTTTGCGCAAAAAGGGAATTAATATAACAAATCCTCTGCCAGCAGATACGTTGTTTATAAAATATTCAGAGTATGATTGTATTATCGCAAATTATCACGATCAGGGCTTAATACCCATAAAAACAGTTGCGGGCTCAAAAACCGTTAATATGACAATAGGTTTGGATGTAATAAGAACATCCCCCGGACACGGTACAGCATTTGATATAGCGGGGAAAAATATTGCTGATGAAAACGGTATGATTGAGGCAATTAAGGCAGTATATTTTTAGTCTATAAAACAGATTGGTGTTAAAAAATATTAGAATATTTGAAAGGGATAAATATATTATGAGTACTATAGGAAAAGTTGGTGCGGTTGTTGTCGGTAGTTTGTTGATAGCTATGGCGAC
>CALVBY010000081.1 GCA_944325905.1 Candidatus Gastranaerophilales bacterium | reverse complement strand
GGTGCCTGCTCTGACGGTATAGATAATGATTTTGACGGATTTGTAGATAGTGCGGATCCCGGGTGCCGCTAGTTTTAATAATTACTTATAATTTTTGCATCTACATCTTTTTTAGCGTTAATACTGTTTGAAATACTTTTGGCTAATTCTGCTGCCGTATTTGCAGTGTAAAATTTTCCGCTAGTTACAAGTGCAGCACATTCAAGTTGCTGTAAGTCATCCTCATCATCTATATTAAAAGCGATAACATCAATATTAATATCTTTTCTAACCTTAATAAGCTCCATTGCGTATTCACATGGACTTTCGTCGCAGTTCTCGCCACCGTCAGTTAAAAGTATAATTCTTTTTTTACCGGAAAATCCGAGAAAATCGTTTTTCACAGCCTGTTTAAGTGAATATGTAATAGGAGTCATTCCTCTTGGGTGCGTTGAATTTAATGAATCAGCTATTTGGAATGTATTACCCTTTGATACAGGTACAAGTAAACTTGACGCTCTGCATGCATCCATGGCTGTAAATCCCATTTTGTGCCCGTAAACTCTCAACCCAACAGATGTATTTGGATTAATTTTAGGTAAAATCTCAAGCATTGTATCTATCATCAAATCGACCTTACGTCTTCCGTCAAGATATTCGCTCATACTATTTGAAAAATCCATTATAAACAAAATTCTTTCACCTTCATCTGAGTGCATTTTGTAATTTTGCGGTGAATATACGCCGTAATCACTTGCAAAGGCCGAATTGCATAATGTAAATATAATAAGAAATAGTAACCTCAACATATTTGAATTATTTTTTGAATGCAAGAATCTTTCACTATACATGTGATGCAACCAATTGACCTTTATTTTTTCTTGCAATATCATAAATGTATTATGAACAATGATTTGATAAAGCAAGCGGAATTAGAACTAAGAGATCAATTTGAAAAAATTGATGAAATAAGAGATTATAATCAGTTTAAGGTCTTGAAGGCTTTTATAGATAATAAGGTTGCACCTGAACATTTTTACACAGTTTCAGGTTACGGCCATGATGATTTAGGGCGTGAAGTTTTGGATAAGGTATTTGCAGATGTTTTCAAAGCGGAAAAAGCCCTTGTAAGAGTGCATTTTGCATCAGGTACACACACTCTTGCCTGCTGTTTGTTTGGTAACCTTCTCCCCGGAGACAAGATTGTGTCTGTTGTCGGTAAACCCTACGATACAATGCTTGAAGTTATTGGGACAGAAGGTGATGAGGAAACTCGAAGAGATTCCCTAATTGCTCATGGCGTTCAATACAGTGAAGTCCCACTTTTGAATGATACTGAACTGGATTTTACAGCTATCGAAAATGCAATTGATGAATCTGTCACAATGGTTCTTATACAGCGCTCAAAGGGCTATTCAACAAGAAAATCACTTACTGTTGATAAAATAAAAAGGATTTGTGAAATTGTAAAACAAAAAAATCCGAATTGTATTTGTTTTGTAGATAATTGCTATGGCGAATTTGTTCAAAAAGTTGAGCCATTAGAGGTCGGTGCGGATTTGATTGCCGGCTCGCTTATAAAAAACCCAGGTGGGGGAATAGTAGAAGCTGGCGGATACATTGCAGGTAAAGAAAAATACGTAAATAGAGCTGCAAATAGGCTAACTGCACCAGGTATAGGTTCTGAGGGCGGTGCTATGTTTAATCAGCACAGATTGATTTTTCAAGGACTATTTATGGCTCCATCTGTTGTATCTGATGCACTAAAAGGAGCTGTTTTAGCAGCAAAAGTTTTTGAAAAAATAGGATTCAATTCTTCACCAAAATTTGACGAAGAAAGAGCAGATATAATACAAAATATAATTTTTGATGCTCCGGAACCTTTGGAACACTTCTGCAAAACTGTGCAATCCCTGTCACCTATAAATGGCTATGTAACACCGATTCCTGAATATGTTCCGGGATATGAAGACAAAGTTATTATGGCTGGCGGGACCTTTGTTGAAGGTTCTACTATTGAACTTTCAGCAGATGGACCTATGCGTCCGCCTTATGTAGCTTACATGCAAGGTGGATTGAATTATGCGCATGTAAAAATTGCTATTTCAGAAATTGTTAAAAATTATTCTTAAAATACTCTCTAAGTAATTTGTTATATTGTCGTACAGCTCTTAAAACGGAGCTATAGGCATCGCGTACGGGTAGTTTTAAAAAGTATCATATATTGACTTTAATAATTTGCCTGGCTATTTTAAATACATATATGGGTAATTTTCCTCTTAAAATAAAATAATGTTAAGTTTTTTTAAGGTGAAAATAGCTATTATTAACTAATTCTCGAGGATTATATAAAATTTATAAGTCAAAAATTTTGACAGTAAAAATTTTGTGGTATGCTGTAAGTAATCTCTTTTAAAGAGTGTTATTAGTTTAGACAATAAGAAGAAAGGTTTAAGTTATGTCATTACCAAACGTAGCATATTTTTCAATGGAAATCGCTATGGATCAATCATTAAGCACATATTCCGGCGGTTTGGGATTTCTTGCAGGTTCGCATATGCTTTCTGCAGGATATTTGCAGTTACCTATGGTAGGTGTAACAATGTTATGGTCATATGGCTATTATGATCAAAGGATTGACCATAAAGGGCAGGTAGAAGTTGCGTACATTAGAAAATATTATGATTTTTTGAAAGATTTAGGTGTTTCAACTGAAGTTGATATTTTTGGTGAAAAAGTTAAAGTTAAAGCTTTTCTTGTAGAACCTGAATTATATGGTACTTGTCCGGTATATCTTTTAACAACTGACATTGATGGAAATAGTGACTGGGCAAAAAGTATTTCATACAAACTCTATGATGGTGATGAAAAAATAAGAATTGCACAAGAAACAGTTTTGGGTGTTGCAGGCGTGAGAATATTGCAGGCTGTTGGATATAACTTTGATGTTATCCATATGAACGAAGGTCACGCTTTACCTGCTGCGTTTGAATTATTGAGACAATATAACGGCAACTTAGACGAAGTTAAGAAAAAGACAGTATTTACAACACACACACCGGTAGCTGCTGGAAACGAAGTACACTGGGTAGATACATTGCTTGAAGGCGGTTTCTTTGCCGGTTGCAAGCGTGAAACTGCTGTTAATTTAGGCGGTGAAAACTTCTCGCTTACTGTAGCTGCTTTGAGAATGAGCCGTATTGCAAATGCTGTTTCTCAGCTTCACGGTCTTGTAGCAAACAAAATGTGGGAATGGGTTGACGGCAGATGTCCTATCCGTGCAATAACTAACGCTGTTAACTTGCATTATTGGCAAGATGAAAGAATTAAAGAAGCTAACACTCCTGAAAAATTGTTAGCCGTAAAACGTGAAATGAAATGCGAATTATTCAAACATATTGCTAACGTTGCAGGCAAAATGTTTGATCCTGATGTATTAACAATAACTTGGGCAAGACGATTTGCAGATTACAAACGTGCTTGGTTAATTTTGATGGATAAAGACAGAATTAATAAATTGCTTGATTCTAATAAAGTTCAAATTATATTTGCAGGAAAATTCCACCCGGATGATGTTATGGGTAAGGAAATGTTCAACAAACTTTTGAACCAATCACACACTTTGAAAAATGTTGTTGTACTTCCCGGATATGAATTGCAATTGTCAGGTATGTTAAAACGTGGTTCTGATATTTGGTTAAATACACCTCTAAGACCGTTTGAAGCATCAGGAACATCCGGGATGTCTGCAAATGCAAACGGTGCTCTTCACCTTTCAATATATGACGGTTGGACTGTTGAGGGTACATTTAATGGAATTAACGGTTATACTGTTGAATATCCTGAACTTGATGACGAAATGCCTTGGGAAGAACGTCATTGGAAAGATCATGATTGCATAATGAATATTATCGAAAATGAGATTATTCCGACATACTACGAAAACAAAACTGAATGGGCTAGATTGATGAGACAAGCTATCAGAACTTCTGAAGCTTATTTCAACTCTGATCGTATGGTAATTGAATACTATAACAGATTATACAAGCCAATTGCCCACGATGATTCTTGCTCAGGAACAACAAAAAAAGAAATGAAAATATCTGAAACGCCAACATTTGATGCTTGGACTTTCTCAAATATTAAGTAAATCTTGACTTTTATAGATATTTTATTAAAAAGAGATTACACATGTAATCTCTTTTTTCTTGTTATTAGTGTATTATGGCGATTTATGTAACGAAATATTACAAAAAACAAATAAAAAATTAAAGAAAAAAATAAAAAAGCCGTAAACATGAACACAAGGAAA
>CALVBY010000080.1 GCA_944325905.1 Candidatus Gastranaerophilales bacterium | reverse complement strand
AAGATAAGATGTTTTGATTAGCTTGATTACCCAAAGGTGGTGTTGTAATTCGCCAATAATTTTAAGAAAAACGACAAGAAAAATTGAGAAAAATGTTAATCTTTTATTAATAAAAATAAATAAAGTCTGTATTTGAACTATAATAATAAAATAGGTAGCGGGATGGAATATAAAGAGTTTTTAAATATATTTAAATTAAAAGGGCAACATTTTATGTGGTTTCTTGGTGCAGGAACTTCTGTTTCTGCGGGAGTTCCTTCTGCCTCAAATTTAATAGATCAATTCAAATTAAATATATTTTGTAAAAATACCAGTTCAAATCCGAAACTATACTACGATTTGTCTAATCCAATAGCAAGACAATCTTTACAAAATTATTTTATTGAAAATAAAATAGTTCCTAATCCTGACGAGAATGAGTATGCATATTATTTTGAAAAAGCATATCCATTAGAAGAACTCAGACAACAAGTAATCGAAAAGGTTGTAAAAGGTCGTTCTCCATCATACGGTCAAGAAATATTAGCTTCACTGATGAAACTGAACCTTTGCCGAATAGTTTGGACAACAAACTTTGATAAGCTAATAGAAAATGCGGCTTCAAAATTGTATAATACTACAGATGAACTTACTGTTTCAACATTAGATAGCAATAATATAGCTAGAGATGCTATAAATAATGAGAAATGGCCCTTATTAATTAAATTGCACGGAGATTTTCAATCAAAAAAAATTAAAAATACAAATAGCGAATTAGAGAAGCAGGATACAGAATATCGTAAATTATTAATAGAACAATGCCAACGATATGGATTAATAGTTGCAGGATATAGTGGTCGAGATGAGTCCATTATGAGTTCTTTCCGTGAAGCATTGGAGAATGGAAATGCATTCCCACATGGATTATTATGGTTAATGAGAGCAGGAGAAGAACCTTGTAGCAAATTGAAAAATCTAATATTTAGAGCAAAAGAATTAAATGTTAATGCTGAAATTATTAATATACAAAATTTTGATGAAGTAATGGGGGATATATTAAAGCAAATTGAAAATATACCAGATGATATTATAAAATACTTAAATACGAAAATGCCCAAAGCCACATTTCCACCATTACCAAGCAAAGGGAAGAATTTCCCCGTTTTAAGAATGAACGCATTACCAATTCTTGAATATCCTTTAAATTGTAAATTAATAGATTGTGAGATTGGTGGATTTGAAGAAATTCAAAAAGCGATTAAAAAAGCAAATACCAATATCGTTGCTATGCGAAAAAAAGAAGGTGTGATAGCCTTTGGACAATTAAATGAATTACAAAAAACTTTTTCAACTTATAAATTAAAAAGTATAGTTGATTACACTTTAAATCAAGAATTATTGCTAGAAGGGAAACAAGAATTAAATTTATTGTATAAACTGTTAATTAAATGTCTTGAACAAGATTTACCGATTATCGGGAAGTATCGTGGTCGTAGTCATTACATAATACTTGATAAAAATAAAATAAACCCTCAAAAATTTGCTAATTGGCAAAGAGGACAATATCAATTTGCAGAATATTGTTATGGTAAAATTCCAAATACAAATATTGAATGGGTTCAAGCTTTAAAAATATCGGCAGAATTTAGATTTGAGCAATTATGGTTAATATTAGAACCTAAAATATGGGTAGAACCTAAAGAATATGATGAAAATATTACAAACAAAATTAAAACATTTATTAATTCCAAATATTCAAATAGAATGAATAGTGTAAGTAACCTATTTTTAGATAAGTGGATAAATTTATTAATTGGTAAAAATAAAAACAAAGAGTTAATGCTATTTCAATCGTCTGAAAAAGACATATCTCCTAAATTTATTGTTAATGGAACTACGGCATATAGTAGAGGTGGTGAATAATGACTAATCACTCTCATTTAATTGCATATCAAAATATTCCTGAACCATTATTAACATTTAACCCAGAAAGAGATGATTGTATCAGTATACATCCATTAAAAGGATTAATTGAATATGGTCCATATAATCAAAAACTTATTGGGAATGCTTTCCCTATAATTAGAGTTGCTACGATGGGTCCAAAAGGAACTCATAAAATAATATCGGAATTAATAAATCAACTAAAAAGTAGACAAACACCACAAGAAAGAAAAGAATATCTTATAGATTTTCCAGGATTTAAAAATGTTTTTAAAAGAGATATTGAGATAAACGCAGAAATAAATATTGAAATATCGCAAGAACAAGAAACCATAGTTTTAAATGCCGATAAGCCATATAAAAAATTAGCTGATTTGTTTACGCAATTAATATCTAAAATTGCAAATAATAAATATGATTTTGATATCTTATATGTGTATTTACCACAAAATTGGTATCCAACATTTGAATGCAAGGCTGATGAAGATTTTGATCTGCATGATTATATAAAAGCTTTGTGTGTCGGCTATGGTATACCAACTCAAATCATCAGAGAAAATAAATCATTGCAGTATCCTTGCCAATGCAGTGTAATGTGGCATTTAGGGATTGCTACATATAGTAAAATAACTGGTGTTCCTTGGAAATTAGCACAAATGTCTCCAGATACGGCTTATATTGGTATGAGTTATGCATTAAGAAATAATAGAGAAAAATCCAAATTCGTCACGTGTTGTAGTCAAGTTTTTGATGCTGAGGGTTCAGGCATGGAATTTGTTGCTTATGAAACAAGTGATTTTAGATTAGAATCGAGAGATAATCCATATTTATCAAAAGATGAAATAAGAAGAGTAATGTCTCGCTGTCTGTCAATATACCAAGAAAGGAATGCAGGTAAACCTCCAAAAAATATTGTAATTCATAAATCAACAGAGTTTAAGGAAGAGGAAGTAGATGGGTGCTATGATGCATTAAAAGTTTGCAGTGATATTGAACTCGTGCAAATTCAACAAAATGTACATTGGAAAGCAATTAAAGTAGATGGGAACAATGATATTGCAGGATATCCTGTAAATAGGGGTACAACTTTAAGATTAGATAATGATTTGCTTTTATGGACACAGGGAAATGTGGATATATCACAGAGGGGTAGACATTTTTACAAAGAAGGACGAGGAATTCCTGAACCAATTTTACTTAAAAGATTTGCAGGACACAATTCCTGGTATGATAGTGCACATAGTATTTTAGGATTAAGTAAAATGAATTGGAATAGTGATAGTTTGTACGATAGACTGCCTGTAACTCTTGAATTCGCTCAAAAATTAGCACGAACAATAAAACGAATGCCTAATTTAGAAGCCAAACCATATCAATATAGATTTTTTATGTAGTAAAGGTCTAAAATATTAAACGATACAGAAGCAAGGTTTTATTCAAAAATTTTAGAGTTTATTTTGATTAAAATTGTCGAAAGTATGCCTGAAATGGTAGTTTTTGTTCGGAAATTTTGTAATTATTGGCTTCAATCCAGTTCTTGAAACCGGTAAAGTTTTGATTTTATACAGAAATTTTGCCCCCTTTTTTAAGTTCCTACTTGACTAAATATTCTTAAAACGGATTTTTTGAAAAATTGTAAAAGTTGCAATGTTTATCACTTGAGTTTCCATTTAATTACTACATTATTTCTTCTTATTTTTAATCTGCTGTGTTTTGGATTTTTTAGGCAAGAAGTTGCTATCACTCACAACTTTGCCACCAGTCCGTTCTTCGTATTCTTCTCTTGCGTGCTTAGCAATATTTCCACCAATTTGTGCTGCGTTTTTATTTTCTTCTAATCCTGTTGCCTGTGTACTTTCTGCGGCTTGTCGGGTTGAAAGTTCAGCTAAAGCTGTAAAAATCAATTCTGCTTCTGACATATGATCTCGTAAATTTTGAGATTTCAAACCCTTTAAATTCTTGTGCTCTTTTACACTTAACCCACTCCATTCTTGATGAATTATATTTGTAAGGATTGCAAATTCTTCACTTTCAGTTATTTCATGGTCTTTCCAATAATCAGTCAATTTGTTTCGGGTTTCCTGTCCCATCATCCGTTGTTGAATCCATTTTTCGGAACGCCCAAGTTTTTGGTAAGTTTCTCTTGCTCTATCAATTGCAATCGAAGGATCGGACATTTCTTTCATTCTTTCATGACCAACACGTGCAAGCCATAACTTGACAGGCTCAGCTTTTGGGCTTGGTACGGATTGAACAAGCCTCAAACAACCTTCGACATCAAGTGCATCGGTCTTATAAAACTTGCCATCCGCAGCTTTCATTTTCAGTTGACTACAATTTGTAGCCAACTCACTACCTTCTTTCTTTAAACGAGTTTTAAGAACACTCCAGTATTTTCTTGGATTTTCACTTTCAGTTAAAATTGCAAT
>CALVBY010000079.1 GCA_944325905.1 Candidatus Gastranaerophilales bacterium | reverse complement strand
TAGGAGTAAGTGTATGAAAATTTTACCGGTATCAGAATTTTCTTGTAGGGGTGGAAAACCTCATTTTGAAGCTAAAAAGGATAATGATGTAAAATCAACAAGTGTTCCAAGTGGTGTTAAAAAAGCAGTACCAACGGCTGCATTGATACTTGCAATGATGGCTGATCCTGTTGCTGTTAACAAAGTGGAGGCAGCTCCGATGGATAACGATAACATCGAGGCACAATGGCACCCACACAGACCTCATCACCACCATCACCCCCACTATTATCCGGTACCGCCACCACCTCCGGTTTATTACAATCCTTATAGTTATGTTTTGCCTACTTTGATAATGATGAATTATCTTCAAAATATAGCAGCTTTGAGTAGTGTTTATGCAAATCAAGTTTCGCCTGTTTCGGTTGGAAATGTCGCTTTTAACAGGCAAGATATTCGTGAGGCTAACGTTTACACCGATAATGGGGTGGATTATCATAGTGTAGTGTTAACCAACGGTACAAACCTTATATTCCCCGAACAACCGGAGGATAATTATGCTGCCGTGTATCGAAATGATAATGGGTACATGTTTGAGGGTTTGTCTGATGCGTTCATAGAAGGTTCAAATAACCGTGATAATTATACTCTCAACGGTTGCAGAAACACTTCAGTTGATGTAGGTGGCGATGATAGGATTGACAAAGTTCTGGTTCAACGTTACCGTATAACACCTGCCAAAGAAAGACAATACACGTATAATGTTTCTGTTACCGCGAGCAACGGTGATATAGTTAATAACCGAAAAGTATACGGAAATGATGAAACGTCAACATATAGCGGTTATTAATAAGTAAATTTGAATTTATTGTTTTATATGTCATAATACATATATGCAAGATACTATAAAAATTAAGGGTGCAAAAGAGCACAACTTGAAAGATGTTTCCTTGGAAATTCCAAAGAATGAACTTGTTGTGTTTACTGGTGTTTCAGGCAGCGGAAAGAGTTCGCTGGCTTTTGATACAATTTTTGCGGAAGGTCAAAGACGTTATATAGAAAGCCTTTCTACCTATGCACGTCAATTTTTAGGACAAATGGATAAGCCCAATGTTGAATATATTGACGGGCTTTCTCCGGCTATTTCTATAGATCAAAAATCAACAAGTAATAACCCTAGATCTACTGTTGGCACTGTTACTGAAATATATGACTATTTGCGACTTTTGTATGCAAGAGTCGGGGTTCCTCACTGTCCCGAGTGTGGGTCGGAGATTAAACCTCAATCAGTTGATGAAATTGTAAATAGCATAATGAAACTTGCTGAAGGTACAAAAATCCAGATACTTGCACCAATTGTTAGAGGTAAAAAAGGGGAATTTCAGTCTACATTTGAGGAATTGAGACAAGAAGGTTTTGTCAGAGTCAAAGTGGATGATGAGATTTATAATCTTGATGAGGATGAAATTAAATTAACTAAGACGCAAAAACACACAATTCATGTGGTGGTTGATAGAATAGTTATTAAAGAAAGTGCACAATCTCGTATAGCCGATAGTGTCCAGATAGCTTTAAAAAAAGCCGACGGTATAGTAATTGTTGATATTATTGGTGATAAAGAAGTTGTTTACAGTGAAAAGCTTGCATGCCCTAAGTGTAATATAAGTTTTGAAGAATTGGCTCCAAGAATATTTTCATTCAATAATCCTTATGGTGCGTGTGAAAGATGTTCAGGATTGGGGGCTGATTTTGTTATAGATCCTAATTTGATAGTTCCGGATAGGTCAAAATCACTCGCCGAGGGTGCAATTTATCCTTGGGCCAGAACTTCAAATTCATATTATGATGATGTTTTGGAATCTGTAGCTGCTCATTATGGTATTGATATGAATACACCGTTTGAAGATTTGCCGGAAGAACATCAAAAAATAATACTCTATGGTGGAGATGATGTGGTGCAATTCCACGTAAAACGTTTCGGTACAAAGCGTTATCATACGCAATATCTCAGATATATCGGTGTAATTCCTCACTTAGAAAAGAGATATAATGATTCAAATGGGGAATATTGGAGAGAAGAAATAGAAAAATACATGGTGACAACACCTTGTCCTGCGTGTAACGGTGCAAGATTAAAACCGTTTTCGCTTGCTGTGACCATAGACGGTAAAAATATATATGAATTTACGTTGATGTCTGTTGATGAAGAATATGATTTTATTGAAAATTTGTACTTGGAATTATCAGATTTCCAAATCCAGATTGCCAAACAAATACTTGATGAAGTAAGGGCTCGTTTGAGATTTTTAAAAGATGTAGGACTTGGCTATTTGAATCTTGCCCGTATGGCAGGGACTTTATCAGGCGGGGAGGCTCAAAGGATAAGATTGGCCACTCAAATTGGAAGTGGCTTGTCCGGTGTCTTGTATGTTTTAGATGAACCTTCAATTGGTTTACACCAGCGTGATAATGACAGATTAATAAAAACACTTATAAAACTGAGAAATCTTGGAAATACTCTTGTGGTAGTTGAACATGATGAAGAAACCATAAGAAATGCTGATTATATTGTAGATATAGGCCCAAAAGCCGGTATAAACGGTGGTGAAATTATTGCACAGGGTTCAGTTGATGATATTATTGCCGCAAAACGTTCGATTACTGGGAAATATTTAAGTGGTGAGAAGTTTATACCGATTCCTGAAAAAGTTCGTGAAGGTAATGGAAAATTTTTGCATGTAAAAAATGCTCACTTGAATAATCTTAAAAATATAGATGTAGATATTCCTCTTGGTAAAATCGTTGTTTTGACGGGTGTTTCCGGCTCAGGGAAGTCAACTCTAATGCAGGATTTGGTCTATGAATATGCTCTGCATAAAATCCGCGGTAATAAGCCTAAACCGCAAGGTGTTGATGAAATAACGGGATTTGAAAATATTGATAAGATAATTGATATCGACCAATCTCCGATAGGCAGAACTCCGCGTTCAAATCCTGCAACTTATACGGATGTATTCACTCATATTAGGGAACTTTATGCAAAAACCAATGAGGCAAAAGTTAGAGGATACAAACCCGGAAGGTTTAGCTTTAACGTTAAAGGCGGTCGATGTGAAGCGTGTAAGGGTGACGGACTTTTAAAAATTGAAATGAATTTCCTTTCTGATGTTTATGTAAAATGCGATGTCTGCAAGGGTAAACGTTACAACCGTGAGACATTAGAGGTTAAATATAAAGGTAAAACAATTTCTGATGTACTTGAGATGAGTGTAAAAGAAGCTTTGGAATTTTTTGATAGTATTCCGTCAATTAAAAATAAGCTAAAAACATTAAACGATGTCGGTTTGGATTATATCAAGTTAGGTCAAAGTGCTACAACGCTTTCAGGTGGGGAAGCTCAACGTATAAAATTGGCATCAGAATTGAATAAACGTGCGACAGGGAAAACACTTTATCTTTTGGATGAACCTTCTGTTGGTTTGCATTGGGCAGATTTGGATAAATTGATTAAAATACTTCAGCGTTTGGCAGATCAGGGGAACACAATTCTTATAATCGAACACAATCTTGATCTTATAAAGGTTGCAGATTACATAATTGATTTAGGGCCGGAAGGTGGAGTTAACGGTGGTCAGGTGATTGCAACGGGCTCCCCTGGAGAAGTTGCTCTAAATAAGAACTCATATACAGGGCAGTATTTGAATACAATCTTCAAAAAATAGGAGAAAATATGAAAAAAATATCTTTATTGTTGGGTATATTAATGTTAACGATGACTCCGTCTATGGCTAAAAATGTAAAAGTACAGGCTATGTCCGATTTTACGACGGCAAATCCTCCTGAAACTTGGACTGTAAAAGTGTTAGAAGACTTTGTCACAGCTGGTGATTATCCAGTAACTGCAGGCAGTACTATAGAGGGTAAGATTGTCGATGTTACTGATCCTAAAAGATTAAAAAGGGATGCGACATTTACATTTGTCCCCGTAAAATTCTATGACGCAGGGAAAAAACAAAGTTATGAAATAACCAACCACATTGAAGGTAAATATAGCCCTTTAAGTGGCGTTAGTGCAGGTTCTATAGCTAAACAGGGTGCGGTTATTGTAGGTAACAAGCTTATTGATGGCTTCTTCGGACCCGGTGTGGCGATAGTTGAAGGTGCTGTTAAAAATGAACAAGGAAATAGAGCAAAATCTGCTGCAGTTTCCCTATATGAAAGTACACCTTTATCATATGCAAATAAAGGTAAAGAAATGGAAATTAAAAAAGACCAAGTTTTTGTTATGAGCTTCAAATCAAAAGATGAAGAAGCGAAGAAAAAGGCACCCAATTACGAATATACTTTAGAAGAATAATACACATAATATTTATTATAGACCACTATTGTTCACTTTTTCTTTTTGTTGCGATGCAAAAAGAAAAAGTGAACCGAAAAAGAAAAACACGCTTTCAAC
>CALVBY010000078.1 GCA_944325905.1 Candidatus Gastranaerophilales bacterium | reverse complement strand
CAACTTGACAACATGCTGACCGGTAACCCCGCCTATGACATTATGCTTTCAAAAGATGATAAAGTAATACTCCACTTGGAGCCTAATGTTGAATTTGTTCAAGATATTGACGATATAAACTTCTTTATTTCAGACATAGAAAGAGTAAACACAATATACTTATTTACAGGAATATTTTTTGTACTGCTTTTAATCATAGGCCGAAAAAAGGGCTTGTTGAGCTTTTTATCCATTGTTGCAACAGTTGCTCTAATATTTTTTGCAATGACACCAATGATACTTAATGAAGTTTCACCAATCATTGCAGCGCTTGTTGTGTGTATTTTATCAACCATCATAACAATCTATCTTGTCGGGGGATTTAACTACAAAAGCACCTCAGCAATTTTGGGAACAATAACGAGCGTCGGACTTGCGGCATTGCTTTCAATATTAGCGATAAAACTTGCAACTCTGACAGGCTTTGCCGGTGAAGAACCTATGTTTTTGTATACCGCAAGACCAGATTTGGATTTCACAGGAATTTTATCCGCCTCAATGATGCTTGCGGCACTCGGTGCCGTTATGGATACAGGAGTATCAATTGCCAGTACAATAAATGAAATTCACCTGACAGACAAAACCCTTGGCATTAAAGCTCTTTTTAAATCAGGCATGAATGTCGGCAGAGATGTTATAGGGACAATGTCAAACACACTGATTTTAGTATATCTTGGAAGCTCCTTACCGCTTGTGCTTTTATCAAACAACATTGATTTGAACAAATTTTTCAATCTTAATCAAGTCGCAACAGAAATAACCTCAGCACTAATCGGAAGCATCGCAATACTTGCCTGTGTTCCGATTACCGCAATAATCAGCGCATACTTGATAAAATCTAAACACCAAGAGGATTTTGAATTTAAAAACTAATTTCTAACAAAAAAGCGATAATCCCGAAAGATTACCGCTTTTTATTATCCTTAATTCTAATTACTTAGAGCAGCAAGAACAAGCACAAGCCTGAGATTTCAATGAATCAGCTTTATCTGTTTGTTCCCAAGGAACGAATATATCAGTACGTCCCATATGTCCGTATGCTGCCAAAAGCTGGTAGAATTTACCGCCATTTTTAGCAGGCAAACCGCGCAAATCAAATTGTTTGATAATTGCAGCAGGTCTAAGATCGAAGTTTTTAGAAACCAATTCAGAGATTTCATCATCTGAAATCTTACCTGTTCCAAAAGTATCAACCATAATTGAAATAGGTTCTGCAACACCGATAGCGTATGCTAACTCAATTTCACATTTTTCAGCCAAGCCTGATGCAACAACGTTTTTAGCAACATATCTTGCAGCATAAGCAGCTGAACGGTCAACTTTTGTAGGATCTTTGCCTGAAAAAGCACCGCCGCCGTGTCTTGAATAGCCGCCATAGGTATCAACGATTATTTTACGACCGGTCAAACCGGCATCACCTTGAGGTCCGCCTACAACAAATCTTCCTGATGGATTTACAAGAATTATTGTTTCTGCATCAAGTTTTATTGATTCATTTTCAAATACAGCATCAATAACATATTTTTTGATGTCGTTTTTGATTATTTCCTGAACTTTTGAATTATCAGAAACACCGTTGATTTCAGGATCATGTTGAGTAGAAATCAAAACAGTGTGTATTCTTGAAGGCTTTCCGTCAACATATTCAACAGTAACTTGTGATTTTCCATCCGGTCTCAAGTAATTCAACAAACCTTGTTTTCTGACTTGTGCCAATCTGTAAGACAATTTGTGAGCCAAGCTAATCGGCAAAGGCATCAATTCAGGTGTTTCATTACAAGCATAACCAAACATAATACCTTGGTCACCTGCACCGATATTTTCAGTTTCAGAAACAGAAGTATCGGCATTGTCAGAACGAGTTTCCAGCGCTTTATTTACACCGCCTGCAATATCGCAAGACTGTTCATCAATACTTGTCAAAACAGCACAAGTTTTGTAATCAAACCCGCCACCTTCACTACCGGCATAACCAATATTCTTGATTGTATCTCTTACTACTGACGGAATATCAACATAACAATCCGCAGTAATTTCACCACAAACAAGCGCCATGCCTGTAGTAACAGTAGTTTCTGCAGCTACACGTGCTTGAGGGTACTTTGACAAAAATTCGTCCAAAATCGCATCAGAAATCTGATCACAAACTTTGTCGGGGTGTCCTTCCGTTACTGATTCGGAAGTGAATAAAAAGTTTCTTGGTGTCATTTCACATTCTCCTTAATTCTTTTACCGCCGGTAAGTCTTTTAATTCCAACCCGGCCACTCCATTTAAACTACATTATAAAACCCTGAAAATATAAAATCAAATAAATATAAACTTTTACTTAATATATGAAACACTAACGAGGATAAAATCTTCTTGAACGTCAACAACAGCCCATCTTAAAGGGTCAATTCCCAAACTTTTAAGCTCATTTTCTATCAAGAGATTATCCTGCAAAAATTTAATTTTAATAACGTCTGAAACTACCATACACAAAAAATATCACATTAATATCAGTTTTTCAATAATAAAAAGCAAATTAATAAAGCCGATAAAGGGACTTGAACCCTTGACCTACTCATTACGAATGAGTTGCTCTACCAACTGAGCTATATCGGCTTTCATATTCTATTTTCAAGTTCTTGTTGGTAGAGCAAGCTCTACAAATTTTGAACTCCGTTCCGTTTCACTCCACTGGGGGAGCTATATCGGCTTTCATATTCTATTTTCAAGTTCTTGTTGGTAGAGCAAGCTCTACAAATTTTGAACTCCGTTCCGTTTCACTCCACTGGGGGAGCTATATCGGCTTTCATATTTTTATTTTTTATTTTATTTTAACACAAATGTCAGGAAGTATATTTTTAAGACTATAGCGAAGCCGGAGGCGAGAGCGTGGTCAGAAAAATATTCTTCCTGATATCACATCTCTATTCAACCGTAACTGATTTTGCCAAGTTTCTGGGCTGATCCACGTCTTTGCCTAAAAATTCAGCAATATAATAAGCTATCAACTGCAATGGAATAACTGCAATTATCGGTGATAAGAATTCTTGAACCTCAGGAACTCTTATGATACATTCAAACAACTCATCCAACTTCGGATCATTTGAATTTGTCAGAGCAATCATTCTCGCATTACGTGCCTTAGCTTCCTCACTGTTTGAAAGAAGTTTTTCATATACAATACCTTTCATCAATATTGAAAGAACAGGCATTGTATCATCCAACATTGCAATAGGGCCGTGCTTTAATTCACCCGCAGCATAACCCGTTGCATTGATATAGCTAATTTCCTTTAACTTAAGCGCACCTTCTAATGCTGTCGGAAGATTTATACCTCTTGCAACATAGATAAAATCTTTTGTGCCGGAAAATTTTCTTGCACATTTTTGAATTTCATCAGTATTAGAAAGTATTTGTTCAATCTTTTGCGGCAAAAGCATCAACTCGTTTTTAATTGATTGAATAACAGAAGCATCGGTACTACCTTTAATCTCTGCCATATATAAAGACAACAGATAGAATGCCATCAACTGAGCTATATAAGATTTCGTTGCAGCAACAGAAACTTCAATTCCCGCATTAACTGAAAGTAAACTGTCAGCCTCTCTTGCCATAGAAGAATCAGGGCGGTTTGTTATAATCAAAATATGAGAACCCTTTGATTTCGCCTGCTTAATAGCCGTCAAGGTATCTGCTGTTTCACCTGATTGAGAAACCCCAACAACAAGCGTATGCTCATCTGTTACCGTACGTCTGTATATATATTCACTTGAGGCCTCAACGTCAACAGGAACACCGCAGAAAGTTTCAATCAAATATTTACCAACCATTGCCGCATGCAAAGATGTACCGCATGCAATGATTTGAATTCTGTTCAAATTCTTTAAAGTTTCTTTTGTCAGTTTAACCTCATCCAAAACAACAGGTTCAGATGCGGTATGAAGTTTACCAACCAAAGTATTTCTTATAACGTCAGGTTGTTCATGTATTTCTTTGAGCATAAAGTGTTTATAACCCATCTTGCTCAAAGCAACCGGCTCCCAAGGTAAAAGTTCAATTTTTTGAGGAACTTCATTGCCATCTTTGTCAATCAACTTCATTGAATCAGGTGTTAAAGTTACCACTTGATTTTCAGACAAATACATAGCTTTTTTCGTATATTTAATCGTTGCCGGAACATCTGATGCGATAAAATATTCACCCTCACCTATACCGACAAGAAGCGGTGCATTGCGTTTTGTTGCAACAATAGTATTTTTATAGTCATTGTGCATAACACAAAGGGCATAAGCACCTTCAATTTCTTTTGCAGCAAGCCTTACAGCTTCTGTTAAATCGTGCGTTTCATTATATTTTTTTGCAATAAAATGTGCGGCAACCTCTGTATCAGTTTGAGATTTAAATATGCAGCCTTCTTTTTCAAGCTGTGCTCTAAGCTCTTTATAATTTTCTATAATTCCGTTATGTACAAGAACCAAATCACCATGATTACAAGTATGCGGGTGCGCATTCAAAACTGTAGGGGCTCCGTGAGTTGCCCAACGAATATGGCCAATCCCCATAGTGGATTTTTCAAACTCACTCACATGAGATTTTAATTCTTCACGCAAATTTTTCAATTTGCCGATAGCTTTGTAAACCTTTATATCATCATCGCACTTAACAGCAATACCTGATGAATCATAACCTCTATATTCTAACTGTTCTAAACCGTCCAACAAAATATCAACTACCGGTCTAAAGCCCACATATCCTACTATTCCGCACATATAATATATATCTCCACTCTTGTGTGTTCAATAGTATTCTAGCATTAAAAAAATCTTTTTTAAATACTTTTATAAAAGTTTTACATCA
>CALVBY010000077.1 GCA_944325905.1 Candidatus Gastranaerophilales bacterium | reverse complement strand
CTACATAGCCATTTTAATATAACATTTTTAAATTGTAAATACTATCTTCCGATTTCTATAGCTTTTAGAGCCATGGATTTTGTTATATTTACCAATGCCAAGTTTGCCTCATAAGCTCTTTGTGCCATTATAGCATCAGCCATATCTACCATTGGGTTTACATTAGAAGCTCTTATATACCCGTTTTCATCTGCATCAGGATGTCCCGGTCTGTATATTTTTTCACCCAATGTAGGGTCTTCTACCACACCACTAAAGGTAACTCCACCTTGTAAATATGACAATGTACCGACTCCAAAAACATCGTTTTTCATGGTATTCATTAACCCATGAAAAGATACATCTTCTGTTGCATTCAACACAGGTATTTTTCTCACATAATTTGGCGTATCAATATTTGCAACGTTCTTGGCATGTATATCTAACCTTAGTCCGTGTGCCCTTAGTGCATTTGATCCTATATTAAATGATTCTAATATACTCATTTATCTAATCTCCGTTACTTACCAACATTTATCACCGTTTTCATCTCGGTAATTATGTTTGACATTCTCCTTGTTGCCATTGAATAAAGCATTGAGTTTTCCTGCAGTGCAATTAATTCTTGTGCAGGGTTAATTTCTTCATACTGTCTTTCCTCAATAACCCCAGATGGTCCAAGTTTTTCAGAAAGTTTTGTTTCCAAAGGACTATTCATCGTTCCCAAATATGTGCCAAAATCAATATCTCGTCTTACATAACCGGGAGTATCAATATTTGCAATATTTGAACCTATTGCCCTTTGTCTTTGTGATATTAAATCCATCATCAGGGAAACTTTTCCCATGCTATTTAAAGATGTATACATTACCTAGCCTCCCTCATTTATTAACCTTCACGAATATTAATTGCCTTATTGTACATATCATCAATAACCTTTAACATTTGTGTACTTGCAAGCATTGACGCGTTGAGCCTTAACATCTCACTTGTTGAGTTATAAACATTTGTATTTGATATTTCTATGTTGTGCTGCTTAAAGCAGTCATGATCTTTTACCAAAACAGGTTCTCCGGATTCTTCCGTTGCTGAAAGTCTGTTCATATCAGCTTGTTTTAAGCCTTCCGGACATGCAAATCTTACAAGAGGAATGTTGCCTAAATATTTTTCAGTAGCTTGAGATGAATCAAATGAAACAACGTCACCGTTTGGCTTGATTTCAAACTTATAACAATTTGTCGGAATTTTTATTCCTTCACCTACAATCCAATCATCGTTAGTAACAAGATATCCGTCTTTACCTTGTTTAAAAGCTCCATCTCTGGTATATTGAACTTCTCCTGAAGGAGATACCACCGGTATAAAACCTTGGCCGTTAATTGCTACATCATAAGGATTTGAAGTAATTCTGATTGAACCCTGCTTATGATCAGTTCTTATAGCACCCTTTAGATATCCGTCTTCGCCCATCATTTGTTCAAAACGAACATTTTTATAGGCATTTGTATTCATGTTTACAAGATTATTTGCAACATAGCCCAATCTTTCCCATTGGCTAAATGTGTTGTTAATACTTTTTCTAATCATTCCTTGAATTGTATACATAAACTAATCCTCTCTATGATGCAGTTCCAAGCTGACTGATAACCTTCTGTAAATTCTGGTTTTGTATCATGAATAACTGCCTGTTTGCGTCAAAATTCTTTATAACAGGCATTAAATTGATGAATTCTTCTTGCAAAGCAACGTTAGAAAATTCATTATAACCCTGTTTAACCTTAGGCTCCATAACCAAGGCACCATTTGTATCAACTATGCCAAGATATGCTACACCCTCGAGTTTATTTGTTTGCGGGTTAAACACACTCAACAAACCTCTGTCGTTAACTTTTATTTGATTCAAATCTTCCGGCACGATGTGGAGTTTTATAGGCATGCCCGTATTTGATAATACTCTGCTATCATCAAGTGTAAGTAAATTGCCCTCTCTATCCAATTTAAAGCGTCCGTCACGAGTTAATTTTATCCCCTCAGCACTTTCTGTTTGAAAATATCCTTTTTCAGCTAAGGCTATATCCAGTGGATTTTCAGATAATGCAATACGCCCTATTTTATCATCCAACGTAGTAGAAAGTCCATGCACACCTAAGAACTCTGTCATTGATGAAACTATCGGATCCTTACGCTGATAACCAACTTTATCAAACCCGGCTATATTTTCGTTTGATATGGAAACAAGCTCACTATCAACATGCATCGCTCTTATGGATGCTGTTATACCGTTTTCTACAAACCTTATTCCACCGTTAATTTTCATACATTTATACCTCTACTTATAGTTTCGGACATTTTTCAGTATTTACCTAATAATTTATTAAAAAATCATCCGTTTGTATGGGTTTTTAAATGTATTTAATGAAAATTAAGCAAAAGTCAAAGAGAATATTTCAGTTTCAACTAATCAATTCATAAAGGCTTGATGCTTCCTGAATACTTACATTATTCTCCGGAACTTTCAAAATTCTTGCTTCTATTTTTCTATTGGCATACTCAATTACAATAATATCCCCTACCTTTACTTGCTTGGAGGGTTTTGCTTGATTACCGTTTACAAAAACACGTCCCATATCAGAAACTTCATTGGCAACAGTTCTACGCTTAATAAGCCTGGATACTTTCAAAAATTTGTCTAATCTCATAGGATTATTATAGCATATTTATGGTATAATTTGAACTATGAAGAAACTTATACTATCAATATTTTTTCTTTTATTTGTGCAAACTGCTTGTTTTGCTTTGAATAGCTCGATAAAATTTGTTCAAGTAACAGATTCTCATTTTGACACAAAAAATCCCAATTCAGTAAAAGTACTTGAACAAACCGTTAAAGATATAAACAGCCTTAGTGATATATCTTTTGTAGTTTTTACGGGAGATAATCTTAACAAGCCTGAGGCAGAGGACTTGGATGATTTTATTAAAATAATAAACAAACTGGATGCACCTTATTACCTTGTAATCGGTAACCACGATGTATTTAAGAGCCGTAATCTTTCAAAAGAAAGATATAATGAAATTGTCCGAGAAAACAATCTTTTTTGGTTCAAGCGCAAATGGAATTATACCTTCAAGAAAAAGGGCTATACATTTATAGTTGTTGATGGCGCAAAAGAAATAATTCCTGGTCCTGTTGGATATTACAGAGCAGATACTCTTGCATGGCTTGATAAAGAGCTTTCAAAAAATAAAAAAAATCCTGTTATAATTTTTCAACACTACCCAATAATTGATGCACCGGAATTTGGTGAATCAAGACTGAAAACACACCGAACATACCAACCCGAAAAATATTTTGAAGTACTGGAAAAACATGATAATGTTATTTCAATAATTTCTGGACATTTCCATATAAACAGTGAAGTGATGCAAAACGGAGTTTATCATATTAGTACACCAACTTTGCTTTCATCACCTCCTGTATACAAAATAATAGATATAGTTTCAAAAGATGGCCTTTCGCCAATTATATATACTCAGCTAAAAGAAGTTGAAATAGAGGAGTAGTTGCATTTTTTTGCAAATAATATTATAATTCTGTGTAACAATATTTTTGAGGTAACAAAGTAGACAATGGAAGAGTCGGGAAACTTAATTTTTAACTTATTTCTAATAGCATTCCTATTATTTTCAAACGGTTTTTTTGTAGCAGCAGAATTTGCAATGGTCAAGGTTAGAAAGACCAGAATCGAGCAATTAGTAAAAGAAGGCAACGCCACTGCAGAAATTGCACTCGAGGCAATAAAAGACTTGGATAAATTTATTGCTGCGGTTCAGCTTGGTGTCACAATATCAAGTATCGGCCTAGGTTGGGTTGGAGAAGGAACTTTAGCCAGAATCATTGAACCGATGTTTGTATTTTTACCTGGAATAAGCCAAACCATAGCGACTCATACGGTTTCAGTATCTCTCGCATTTGCATTAATAACGTTTTTGCACGTAGTTTTGGGTGAACTTATTCCAAAATCAATTGCGCTTGAATATACAGAAAAAACTGCCTTGGTAATTGCACGCCCAATGCAAGCAATTACTTGGGTATTCAATCCATTTATATGGTTATTAAACGGTTTCGGCAACTGGCTGTTAACATTAATGCGTATACCGCATTCTCATAAATCTTCACTTGTACACTCATCTGAAGAACTTGATATGCTTGTTGATGCCAGCTATAACGGCGGTGTCTTAAATGAGACTGAAAAAGACATGTTACACAATGTATTCAAATTTTCTGATTTAACCGCAAAACAAGTTATGGTACCAAGGACTGACATGATTTGTGTTCCCATCGACATGTCAATGGAAGAATTAAATAGAGTAGCAGCAGAAAATCAATATACTCGCTACCCTGTATACGAAGGTGATATTGATCACATAACCGGCTTAATACACGTAAAAGATTTATATAAACTATCACTTGATGATACAACTTGTCCAATAGAACGTATACAAAGAGAGATTCTTTTAGTTCCAGAGACCATGACAATGGATAATCTGGTATTAGAATTCAAAAAACGCAAAGGACAAATGGCAATTGTTGTAGATGAATTCGGTGGAACCTCAGGCCTGATAACACTTGAAGATGTTATTGAGGAGATCTTTGGTGATGTTCAAGACGAATTTGATGAAGAAGAAGAACAAGAAAATGATATAATGGAAATTGCACCAAATACATATATTGCAAATGCAATGATGCGAACAGATGAGATTGCTGAATATTTTGACTTAGACGAAGAAGCTATTGACGACGAAGATATAGATACAATAGGCGGTCTTGTTGTAAAATTGTTAGGCAGAATTGCAGAAGTTGGCGATTCTGTAACCCACTTGGGACTAACATTCATTGTTAAAGAAATCGATGGTGCTCGCATAACAAAACTTGAGATTATTCGCGAAGAAAC
>CALVBY010000076.1 GCA_944325905.1 Candidatus Gastranaerophilales bacterium | reverse complement strand
AAATTTATTTTAGTAAACAAAGGTGCAACACTAAAGGGACAATTAAGCGACGTGAGACCGGGAAAATGGTTTGTAAGAAACGGTGTATTAATCTTGGATAATTCACTTATAACTACAAATAACGACCAAACAACAACCTTTAGCGCTACTGCAGACATCAAAAAACACAGAAACTGGTTTATGAAGTTTGTAAGATTCTGCTTCAAGGGAGAAAAGTTAGAAGTACCAGCTCAAGGTACAGTTAACCTTAAACTTCTACAACCAGTAAATGTAGATCTAACAAACGGATGGATAATTGAATAAATAAAAAAGGGCCTCTTTTATAAGAGGCTCTTTTCTTAACTAAAAGAATTTATAAGGTTCTTTAACTATCATTCTGCAATCATGATAATCTTTTTTACATAGGTCATATTCCGTTCTGCCATCGCAATAACCACTTGCAGTGACATACCCGATAGCGCAAGCAGCCGCTCTAAAATTAGTATCTTTCAATAATAACTTAATTTGCCGACTTTGCGCTGAGTAATTATCATATAGAACATTAACCTTCAGATACTCTTTATTTATCGGCCCTGATATCACATCTTCAGAATACCCCGGAACGATTTTACCCGATTCTAATAAATAAAACGGGAATATATCTTCATATAAAACCCCACCGCTATTGGAACCATTAATATCAATATAAACAACATAACCACGTTTATCCCTATCATCAGACGAACCTGACAAAACAGGTATATCTCCATATTCTGTAATATACAAATTAAGACCATTTGCAAATGTGATATGAGGAGTCTTGTTTTTAAATGTATCGCTTGTTACACCAGTTGAAGGAATAGCAGGGGTAGCACATTGGGCAGAACTTACATTGAAATTATCTTTAATTTCCGTACAAAGGTCTGAAGGTGTAGGATGAATACCAGGAGCTGGGGATACACCAGAATCAGTATCGGGGTCTTCGCCATCGCCATCACCAGAACCATCACCACCACCTTCTTCGGTACCAGGATCCGGCTGAGTCTCAAATGGCGTAAAGATACAATCGTAGTCATATGCTGGGTTCGTAGCTCCATAACTATTCATACAACCCTTATAAGAAACATTATCCGAACCCCACGTCCTAAGCACTTCACCTGTTTTGGGATCAGTTTCAGTACATTGACAGCGCCCCATTTGATTATCAATAGTATATGCATAAAAATACTTATAAAGCACTTTTGATTTATCAATTAAATTGGACATAATTGTATTTTTAAAAAGTTCCTCTTTTATACCATTATCCATGCCTGCGAGATAAACACTCTTCTTACAATTTAAACCCAGACCAACAGATGCCAAATCATCATCTTCAATAATAACTTTTGGATACACTACACTCCAAATATCTTGCGCAGTTTTATAACCAAGGTAATAAGAAACATTATCTACTTTTCTCATTTTACTTATGGTTATAGGTAAAGTAATACAAACAACAAGTGTAACGACAATCATAGCAATTGTCAATTCGCCAAGCGTAAATCCGCTATTACAGACTTCCAACTTACTGACTGCCTTTTTAGATCTCGACAACATATAAAACCTCCATGTATAATGATTATAACAAGTTTTTTGAAATACCGCAACCTATTTTTCTTTAAAAAAGCCTATTTGAATTATATTTTTACCAAATTTTGATTCCAATTTATCAAAACACTCAGTTAACTGTTTCTTTTTTGAATCTAAGGCCGAATCTGAAAACAAAAACAATTGTTCCTCATTATTTGAGTGTAAATCATCCAAAATTATCCCTGTACTACGATAAATTGTAAGAGGGGAATAAATCTTTCCCAGTAAATCGAACGCAATGTCTGAAATTTCCATTTCGAAGGAAGTTGGATAATGCAGAACTTTCTTCTCATAAACGACTTTAAAATCCTTGGTCCGAAGCATTACACCAATAACTTGAGCCTTACAATCTATCTTTCGCAATTTTCTGCAAGCAGAATGTATGTGATAATTTAGCTGATTTTTAATAAAATCCAAATCTGATGTGAATAGACCGAAAGCACTTGTCTTTTGGATTGATTTAGGAATTTTTTCCTCGTTTAAAACAGGGGACACCATTTCACCCAAAAGTTCATGCTTAATTTCCAAAGCACGAATTCCTACTTGTTTATCCAACCATTTATCGTCTTTTTTCACAAGGTCCGCCGCAGATAATATACCTGCTTTCTTAAACAAAACAGTTAAATTTCTGCCAATTCCCCAAATTTCCTCAAGTTTTGTATTTAGTAACTCATTTTTAATTTTTGAATTTGAGATTATGTAAACACCAATTTTAGAATTTTTTGCTTTATCGGAAGCTAATTTAGCCAAGGTTTTAGTAGAACTAACTCCTATAGAAACAGGAATATCAAGCCTGTTTTTCACTTCATCTCTTATAAATTCCGCCAACTCCAAATAATTTTTTTTATAAAGTTTTTTAAGCCCTGTCAAATCCACAAAAGCCTCATCAACAGAATAAACCTGAACATTTGGACTAAATTCACGCAACAAATCCATAACTTGTTCAGATATTTCCGCATACAAATCATGATGACAAGATACGTAAATAGCATCGGGAAATTCATCTTTTGCAAGAAAATAAGGTTGCCCCATACGAACCCCCATTAATTTTGCCTCTTTTGAACGAGAAATGACGCACCCATCTTTGTTAGACAATACGCATACGGGCTTATTTTTCAACGCAGAATTCACTTTCTGCTCACAAGAAACAAAAAAAGAATCACAATCTACTAAAGCAATAACCTTCATAACTAAAGTATATACTAGAAATAAAGACCTGAAAAGCGTTTCTTATTTTCTTTTAACTTCATCTTATTATCTAAAGTTTCAGCTATAATTTTAGCTCTCTTTTCCGGATCAGTTTCCTTTATATTTTTAACTGCTTTCTTAATAGATTTCAAATCTGATGACAAACCGATATTTTTCATATAACTGGAAAACGTTCCAGCTATCATCTCATAATCTCCCCACTCTAATCCTGAATTTTCAGCCGCTACAATACATTTTATGAATATATCCTTCATATTTTGTCTATCTTTCATCGAATAGGAACTTTCCAAAATACCATGAGTTGATGAGAAAAATATATCAAGCAAAGTAGCCAAATTATTTCCACTTTTATATATAGTCCCACTATTTTCAATATCATCTACAACCCTTATTTCATTGCCTACTTTTATAAAGTTACGAGGATTCAATATATCAAAGCAATAATTCCGTCCATCAACAGCTTTAAAGGAATTCATAAGCTTTAAATCACTTGCCAAATCATTATATGCAGCTTGAGGCAATGATGCAAAAGCCGGCAAATATTTTTGAGTAAAGTAATCAACTCTATCATTATAATTAGCAATATTTTCCAATGTTTGGCAAATAACAAAATCCTTGTCTTCGCAAGCATTTTTTAATATCTGAACCTCACCGAATTCAGCCTGAGTAACTCCATAATAGGATTTCAATTGTTTTCCAATTCTCGTTTGATATGTATCTATAGGCCTTCTAAAGCTATCAATACGAGGTGAAAATGTGGTAAAAGGATATCTCATGACATAAAAATCATCTATTTTATAAACTCTATTGAAGTTTCCGGCTCCCATACTGAATTCTTTTTTATTATGTTTTTCAAAAACATCTTTAAATTCAATTTTAAGCAAATTTTCCTGAACCGCATCCGAACGTGAACTTAAAACCGTCTCCAAATGCTGACTAAACGCAGACTTGTATGAAGTAAATGACATATTTGAATTAACTCTGCTTACCTGCATATCTAGCAAAAAAACGGTAAAAATATAAATTTGCTAGTCAATAACAATTTCTTTTTCATTGGAATATGTAACATAACCAAGATTAGCTTTAGGAGGCTTTTTTAAATATTTCGCAGACGTATAGATAACCCCTACTTTTGAAGACAAAGCACCTTTAGAGTGCTGTTTTGCGATTTTAGCACATTTTAAAATCAAATCATCAGTTGCTACATCAGTTCTCAATAAAACATGAGACCCTGCGCAATCTCTTGTGTGGAACCAAATATCATTATCTTTTGACAATTTAGACACAATATAATCATTTTGCTTGTTATTTTTCCCGACAAAAATAGTGTAATTTTCACTTTTGATTTCCTCAGGTATGTGAGCCGCTTTTTTATCAATTTTGACTTTAACTTCGGGCTCAACCTCTGAGGCAATATCATCTAAATCGTCAATATCTTTAGCAGTTTCAATAGAATACAACAATTGTTCCAAATAGCCCTTTTCTATAGTCAAATTTTCAACTAACTCTAAAACTTTTTGGTTCGCATTTTTTGCTTTTGTGTACAATTTATAAAATCTGTTTGCATTATCTTTTAAGGTTCTTGTTTCGTCTAAATCTATCGCAATTGTCTTATTATTTTCATAGTCAAATACAGTAACTGTAGGCACAAAATCATTATTTTGATAAAGGTTCGCCATTAATAAATCACCATAAAGTCTGTATTTGTTTGCTTTTTCGGAAGAAATCTTTTGCTTTTCAATTTTCAAAAGAGAATTTTGGACTTTTTTCAACTTCTTTCGCACAATTTGAAGATATCGTTCCTGCTGTTTTTTAAATTTATCTGCATAAACACAATCGGCAAAATAATTATCAATATTGTCATTTATCGACAAATCCACATTCGTGACACAAGTTTTTCCGCTGTACCAAAAATTATTTTGCCTTGTCGGATAGACATAAGGAAGCCCTCCCGCCATCTCGCGTTCTCGGCTTTTTTCAGCACCAACATTGTGAGCACAGCCTAAAATTATATTCGTATCATAGTTGTATAAAACCACATTGGAATGTTTCCCCATCAATTCAATTGCAAGACAAAGGTATATTTTTTCTGAAACTTCATTATATGTTTCAATATAAAACTCTAAAATTCTTTCAAATTCGGGTTGATTTACTTTAGCAATTCTAGCATTCTCAAGATATTTCCTTAAAAGCATACAAAACATCGGAGGTTTTTGCGGCATTTCGAGTAATCTTTTTGATTCATTTTCTTTGTTCATGAAACAAACGTGAAAAAATTGAGGATTTATGCTTATATAAAGCTTCTTTGTTTCAGACAAATTACGTAAGGTGAAAACAAATTCGCGCCTAGTGGGCTGCTGAATTTTTTGGATACGAGCACCCATCAAAAACTCTGCATTTTCACTTAACCAAGACTTGAGTGTACTATTATCAAAAGTAATCATAAATACATT
>CALVBY010000075.1 GCA_944325905.1 Candidatus Gastranaerophilales bacterium | reverse complement strand
TAACTCGAAAAGTTCAAGGCAGCGGATTAGGTTTATATATTACCAAAAATCTTGTTGAAAAAATGGACGGCAGAATTTCTGTAATTTCAGGCGAAGGCGAAACCACATTTGAAGTACTTTTACCTGTAAAAAGCGTTGAAGAACAAGCGAGGGCAAAATGCAATCGGTAACTTTGTTAATAGATAAAAGACGTGAACTGTCAACAAAATACAAAAAATTGCTTGAAACACCGACTAACAAAGTGCTTGTTTCAAAAAATCTTATAACTGCAATGAAAATAATACAGGATACCGAGCCTGATCTAATAATAATTTCTGATAGTATTGATAATGACCTGTCAGATTATTGCAAAAAAATAAGAGCATTAACTTACAATATGCGACCGGTAATAATAGCAATGTCAAAATCCTCTGAAATTGATGACCGATTAAAAGTATTAGAAAACGGTGCAGACGATTTTATAAGCGAACCTGTTAATTCAGAAGAATTTGTAATGCGTATAAAGGCACATCTGAGAAGGGAATTTGAATCAAACCTTGATACAAAAAAATTATTACCGAATAAAAATTACTCTCTAAGAGCGCTAAAAAGAATAACCCAATCTAAAGCCAACTGGGCGGCAATGCTTGTAACAATTGATAACTTTGATAATTATAAAGAAACCTATACGGAACTGGCATCAGACAAATTAGTACAAACCTTCTGCGCCATAATTCAATCAGCTCTTAGCAAAGATGATTATTTAGGTACAATTTCCGACAATGAATTTTTAGTAATAACTGATATGTACAAGGCAGATAAGGTCGCAAACTTTTTAACATTTGCATTTGAATCCGTATCACCAAAATTTTATTCAAATGAAGATATAAGCCGAGGATATATGATACTTCAAGGTGATGAATTTGCAGGACGCCGCTCGGAATTTATTCATTCAACAATCGGCGTTGTAACTAATGAATTCAATAAATTTGAGAATATAACACAACTTGTTAATGCTCTCGTACAAACAAGAAACATGGCTCACATACCGACAAAATCAAATTATCTAATAGAAAGACCCAAAATAACTGCGGAAGGCGCAATTACCGAAAAAATTTATAATAATAAAATTAAAATTATTGAACCTGATGAAGCAATGAATACTCTTTTAAAAACAATTCTTGAATTACAAGGATATGAAATAATAGATGATGACAATGAAAATATCCCTTGCGTAATTATATTGGACGCCGGAGATGTAGAAACTCAAAAAGGCCTTGAAATTTGCAAAGAATTAAAACAAAATTCTAAATACAGTAATTCAAAATTAATAGTAACATCAATATTCCACGACAAAGAAACCGTCTTGAACTGCGGTGCAGATTTATATTTGCCAAAACCATATGAATTAACAAACCTGGTAAAATGGGTCGCCGATTTTGTAAAAGAATTTAACCGATGAGATTTTCCAAAATTTCAGCATTTTTAGGTGCAGTTTTGGCCTGATTGGCAGAAATTCTTCTCATATAGGTTCTTAAAGCTTCTCTAATTAATTCGCTGCGTGATCTTTGTTCTGTCAAAGCAAACCCGTCAACCTTATTTAAAAAATCATCGGGCATCGTCACCAAAATTTTTGCCATAAATCATTTCCTCTCTTCTTTAGTATTCTAACATACTATTTGATATTCCGCAACCGAATTAAGTAGTATAGGCTATGGACAAAAAATACAAATTTGAATATGATAACGATGTAAAAATGAAAGGAGCATCGTATGGAAGAAAACAATTATCAAGAGCATCACTCTATATTTGAACGTCATCCTATGCTTAAGCATCTATTATATGGTTTATTTGCATTAATAGGAGCTTTTTTGGCTTTTTATGTTGTAACAGACTGGTATTTCAAAGCAATGCTAAATCCGGTTAATCAGATGAAAAGAATGGATAGAGCGATTGAAAGACGTGACCGTCAAATGGAAAAAGCTTTCAAAAAAGCTTTCCAAGGAACCGAAAGACTTCAAGACCGAGCTAATCACGTAATTAAACTTGAACAATCTGATGATGAGTACAAAGTTATAGTAGATCTTGTTCCACTAAACAATAGCGAAAAAAATGTTGATGTAAGAACAAATGGTAATGTTTTAACTGTAAGAGCTGCCGGCATCCACGGTTTGGGCAACAGAAAATCTTTGGTAGAGTTTACACAAAGCTATATGTTCGGTGATAATGTTGATTTGAGTCAATTAACTAAAGAGCGCGAAGGCGATATGTACGTAATAACAATTCCTATTGAAGACTAAAATATTTAAAAAGCTTTTCCCGAAGAGATAATCTTCGGGAATTTTTTATACAAAAATTATGTTATAATGAGTTTATGAAAAAAATACTTGTAGTTGATGATTCTCCTGGCTGGGTAAGACATCACATATTTAACATAAAATATATTTTGGGCGAAGAAAATATTCAAATAAACTCTGCTTACAGTGCAAAAGAAGGTGACAAATTGTTATCTGCGAATATTGATGAACCTTTTGATATTATATTCACAGATATGCAGATGGAGCCGGACTTTTTGCCCCTAAATGCAGGTGAATGGTTCATTAAACAAATTCAATTTTATCCTGAATATAAAAATTCCAAAGTCGTAATAATTTCCGCATCACCTCAAATTGACAAAATTGCAGCAAAATACAACGTAGAATACATCCCTAAAAGACTCTGTCAAACAACTGTTCCGTATGAAAAAGTTTTAAAAGCCGAATAAACTATCTAACCATATAATTGTAGATTATTTCAGAGGCTTTCACAATAAAATCTTTGCCTAAAACAGAATTATGCGGACGATTAGCAAGAATTACCACAATATATTTTGTCCCGTTTGGCGCAAAGACAATACCCGCATCACCCAACATTTTGCCTATATCACCTGTCTTATGCATAAATAACGCCCCAGGCCCAAGTCCTGCCTGTATTAAACGATTATTGTGAACATGGCCCATATAATCAAATATTTTTTCACGTGATGATATATCCAAAAAATTAGGGTTATTATCAATATTATAAAGCATTGTACCCAAATCACGAGCTGTCGTGTGGTTATTTCCGCTCAAATCAGGCAGCCAAGTTTGAACGTAGGTATCTTTCAACCCACAAGATCTGATTGAGCTATTAACATCTGTCATAGAACCAAGTTTAGACATAATCATATTCGTTGAAGAATTATCTGATTCTGTAATCATTAATCTTGCAAGATCATCAATAGACCATATAGAATTTTCAGCTTTGAACTGCAAACTTCCTGAGCCTTCTGCTCTATAATAGTCAGTTAAAGTCATTGTATCTTCAAGACTCAACTGTTTAGCTTCAATGGATTTGAATAAATCAATCAGAATAGGAATTTTTATTATACTTGCAGCAGAAAAAATTTCTGACGCGTCAATATCTGCAAACTTTTCGGTTTCATATTGCCAAACATAAATCGATGGTTTTACTGAAGGATATTGTGCCATCAAATTTTTCAAACTATTTTCCAAATCACCCATACGATAAGTTTCGGAAATTTTTTGCATCTGAGGCTTTTTCTCTTCAGCACCTGTCAAATATCTTTGATTAAATATCAAATCGTTAGACAAATAATCAGTTGTCGGAAATCTCAAATTATGATAGTCCATCTTTATTTCAGGATAAGGTGAACCATGCAAAAGCGACATTGTAACACGATGAAAACCTAAAGGTAAAACACAACAAGCTATCATTGTAAAAAATGCGGTTGAAATAATTTTGTGAAGAATATTGTTGCGTTTTACTTTTTTCTTATTAGCTTGGAGTTGTCTGGATTTTACAGCTTGAACACTTTTATATTCTAATTCAGACCTGCCGTAAGTACTTAAAGGACGAACTTCACTTATACGGGGGTAAGTATTTTTCACTTCGGCATAATATTGTCTTCTGTCGTAGTGTTCTGCTAATTTCGGCATCTATTCCTCCCAAGCCTGATGATATCATTTTATAATACGCAAAATATATTGGCAAGTTGGTTAACATTTTTTTAAAATATTTTGATTTTCATATTATCTGTTATAAAATTAAACAAAGAGGTAAGGTTATGAATGAAGATTGTATTTTTTGTAAAATAATAAACGGTGATTTTGGCACTGAATTCGTATTAGAAAATGAGCATGCGGTTGTGTTTAATGATATTAATCCAAAGGCACCTGTCCATATGCTTGTTGTACCAAGAATTCATGTGGCATCATTAAATGAATTGGATGATAAAAATTTGCTCGGTGAATTAATGATGACGGTAAAAGAAGCAGCTAAAAAAGTTGGCTTAAAATCATATAAAACACTTATAAATACAGGAAAAGAAGCAGGTCAAGAAGTTTTTCACCTGCACATACATATAATGGGAGATAAAAAATAATGAAAAACGGAATAGAAAACGGATACTACCACGAAATTACACCATCAGGATTTGGAATTGCTATAAAAGCAGGAAACGTACTATTTTCAGACCAATCAGAATTCCAAAAAGTTGAGGTTTTTGAAACTGATAGTGCCCTGGGTAGAGTTTTGACGCTTGATGACTTGATGATGACAACAGAGGGTGATGAATACCATTACCATGAAATGATAGCCCATATTCCGATGATGAATCATAAATGTCCGAAATCTGTTCTTGTAATAGGCGGCGGGGATGGCGGAACTGTCAGAGAAGTTTTGAAACATGACACGGTTGAAAGAGTTGTCTTATGTGAAATTGATGGAATGGTAATAGATGCATGTAAAAAATTCCTTCCAACTATTGCTTGTGAATTAGACAACCCTAAAGTTGAAATCTTGGTTCAAGATGCAATTGAATATATTAAAGATAAGAAAAACGAATTTGATATTATCTTAATTGACTCAACAGATCCTATGGGCCCAGGAGAAGGCTTGTTTACGGAAGAATTTTACACAAACGTAAAAAATTCTCTCAAAGAAGGCGGTATAATGGCAGCTCAATCTGAATCCCCATTTGTCAATAAACAAGAAATCAAAAAAATGTATGATTTGTTGAAAAAAGTATTTCCAATCTGCTCAACTTATACCTCAAATATCCCGACATATCCCGGCGGATATTGGGCTTGGGCATTTTGTTCAGAAAATGTTGAACCTCTTTCATATATTGATGAAAGACGTTGTGAAGACATAACAAAAACTTGTAAAATTTATAACAAAGATTATCACAAAGCACGCTTTGCTTTGCCAAATTACTTGAAAGAATTGTTATAAAACTAATTAAAAATTAATTCAAAAATGATTTATAATCGACATTCAGATATTCTGCAATGTCGATTAATTTTCCAATGGAAAAATTTTGCCCACCGGTCTCAAGTTTTGCAACATAACTCCAAGACTTGTCCATCAATTCGGCAAAGGTTTCTTGCGTATAACCTTTGTTTTTTCGAATCTCTGCGATTTTTTTCCCTATTTGCCTGTATGTTTCTTTTTTATTCATAAGTTATTATGAACATCTATTGACAAATATGTGTATAGATATATAATTATATACATATATATATGAATATAGTTGCATAAAGTGAAAAATATGTTAAAATAATAATAAGGACAATAATCGGAGGCATAAATGAAAATTCATTCTAATGGTTTCACATTGGCAGAAGTGCTGATTACA
>CALVBY010000074.1 GCA_944325905.1 Candidatus Gastranaerophilales bacterium | reverse complement strand
GCATCCATTGAGAATTTTTTACCCATCATTTCTTGAAGATGTGCAGGATCCCAATCACCTAAAGTTCTTAGACGCTTTGCTCTTGGATTATCTAACAAATAATTTGCTGTAAACCTATTAGTAACTCTATCCCACCAAGAAGCCAACTTGTTGTCAATAAAGTACGAACCGGCTGTTGATAATCCCCAAGTCATAACATCATTTAATGCCAATGTTTTACGTTTTTCTGAATCCAACTTATCATTTTGCAAAGTTCTTACTGTATACATACCTGAAATTAATGTTGCACCAATTGCAGACATGTGAGTAGTCATATTTTTCACACTTTTTGTTTTATCAATGAACCATTTAGCAAATGGACTTTTATAAATTGCTGCATAATATTTATTTGCAATAAATTCAGTCAGGTTATCATATTGTTTCGTCACCGGATCAAATAATTTTGATCTAACCGGTGGCACCCCTTGGAAGGATGTAGCTTTTGTATTTCTAAAATTATTATTTGAATTAACCGTTTGAAAATTAACTTGCATTAGTTTTTCCCTCCTATAAATTTAGCCAATGAAACTTGTGCAAATTTATTTTCAAAAGCCATGTTAGAATTGTTATTTTGAACTGCATTTTTTGGTTTCTTTTCCAATCCGAAAACATACTTTAATATTGGAGGGATTAAAGCAATCGTAAGCATTGCCTTTGGAATACCAAGAACAATTGAATCCGGAATCATTTGAGCAACCTTACTGATATTTTTATAAGGTTTTGATTTTTCAAGTTTACGTTTACCAATTTCTTTAACGTCAAACAGTTTTTCAAGCCCCTTAAGGTATTTTTGAGGTTCTGCCTTAATCTTTTTGAACGCTTTATCAAACGGAGCCATAGCAGTAGCTGAAACTATAAAACCAATTACGGCTGAAGATATCGCGTGTGCAGCTGCATACATACTATCTTCTTTATCATTTTTACCCGCCATCGCCATATTGGTAGCAGGTCTCAAAACACCTGCAACAACCAATGCAACCAATGATTGAGCAACTACCGTTTTTTCTTCGAATACCTCCAGCAACTTTTTAAATTTTGGAGATCTGAAGATTTTATCAGTAAATTTGTTTCCTAATTTGTCAAAAACTTTAGCGGCAGCTTCGCTCGTTTTTCTACTCGCTCCGCTGCCGCTAAATGCTACACTATATCCTCTGTTTATATTTTCACGTAACCCCGCATTATACTCCTTCTCAATACCTACAGGATTCCCCGAACCCGAATGGTATCCCTGTTTGAGCGAAGTATCATATTTTATCGAATGAATTTTCATCTTCCACCAATCACTAACTATCTATACAATTATTCTAAATCAAAGCAAAATAAAAATTGCCAAAAGTTTTAAAAAAGTTTACAATTCATCCAAAATTTATAACCAAATCCAACTATATATTAAAAAATCCATCTTTACAAATAGTGTGAAAGTAACACTTTTATAAAATTTTTACATATCCAAAGCCAAATCCAATGTTGGGGCTTTTGCAACTATAGCGCTGGAAGATATAATATCAACACCCGTAGATGCAATTTCTCTAACTGTATCGAGCTTTACATTACCGCTTGCTTCAACTATAGCCTTATGATTAATTAATTGGCATGCTGTTTTCATGGTATCAATGTCCATGTTATCCAACATAATTATATCAACATCCGTTGTCAAAGCCTCTTTTACTTGTTCTAACGTGTCACACTCAACTTCTATTTTATGAGCATGGGATATATTTTCTCTTAATTTTTTTACAGCATTAGTAATTGAGCCGGCAAGTCTTATATGATTATCTTTTATCATCGCACAATCTGACAAATTAAATCGATGTAAAGCTCCACCACCGACTTTTACCGAATATTTTTCAAAAGCACGGAAATTTGGTGTTGTTTTTCTTGTATCGACGATTTTTGCCGGATAATCACCGATTGCATCTTGGTATTTTCCTGTTTCAGTCGCAATACCGGACATACGTTGAATGTAATTTAATGCAACTCTTTCACCCATAAGAAGATATTTTGCAGGACCTTCTATATCGGCAATTTTATCTCCCTTTTTGATTTTATCTCCATCTTTATAATAAAATTTTATTTTTATCTCATTAGACAATGTTTGATAAACTATTCTAAAAACTTCGGAACCACATAAAATACCATCACTACGGGTATTCAATTCCCCTTTTAAATAATCATCGTCACTAGCGAGATTTTCTGTTGTAATATCGCCAAAACCTATATCTTCTTTTAATGCTTCTTTTACATGTTCTTTTACATAAAAACTACTTAACAAAGCTCAACTCTCCTTCTTCTTTTGTTATTAAACTATGGCGACTTACCTCATCAGTATTCAGATAATCCAATCTATAATGTGCTCCTCTAGACTCTTTTCTTTGCAAAGCTGAATTTATAATCAATTTAGAAACCAAGAGCATATTTTTAAATTCGTATTCTTCTTTACTCAAACATTTTGTACTTCTTGGAAATTTTCTGGCTAAAATACGTATTTCTTCCAGTGCATTTAGCAAAGTTTTCTCGCTACGTAATATTCCAGCTCCTCGCCACATAATATCTTGAAGCTCGTGCTTCAAAGAATCTATATCTAATTCTTCCATCAATAAATCTCTTGAGTACTTATCAATAATTGACTTCAAATCTTCATCAATTTGTTTTGGAGTTTTCAATTCCTTATCTTTCAAGAAATTTGCGACCTCATATGCACAAACCACACACTCCAAAAGTGAATTACTTGCAAGCCTGTTTCCGCCATGAAGACCCGTTGACGCCACTTCGCCAATCGCATAAAGACCTTTTATTGTAGTTCTTCCTTCTATATCCGTTTTTATACCACCCATTGAATAATGTGCTGCAGGCGCAACAGGAATAAAATCATGTGCTATATCTATGCCGTTTTCTGCACATATTCTTGAAATATTTGGAAATCTTTCTGCCAATTTTTCTTTATCAATACAAGTTGCATTAAGATATACATGATCAATATTGTTTTCCATCATTTCATTGTAATTTGCACGAGTTACAATATCTCTTGGTGCCAATTCGCGTTTTTCATGATACTTATGCATAAATTCAATTCCGTCAGCATCAACTAATTTTGCACCTTCACCTCTAACAGCTTCAGATATCAAAAATCTGTTTTCATCACCGTCAATAGCAAGTGCGGTAGGGTGAAATTGAATAAATTCCAAATCCTGCAAAACGGCACCGGCATTATATGCCAAAGCTATGCCATCACCGGTTGCAACTGCCGGATTTGTTGTATATTTATACAATTGTCCCAATCCACCTGTTGCCAAAATTACGGCTGAGCTATATATAGTTTCGTATTCATGTGTCAAATCATTAAATACAACAACACCCTTGCATTCTTTATTTGCGTTAACAAGTAACTCTACAGCCTCTGTTTGTTCGTAGACATCTATGTTCTCATTTTCTGCAACATCTTTTGTCAAAGATTTTTCGATCATCTTTCCTGTTGCATCTCCACCTGAATGAAGAATTCTTCTTACACTGTGAGCAGCTTCTTTAGTAAAACATAGGTTGTTATTTTCATCTCTATCAAATTCTACTCCAAATTTCAACAAATCTCTTACAACAGAATCCGAATGTTCTGAAATAAACTTTACAGTATTAAATTCACTTAAACCCGCTCCGGCTTTTATTGTATCAGTGATATGAGATTCTGTTGAATCTGCTTTATTTTCCTTCATTACAGCAACCATACCGCCTTGAGCATACCTTGAGTTGCTCTCACCAAGTTTGGATTTTGTTATAAGCAAAATACCATCCTGCAAATCCATCTGCTGCTCTAATTTCAAAGCTGCATATAAACCTGCAATACCGCTACCTATTATTACGACTGAATATTTGGAGTATTTCATTTCTCATCCCTTTTCTTCATCCACAATATTGTAAACCAAAAGGAATAAAATTTCTACCCTACAAACTTAAGTTTTTATTAAGAATTTTATTTTAAATTTAACAACAAAAAACAAATCCCATTTTAATCCAAATTATGTTTAACAAATATACAGAATTAATATTGCCTTCTTTCAATATGGTTAAGGGGATACGTCAAACCATCACAAAGCATATAAATAATAATAACAGAAGAAAATAAGGAGGAAAGGAATGAATATACCACCAATAAAAATTTTACTTGTAGAAGACCATAAACTTATGAGAGTAGGACTTAAGTCACTATTTGACGAAATTGACGAATTGGAAGTAGTATCAGAAGCACAATCGGGAAAAGAATCAATTGAAAAATATAAAATAGTACATCCTGATATAACGTTGATGGATATAGGATTACCAGATATGTCAGGAATAGATGCTACAAAAAAAATTTTAGAATTAAACAACAATGCAAAAGTTATAATGCTGACATCACATATTAGCGAAAATGATGTAATAGATTCCCTTCATGCGGGAGCTTGCGCATACGTAATGAAAGATATTAATATCGAAATTCTAAAAATGATAATAAAAACTGTTAAAGAAGGCGCTATGTGGCTGGATCCGCAAGTTGTTCCAATTTTGAGAGAAAAAAACTGCGGTGTAGTTCCGCCACGCCAAATGTCCAGAGCAATGTTTAAGGAGCAACACGCAAATTTGACCCAACGTGAATATGAGGTCTTAAAACTTGTCGTAGACGGCAAATCTAATAACGAAATTGCCAAAGAATTAACAATTTCAGAACACACCGCAAAGGCACACGTGTGTAATATTATTCAAAAATTAGTTGTTGATGACCGAACTCAGGCAGCTGTCAAAGCACTTAAAGAAGGTTTGGTTTAACATGAAACATTTAATAATTTAGCCTTGTTTAATATTTTTCTTTCTTTTAATATGTAATTGAAAAAAATAAGATTTAAACCAGGCAAATAAAGATATGAGTACAAACTTGGGAACAACAAAAATATCCGAACAAAAAAAATATACAAACAATCTCAAAATTCTTGATTGCACTCTACGTGACGGCGGATACATTAACAATTGGGAGTTTGGAGAAAAAACCGCAGAAGAAATAATATATCTACTTAATAAAGCAGGAATTGACCTGATCGAGACCGGATTTTTATCAGCTGGAGCACATAACAAAGACAAAACCCTTTTCAATACATTTGATGATATAAATAGATTCATTCCTAATAATGTTTCCCGAGAAAAACTTGTTGCAATGATAAAATACGGCAATTTCCCAATCGAAAAAGTTCCAAATGCCGAGAATGCACCAGTTAAAGGAATTAGACTTATATTCAAAAAAAATCAAAAAAAAGAAGCTCTTGCATACTGCAGAGAACTAAAATCGAAAGGATATAACTTATTCATAAATCCAACATTTATTGATGAGTATTATAAAAATGAAATTATTGAACTTCTAAACGATATAAATAATATTATGCCCTTCGGTTTTACAATCGTTGATTCCACAGGATCTTTAAATGAAAATGATTTAGATGAGTTATATGCAATAATTGACAAAAATCTAAATGAAAGTATTACGATCTGCCTGCATTCGCACAACAACCTTGAACTTTCTTACACAAATGCAAAAAAAATAATAGACACTCCCAAAAAACGCAATCTAATAATAGATTCAACTATACTCGGCATGGGACGTGGTGCCGGAAACCTTTGCACAGAACAAATAACAGAATACATTAACATAAAATACGGCAAAAGATACATTCTAGAACCCATGCATAAAATAATTGGAAATATTATAAAACCTGTTTTTATAAAAACTCCTTGGGGTTATGCACAGCAATATCGTATATCTGCCCTTAATCACTGCCACCCTAATTA
>CALVBY010000073.1 GCA_944325905.1 Candidatus Gastranaerophilales bacterium | reverse complement strand
ATTAGTGAAAAATTCTTCCCGTATAAACACAAATATCGCTTATATAGCCTTGACAATACTTATAACGATGAAGAACTCAAAAAGTGGTATGAACGCGTTACAAAAGAGTGCGGCAATAATATCGATTTAGTTTGTGAACTTAAAATTGACGGTCTTGCAATAGCTTTAACATACGAAAAAGGGATTTTTGTACGCGGAGTAACAAGAGGTGACGGGGTTACCGGTGAAGATATTACAACAAATCTAAAAACTGTAAAAGCAATACCTTTAAAGCTTTTTGAACCTGTTGATGTTGAGGTTAGAGGCGAGATTTATATGCCAAAAACTTCATTTGAAAAATTAAACGAAGAAAATTTGGCTAAGGGCGAAAAAGTTTTTGCAAACCCACGTAATGCAGCAAGCGGCTCAATAAGGCAACTTGACAGTACGATTACAGCCAAAAGGGATTTGTCAATTTTTGTTTATTCATCCGTATTTGAAAACGTTCCAAATGCGCCTAAGACTCATTATGAAGGTATGATGTACCTCAAAAGACTCGGCTTCAAAGTCAATCCGAATATAAGATTATGCAAAAATATGGATGAAGCAATAGATTATTGTAATGAGTGGGCCACAAAAAGATTTGACCTTAATTATGCAACAGACGGTGTTGTTATCAAAGTAAACAGTTTGTCTTGCCAAGAAGATTTGGGTTTCACATCCAGAGCTCCTAAATGGGCAACAGCTTTTAAATTCCCGCCGGAGGAAGTTTCAACAAAACTCCTTGATATTGAATTAAACATAGGAAAATCAGGCGCGGTTACACCTGTTGCTATCCTTGAACCTGTTCATCTTGCAGGAAGTACCGTTCAAAGAGCTAGTCTCCATAATTTTGACGAAATCAAAAGGTTGGATGTGAGAATAGGTGATACAGTTTTAGTAAAAAAAGCTGCTGAAATTATTCCGAAAGTAGTAAAGGTTATGGACACACCGGAACACGAAACGTTACCTGTATATATTCCGCCAACAAGATGTCCCGCATGCGATTCTTTACTTGTTGAAAGAGATGGAGAAGTGAATTTATACTGCGAAAGTAAAAACTGCTCTCAACAATTAACGGCCAAAATAGAATTTTGGGTATCTAAAGATGCTATGGATATTGATTTTATAGGTCCTGCAATCATACAACAACTTTATGATGAAAGATTTATAAGCAACCCTGTTGACTTATACAGATTAACAATGCAGGATTTTATGCAATTAGAAGGTGTTAAAGAAAAATCCGCCTACAATATGTACACATCAATTCAAGAAAGCAAAACAAGGCCATTAAACCGCTTGCTGACAGCTTTCGCTATGCGACATGTAGGCAAAGAAACAGCAGAGATTTTGGCTGAAAATTTTTCTTCTCTTGAAGATATCAAAAATGCTGATATTGAAACATTATCAAAAATTGATGGGGTTGGACAAAAGATAGCCGAATCCGTTTTTGAATTCTTCCATGACGACCACAACTTACATATGATAGAAGAATTAAAATCATTGGATGTAAACCCTATGTCAAAAGCACTTCCAAAATCTGACAAATTGGCCGGTAAAACTTTTGTTTTGACAGGAACATTACAAAATATGACAAGAGATGAAGCGTCTGAAATTATTAAAAAATTAGGCGGCAAGACATCTTCTTCAGTATCTAAAAAAACATCCTTTGTACTTGTAGGAGAAAACCCGGGCTCAAAATTAGACAAAGCTCAAGATTTAGGTGTTATAATATTGACAGAAGATGAATTTCTTGAAATGATAAGGGAAGATTTATGAAAAAGAATGCAAAAATAATACAAATAAACGGTTTTAGAGGGATATTAACAGCCCTTTTTATAGTAACTTGCTTAGCTGCAGGGTTCATTGCCTTTCCAGGATTTGTTGCAATGAACATATGGAATCACTTTGCCGAAAATAGTTTTCCTCAGATAAATTTATTTCAAGGTGTTCTTTTATGGGCAATTATAGCTTTAACCTATTTTATTGCATCAAAACAACGAGTTGCTGTCTCATTTGCAACACCGAAAGAACTGAACGAGGAAGAGCTTAATGTTCTTATGGAACGTGTAAGAATGCAATCTCAGGCAAGAATGATTAATAAAATGATGCTTAAAGATATTGAAGAATTAAAAAAGCAAGAAACACAAGATGATAAAGAAGATTCTAATCATGAATCTTTGACAAAGTAAAGGAGATTTATATGAAGAAAATTTTAGCATCGGCTGCTGTATTGTGCTTGTTATTCTCAACAACCGCTTTTGCAGAAGCTGAAAGAGGTTTTGTAAGTGCAACAGCAACCGCGAACAAAGAACTCTCCCCTGACACCGCAGAAATTTCAATTGCAGTTGTAACATCTGATATCAAGTCAATGCAAACAGCAACTACAAAAAATAAAGAGCTTTCAGACAAACTATATGAAGCAATGAAGACTCTCATAACCCCTGCAAATGGCGATTGGGTAAAGACCTCTGATTTTAGTGCTCAACCGGTATACACATATTCAAGCGGGAAACGTAATTTTGACAAATATGAAGTTTCTAACAGAATAATTGTTCACACAAAATCTATAGATAAAGCAAGCACAATAATTGACAAGGCAATCGCACTCGGGGCAACAAATATAGACAACTTGAACTTTACATTATCATCATACGAAAAAGAATGCGATGCACTTCTTGCGACAGCAACATCAAAAACAAAAGTCCGAGCTGATATTTTGGCAAAAGCAGCCGGAACCCAAGTTACAGGGACCAAATCAATTAATGCAAGCTGTAACACTTCAGGTGTATCACAAAGGATAATGTACAACATGATGGCAAAAAGTGCTGTTGCTGATTCTGAAGCCGCAATGGGCGGAACACCTATTGAAACAGGCTTGATAAAAATATATGCAAATGTCAGCGCAAGCTACTTTGTAAAATAAAAAGATTTAAAATATTAAAACTCCGGTCGAATGCCGGAGTTTTTTTATACAAATTTATTTTTCAATTTTATTTCTTACGGACAATCATAAATGATTTTAACAACCTTCCGCCACCGTCGCCGACGGTTGATATAACTTCAATATCATTTTTATAATTCATTGAAGTGGAACTTCCGCCATCAAAAGCCATTGCTCTTTCAAAGCCAAGCTTTTTGCATAATTTTTGCACTTCATATAAATCCATCGGGTTTTTGTCGGTAATTATCAAAATATGTGCATCACCGTCTTTTATTCCTATTATTGTTCTTGCAACTTTATGCAAAACTGACGCGGATTCTCTTATCACGTTGCCATCTTTATCCTTTACCACAAAGAATTCCTCTTCCAGTCTGAGTTCAGGTAATATCATAGGCCCACCTTGAGCGGAGGTTATAATATTACACTCGAAATCAACACTGTTACTGTGTGGAACAATTTGATATTCATATTTATTTCTGCACTCAACTACCCTGAATTCGGTTCTGTCAAAAATTTTGTCTATGTTTCTATTCAAAACAGGATTTCTGTATATATTTTCATTAAATCTCGGATCAACAGCCGTATTTCTGTCAGTTACTACATAAGAAATTGTCTTGCCGTTTTCCGGATCAAAATACCCTGCATTAATTGTCAACTCTGAGCGCCCCTTCACATGTGCTTCTTTATTTGTCATAAGACTCTCTGATGCCACAAATTCAATACGTTTTTTGATTTTATCACCGGACAAAATTATATGGTAAATCCCATCCTCATACGAGATTTCAATAGGTTTGGCATTGGCCAAATTCACAGATAAACAAATTAATAACAAAACAATTATTTTTTTCATCATAAATCCTTTGATTTGTAAAACGCTATAATTGCTGACAAAAATGCAACCGGCGGGAATAATGCCGTAATCAAAGGCGGCAAAACGCCCTTTTCTGCCAATAAATCGAAAAATGGCAGCGTAATATAATAAACAAATATACAGCCAATTGCAATTGTAAACCCTACTAAACGTTGCTCCCTTGGTTTGCTAAAACCTAAAAGACAACCCATTATCGCAAGTAATATACAAACAAACGGATGGAAAAATCTTTGCAAATATTTATTCAGCATATACCTATATTCTTCATCCATACCCTCTTTTTTCAATAATTTGATATAATTGTGAAGGTCTCTATTGTTTATTTCACGTTCTTTTTTCGTAGAATAAGCCATCAGAGTATAAGCATTTTTTGCAGATTCAGGATCTAACACAGTCATCTGCTTATACTTACCTATATTAGTAAAAATTCCGTCACTAGAGATTTTGTACCTAACTATATCATTTAAAACCCAATTATCATCACCTGCATATCCGCTTTTCGCATAATAAATATTAGATAATTGGTGAACATCCGAATAAACCTCACTTGAAAAGTCTAAAACAATTACGTTATGCAAATTTTTAATTCTTGATTTTGAAACAACAACTGCTTGAGTCGGATGTCCATTTTTGTCTTTTTGGGTGTAAATAAATTGCGTTGATTGAGCCTTACCATGTATTCTACCCATTTTGTACGCAGCATAAGGTATTAATTTATCGCCGGTGAAATAACAAAGGTAAGTGACTATCAAACTTAATACAACAACAGGTGCAATGATTCTTGAAAAAGAAAGTCCAACAGCCCTGAAAATTGTCAATTCAGAGTCCTTACTTAATTTATCAAAAGTAAATAATGTACCCAGCAACAGCCCAACCGGAAAAGCCTTTCCTAAAATTTTCGGCAACTCAAAGAAAAGAACCAAAATAGCTGTTTTTACACCATAATCCCCAGCTAAAGTTTTTTTGATAGTATTTAATAGCATCTCAGGTGCGATCCATACAATCGTAAAAAGCAATATAGCAACAAAAGTCGCCATCAAAACTTGCATAAATATGTATCTGTCGTATATTGTAATTTTTGGGATTTTCATTATAGTGCAAAATCCTTTCCAAGATAGAATTCTTTAGCGACAGGATCAACAGCAACATCGGAACTTTTACCTTGAATTTTAATTTTTCCGTCAAAAATTACATAAGCCCTGTCTGTAATAGATAGCGTAGCTTTTGGGTTGTGGTCGGTAATCAATACACCCAACCCTTTATCCTCAGAAATCTTACGGATATTGTCTTTGATTTCGCCGATAGCAATCGGGTCAATACCTGCAAACGGTTCATCCAAAAGCATAAAATCAGGACTCGCAGCCAAAGCTCTTGCAATTTCAACCCTTCTTCTTTCCCCACCGGATAAAGAAACGGCAGCATAAGAACGTAAACGCAAAACACCGAATTCCGTCAAAAGCTCCTCCAGCTTACGCTTTTTCTCATCTTCAGTAAGCTTTTCATTCATTTGCAAAACAAGTTTTATATTCTCTTCTACAGTTAATTTTCTAAATATTGAAGCTTCTTGCGGCAAATATCCGATACCTGCCTTTGCTCTTACGTTCATAGGCCAAGCTGAGATATCATCACCATTTAGCATAATGCTGCCCTTATTTGGCTTAACTAATCCTACAACCATATAAAATGTTGTAGTTTTACCTGCTCCGTTTGGTCCCAAAAGGCAAACAACTTCACCCTTATTAACCTCAAAAGAGACATCATTCACAACACTTCTGTCACCATATATTTTAATAAGATTTTTAGCCTCAATTTTCATATTCCATATCCCCTTTGGTAAACATTTTACTTGAAAAATGTTTTTATTGCAATTTCATATTAACAGCTTAAAAATTCCTAATTTTATAAAAACATTAACAAATGTAAAAAAACAACATATATCCGTTATATATACTTAAGCGAGTGGAATAAGTGAAGTATAAACCATTTTCTTTTTCTTTATTTTCTCCTACACACTAACCTTTTACCAAATATGAGTTCGGCCGTTTAA
>CALVBY010000072.1 GCA_944325905.1 Candidatus Gastranaerophilales bacterium | reverse complement strand
TTATCGGCTTTTGCTACTTTATAAAAAAGGAGCGGCTAGTTGCCTTACTCCTTAAGTCTATGATAAAAAAAAATTACCGTCAAGACTTTTTGTAAAAAATCTTAAGACGTTATGTTTTTTTACTTTTCTCCCTCGCATCCCTCATTGATTAGTTCAAATTGATCTTTGCTTGCATTGCATGCTGGACAAACCCAATCTGACGGTAGTTCGTCAAATTTTTTGCCCTCTTTTTCTTCATCATATACCCATTGGCATACCAAACATCTGTATCGCATAGTTTTCTCCTTTCTTTTTTAATTTATTTTGTTTCGTCGAAAAAATGTATTGCCCGATTATCTCTAATCGTGTATAATTAACTATCATAAAGGAGGTTATCATGACATATTTAAGGAAACATAACGGGGGGGGGCAACTCCTTTAAGTAGATATAGCAAGCAGCTTGACACTATTCTTCATAAAAACTATAATTCATATATGAGGAAGTATAGTTTTAAAAAAGGTTTTACATTAGCAGAAGTATTGATAACCTTGGCGATTATAGGTATTGTAGCGGCTTTGACGATACCGAATTTGGTTACAAATTACCAAAAAAAGCAAACAATATCGGGCTTAAAAGAAGTTTATTCTATTTTGAATAATACTGTAAGGTTATCCGAAGTTGAAAACGGACCTATGGCAAATTGGACTTTTCCTGAGTTTAATAATTTAGATTCTACCGGTGAATTTATAAAAAAATATTACCTTCCATACTTGCGTTCAGCCAAGATGTATAGTCGTGATGAGTTTGAAGATGAATATCCGAAATATTCTGTAAAAAATCTAAGTGGTGAGGGCCAAGGTAACGTTAGTTATTTTCATGTAGTATTTTTGTCAAATGGTATGTTATTGTTCTTTAACGGTTATGGTACCGGATATTTTTGGATTTATGCAGATATAAACGGCCTTGCCGGCCCAAATAGAATAGGTAGAGACATATTCGTATTTGACGGTAACTCTTGGGGTAAAAAAGGAAATTCATACATTAATTTTTGGAATTATCCTACTTGTACGAACGGTAGAGATTGTTTGACACAAAGTGGTCCAGAGGAAGGTAGCGATGACGCGGAACTTAACTTTGGTTATTACGGATGTTCAAAAGATAACAAGTATGGATATTATGCAGGATACTATTGCGGAGCACTAATCCAGTATGACGGTTGGAAGATAGCGGACGATTATCCTTGGTAGTGTGTGAAATTGTTTCCGTTGGTTAACAAATAAGGTTAACAAATCATTTTATGCTATAATAGTTTTATGAAACACGTATTTGAACAAAAAGTTTTTTATGCTGACACTGACGCTTACGGTGTTGTTTGGCACGGAGCATACCTCAGATGGCTTGAACAGGGCAGAGTTTTGTGGTGTGAAGACAGAGGCTACAACCTTATTGAGCTTAAAAACAACGATATTGTGCTGCCTGTGGTTAATATGAATGTTAAGTATAAGGCTTCCGCAAAGCTTGATGATATTGTGGTTGTTGAAACTTGGATTGAAAAATTCAATTCGCTTTCCGTAACCTTTAAACAAACCGTCAAGTCAAAAGAAAGCGGAAAGTTGTTTATCGAAGCTGAATTTGATGTTGTTGCAATAAACAATGACGGCAAACTATACAGAAAAATGCCGGAATGTTTGCATAAGGTTTTTGAAGAGGCTTTAAAATGTCCGGCACACGTCTAAACAAATATATCGCGTCCTCAGGGGTTTGCTCGAGAAGAAAAGCCGATGAGCTTATCGAAAGCGGCGCTGTTATGGTGAACGGCAAAAAGGTCACGGAGCTTGGGTTTATTGTGGGCGAAAAGGACAAGGTTTTTGTTAACCAAAAACTTATCAGACCTGTAAAGCATCTTTATTACAGATTTTATAAGCCCGCTGGGTATATAACCACTTGTGATGACGAAAAGGGAAGAAAGACGATTTATGATCTGCTTCCTGAAGAATTATACAACCTAAAACCTGTCGGAAGGCTGGATAAGGATTCTACGGGGCTTTTGATTTTAACAAATGACGGCGATTTGATTAATAAGCTTACTCACCCGTCTGTTAAAGTGCCTAAAGCCTATCTGGTAAATGTAAGCGGTAAGATGCAGAAAAAAGAGCTTGAGGAAATGGCGCGCGGTATTGAGATTGAACCCGGAAAAATCGCCTACGCTGATGTGACTCTGCTTGATATGACTAGCAAGGAGACTTCGCTTCATATAATCCTTTATCAGGGCATGAACCGACAAATCAGAAAGATGGTTGAGCATTTTGGCTATGAGGTCAAATCACTTAAGAGAATCAGGCATGCGACCATTGTTTTGGACGGGCTGAAACGCGGTGAATTCAAGCCGATTAATCCTCGTCAGATTAAAGAATTGAAAAGTTTTTTGGATAAGGTTGAAGAAAATGCTTAAAGTTGCTGTTTGCGGAAATATTGCATCTGGCAAATCCGAGGTCCAAAGGGTTTTGCAATCTTTGGGATATAAGGTTTTTGATACGGATTTGGCAGGACATGAGGTGCTTTTGGAGTATTCTGAAAAAATTCAAGAGGCATTTTCAAACTTTTCAGTTACTGAAAACGGCAAAATCTCTCGCGAAAAGTTGGGCAAGGTTGTTTTTAATGACAAAAAACAGCTCGAAAAGCTAAATTCTCTCGTCCATCCTTTGATTAAAGAAAAAATATTGAACTTTTTTGCGGAAAATTCAAGCGAAAAACTTCTTTTTGTCGCAATTCCACTGCTTTTTGAGGCAGGCATGGAGGGGTTGTTTGACAAAATTATTTTTGTATCGGCAGATGACAAAATTCGGCTCGAAAGGCTTATGAAAAGGAACGGATACACAAAAGATTACGCCCAAAAAAGGCTGGATTCTCAAATCCCGCAGGAGATTAAAATCCCAAAATCGGATTTTGTTATTGAAAATAACTCCACGCTTTCAAATCTTCAAGAATCCGTCACTACACTGGTACGAAAACTCGAGCGCCTTGTCTGATATTATGTGTAATACCGCCGCTTGCAGCTGTTCCGTTGCCGAGAGTGATTTCTGTGTGACCGTAATCTGAGCTGTAGCCTGCAACGCCTCTGTCATAAACTAATACACAGCCTGCAGGAAGTGAGGACAGGTCTATATTTTTTGTTGAAATTTCTTTGAAGTTTTTGTTGCCTTGTAAAATTCCTGCCATTTGGTATCCATGACCGCTTTGGTATGTGCCGAGTCCGGCATCTTCTATTGCTTCTTTTACGTGTCTTGCACAGTAGTTATCAAAACCGCCTTCTGTTGATACTTTTGCAATTTCACTTGCTAAGCGGGAAGCTTTTTGTGTATTATATCCTGCTTTTTTGAGTGTCGGAAGATTTGTTTCAGTGTTTATTGTTGTTGAAGTTCTTCGCGGAGCCGGAGTTTGAGTTGTTCTTGTTGTTGTAACTTTTAGGAAATCAAACAGTCCTGTCGGCGCCGGTGAGAAGCTTGGTGTTGGGAAGCTCGGAGCCGTGATGCTTGGGGTTGCAAAATTAAACATCGGTGCTGTAAAATTCAATGCCGGCATAAAGTTGAAGCTATTTTGTGCCGGAAATCCGCCGCTGAATATAGAGTTTGTATAAGGATAATTTGGACTGTAAAAATTAAACGGAAAATACCCGCAGTTGAATGCCGGTGTGAAGGCTGAAAAATTTTGCGCCAAAGAGCCAAGAGGTGTCGCACCGCCAAATATCGGTTGATATTGATTAAAAATGTTATTTAATCCCCAAATGCTCAAAATTGTCCCCTTAATTTTTCCTCTATATATCTATAAAGGTTTATATTAAGGGGAAATTGCGTTTTTGTTACAAAATATTAATTAATAACTTAATATGGATGCTTCAGCTTCACCTGAATCGATTACGTCAAACGGTTTGTTGTCATCGTCGCTTATTTCGTAATCGTTTTCTGTTAGGTTAAATTCCTTTGTTACAAGCTCTTTTACGTTACTTGCGGTATCTACAAGATAGAACTTGTTGACGTTTTTCATGTAAAGTCCGAAACATTTTGTTTCTTTAATTTGTTTTAGAAAATGGTTTTTCAAAATGCTCTTGTTTGAACCGTCAAAAGTGATTTCTTCAACTTCAGCATTTTCTTTTACTGTTTCCAAAAGTTTGTAGGGTTCAACCCATTTTTTAATAATTAGTGTTAGCATATTTCCTCTTGATTTTTAAATTGCATTTCGTATAAGTGTTTGTATTTACCGTTATTGATTTGCATAAGCTCATCGTGTGTGCCGAGTTCTGCAAGTTCTCCTTCGTTTATAACCGCAATTCTGTCGGCGTTTTTGATTGTGGAAAGTCTGTGTGCGATTACAAAGACTGTTTTGTTTTGGATTAAGTTATCCAAAGCCTTTTGTACAACTGCTTCCGATTCGTTATCCAAAGCTGATGTAGCTTCATCCAAAATAACAATCGGTGCATCCTTTATCATTGCTCTTGCAATAGCGACACGTTGTCTTTGACCTCCTGATAATGTGGTTCCGCGCTCACCTACGTATGTATCAAGACCCTTTTCCAAAGTTGATACAAAATCTTCCAAATGTGCCATTTTAACAACTTTTTGAATATCTTCTTCCGTTGCACTTTCATTACCCATTAAGATGTTTTCTCTTATTGTGCCTGAGAAAAGGTAGTTGTCTTGGAATACGAAAGAAATTTGATTTCTTAAAGATTTCAGTGTGTAATTTCTTATATCAATTCCGTCAAATTCAATAGCACCGCTTTTCACATCATAAAATCTCGGGATAAGGTTAACCAAAGTGCTCTTTCCGCCGCCTGAATTACCCACAAGAGCTATGGTTTCATTCTTTTTGATTCTTAAGTTAATATTTCTCAAGACAGGCAAGCCGGGTTCATATTCAAATGAAATGTTATTAAAATTGATATCATTATTTAACCCGTGAAGCTCAAGCGCGTTAGGTTCATCCTTGATGTAAGGCACAAGGTCAAACAACTCAAACACACGACCCATTGCAACAAAGGTTGTTTGAAGTCCTGTCAGAGTGTTGCCCAAGTTTTTGACAGGTTTGTATAAAAGTAATAGAGATGTTACGAAAGACATCATGCTGCCCGCTGTCAAAACTCCGGTCAAAATAAGGTGGGTTCCGTACCAAAATACCAAAGCTATACCGATTGAGCATACAAAATACATAATCGGTGACATCCAGCCTACACGTTTTGTCAACGACATTGCGAGGTCAAATTGTTGGTGAATTTGGTTTTCGAACTTTTGATTTTGGTCGTTTTGAAGATTATATGCCGCGATAATTTTGTTGCCCGCAAAAGTTTCGTTGAAGTTGGTGGTCATATTCCCGCCAACAACCATAGTAGCGTTTGAAACGCTTTTGATTTTCTTTCTTATAAAAGTAACAGGCGTAATCGCAAGAGCCATAATCGTCACACCGACTATTGCAAGCTGCCAGGAGTTGTATAAAAGTACCGCAACTAAACCTACGATACCAAAGGCTGTGGATATAAAGGTTTGTAAGTTTGAGATTATGCTTTTTGATGCAGCATCAGGGTCTGACAAGAACCTTGTCAAAACAAGTCCTGATGAATTTACATCATAAAATTGCGGATCAAGTGAGGTAAGTTTTTTAAATAAATCAACCTTCAAGGAGTTTGAAATTCTTTGTCCTAACCAATCTGTCAAATAGTGGCTTAAATATTTTAAAATCCCTTGAAATGCGGCAAAAAGGATTATACCTATCGGAATTATCGCCGCAAAGCTTGATTGAACCTGAACGTTGTGCCCCATAATTGTATATGTAACAGATGGGTTGCCGTTGATTACCAAATCCATATAAGGTCTTAAAGAAAGCGCTACAACGCCATCCAACAAGCCCAAAGGAATTGCGATTATCAGGTTTATTAATATTCTGCCCCAGTGCGGTTTTATATAAGGATATATTTTTTGTAACAAATAACCGTATCGGAAAGCGTCTTTAGAAACTGTATCTTTTAATTTATACTCCATAACCTACCTCAAAAAAAATATTGCATGATATGATTATCGCATGAAAATGGCAGAATTCAATTTTGTAAGTAATTGTATTAGGAAGTGTAAATTTTAATTGTTTAAATAGTGGGCCCGGATGCTTTAATTGTAGGCGAGTAAATAGACCCTCACCCGAATTTCTAAGCTCGCAAAGCTCGCTAAAAAATTCTTCCCTCTCCCATAGGTAGA
>CALVBY010000071.1 GCA_944325905.1 Candidatus Gastranaerophilales bacterium | reverse complement strand
ATAAAGAGATAAAAAGATAAGGAGATAAGGAAATGCGAACCATAGAGGGGAATAGAATAAGCGAATATTTATTCTTTAATAAATTTTATTTTATTGCTCTAATGCTGTTGAAGGCAGTTATTGCTATTATGTTTGTCGGGTTGGCCATTATCGGACAAATCGTCATTGATATGGTTAATATACAGAGTACGACGCACGATTTTATTATTTTTATTATAATCGCGGTAGTATATGTAATTGTGCTAGCTGTTGGAATGCTGTTAAAAGAGTATCTGACAACAAAGTTCTGTAATCATTGTTCGTTGCTTCTAAAAAATGATTACATGAAGGGTATTTTTTCAATGAATGTGTGCATTTATGGGCAGAAAGAAACGGGAACATATCTTTCAGAATTGACGAATGATGTACAGCTTATAACAGATAATTATTTTAGAAATAGTTTGGATATCATCGATAATGTCGTAACATTTGTCTGTGCTGCAGTTTATTTAAGTGTACTCCACTATTTAATGATTATAGTTATGGGCGTCTTACTCATTATTGTTTTGTTGCTGCCATTATTCTTACATAAGCCGCTTTCAAAGGCAACAAAAGAATATACCGATTATTTAAAGGATTATACAGCCAGAATAAAAGAAATTTTTTCGGGTTTATACAGCGTTAAAATTGGTGGGGCAGAGACTGTTTATTATTCTAAAATAGATGATTATCATAAGAAGCTGATAAAACGTCAAAATAAACTTGGATTTGCTTATGTCCTTTCGGGAACTCTGCCAATGGCGGTGGTTGTCGTTCTGCAATTAGTCAGCGTTCTTTTTGCAGGTTTTTTGGCGTTGAACAATTTGCTCACGGTAGGAATGGTGATGGCGGTTCTGCAATTGGGCAACAGCTTTTTTACACCTTTGTCGAACATTTCAGGGCAGGTGTCCGCGATTAAAGGGTCAAAGCCGTTGCGTGAGCAATTGCTGTTGATGGTGAAAAAAAGTACCGAGGATGATCAATCCGTAAAGTTAAAATTAGAGGATGCTATTCGGTTGAACAAAGTTTCTTTCGGATATAACGGTCATAAATTTATTCTGAAAGATTTTTCTTACTCGTTTAAGTGTAATGAAAAATATTTGATCATCGGGGAAAGCGGGAGCGGGAAAAGTACATTACTTAAACTTTTAGCTAAATTTATTATCCCGCAAGAAGGCAACATTAATTTTGATTCAATGTCATATCAGGATATTCAAGAAAAGGTTTTATACGGCGGTGCGCTGCAGTACGTGGAGCAAGATCCGTTTATTTTTCATGACTCCATTCGTAATAATATCGATTTGTGTCAAAAAGGAGACGAAGAGCAGTTTAAAAAGGTAATAGAATTTTGCGGATTGGAGGATTGGATCGATTCTTTGCCGGAAGGAATCGATACTGTTATTGACGAAGAGGTGAACAAAATTTCCGGCGGGCAGAAAATGCGTTTGGCTCTTGCGCGTGCATTGTATTACAATCCAAGCGTTCTTTTGTTGGATGAAGTAACTTCTTCGTTGGATAAAAAGAATGCAGAAAAAATAGAGGAAATGATTCTTGGTTTAAATATCCTTGTGATACATGTGGCGCATAAGTCTTCGGAAAGATTCAAATCAAGTTATTCGCATATATTAGATTTTAATAATGGTACCGAACAGACTTGTAAATAGTAGTCAAGAGAATAAAAGCTAATTTAATCTATTACTTGTGACCATTAGTGCTTGGAAAAATTTGATCCAAGAGGGGAAGATAAATATCTTTATGGGACTTTGAAATTTTTGGATTGCTTCTATTTAAATACCGCACTTTTTAATCAAATACATTGTATTAGGTGAATAATGCTAGAATATAAATTAATTAAGGCTACCCCAACTTTAATAAAGACTCCGAATTGTTTGGATGATATTATGGCTACGCTTTTTGAAAAATATCATATCGATTATATCAAGTTCTATAGAAATTGTTTAGAATTTGAGTTCAAGAATCTAGGCAGCGAAGATGTGTGTGATAACATTAAATATTATATGTTTGAAGAAGGGAAGTATGTAAAGCAAGGGTTGGACTTTAAAGTAATAGATATAAAAGATATTGGGGAAAGACATTTTATAAGCTATGCTCAAAATATGCTTAAAAATGGACAAGATTTAATTGTAAATTGCGATGCTCATTATGAAATGTGGGATAGTAATTTTGATAAAAAACAATCAGGTCATATTGTTCTATTAAACGATATTGACGATCATATTGCTACAATTACAGATCCATACAATGAAATACAAAAATGCCAACTCACTATTGAAAAATTTTTCGCGAGGTGCAATTTCTTTATTTTAATAGATAATATCAAGGAGTGCAAAGATAATTTTAATTATGCTGATTTGGAGTTTAGTCAAGAAGGGATTAAAAATGTTGTAAATAATCTTAGCTTGTTTTTTGAAAAGTGTAAATCAAATCCAAATTTAATTCATATAGAGGAATTTAACGATTTTATTGATGTTCCGCTGTATGATAAGCTTATGCAAGGAATGGTTTTGCATAATCAATACATACAATTTCTTTCTAATTTGATTAAATATAATAAAGATCGAAGGTGGGAAATATTACGTTACAAATTAAATAATTTACAAGCAATTTGGGTATCTTTGTTGATGCTAATTGTTAAGGGAACCTTAAAAAAAGGGCACTCCTATACAAAAGAGAAGTTTATATTACGAATAGGAGATTTATATGAGGGATATAAAAAGCTCTTGGTCAATATAGAGGAATATAGAATAGAAAGTAATTCGCGTAAATTATTTGAGGGAAGATTATTGGATGTAAGAAAATATAATAATAACAAGGGATTCTCGGCTACTTGTGTAAATTCTATTGCAGATATAACTTCTGGATGCGATGAATTCATAGTGTTAAAGGACGATGGCAAATATTATATTAATGGTATTTCTTTCAGTATTGACGCGAATGAAAAATATGACAATATTAAGTGTAAAGAACAAATTGTTGATTTAGACGTGTATTGTTCTTCTATTGCGTTTGTTTTTTTAGCAGAATGGGGAAGTTTTCAAGAATGCATTCGGTTTAATTGTTATGAATATACTTATATTGGGGACTTTTTTGTAGAAGATATGGCGAATGCGGATCGCTATAATTCTGCAAATAATTTTGATTTGGGAAAGTCGTATAAATTTGGAAAATGTGAGCGAGACAAAAATTTTGCACGTTATATTCGATTTGATTTTCCAACCGAGGTGAAAATACGGTATATTATTCTTCCAAACTGCGAAAATATACATTTATTGGCGATTAAAATTCTATAATTATATTTAAATATTCTTTTTAGTAAAAAGCACTGCAGTATTTATATTGTTAATTTTTCGCACATTTAGACTTCAATATAGTTACGCTTTAAGGGTGAACAACGGCCACAGTCTCAAACTTAATTTGAGACTGTGGTTCAATCATATAAGGAGAGTTCTTTTTTGGATTTTCGAGTTCAGTACAATCTTAAAATATTATTCAGGCTATTACTTATTAACATCAAGAATTTTGTTGTTGATAAGGACTTTGGGAGGACCAAGATGCAGACATTTTAAGTGTCCCTTGATTAGTATTTTAGATATGAGATTGTTAAATTTCGTACGTTTTCTTTTTTCTGAAATTGATATAAAAATTAAATAAGGTATAGCTATGGAAAAGAGATATGATAATATTTCAAAAATTAGATTGTTAAAGGTATGGGAAATTCTCCGCACAGAAACAGATGAAGATAACCCCATGGGGACACCAATTTTATTGCAAAAATTAGCAAATCAAGGAATAAAGTGTGATCGAAGAACTGTCTATAGGGATATTCAACTCTTAAATGATTTTGGGTATGAGATCCTGCACAACAGGGGAATTAGTAATCAATATTTTGTCGTTGACCGTAGTTTTGATGTTCCAGAGTTGCGCATTTTGTTGGATGCTGTGCAAGCGGCGTCTTTCATAACTCCGAAAAAGACGGAGGTCTTGGTAGACAAGATTGCAGATCTTGCAGGTAGCCATAGAGCAGAACTCTTAAAGAATAACATAGTGCGTTTCAATATTACAAAGCACACAAATGAAGCAATCTATTATAGTGTTAATGAGATCGAACGCGCTATAATAGAACAGAAGAAGGTATCGTTTTTTTATTTCGATTATAATGCCAATGGAGAGCGCGTTTATCGCAAAGCAAAGAAACGATATATTGTCAATCCTTATGCGACAATCTTTTCAAACGATAATTATTATCTTGTATGTTATAGCGATAAATATAAAAATGTAACTCATTACCGTATTGACCGTATGGAATCTGTTGAGGTTGAGAGTGATAATATTACTCCGACGAGCTGTATCAGTAGTTTTAATATTTCCGAGCACAGAAAACAGGTGTTTGGAATGTTCGTAGGAAAAGAGGAGCGAGTAAGTATAGTAATAGAGAACTCTCTTATCGATGCGGTTATGGACAAATTCGGCGAGGATGTTCAGCTTGAAGATAGAGGGAATGGAACGGCTGTCTTAAATATATCGGTTCAGATTAGCCCTATGTTTATTGCTTGGTGCTGTTCTTTTGGCGATAAACTTAATGTTATTTCTCCGCAAAAAGTTATAACCGAAATTAAAAATTATATTACGCAATTAAAGGACATCTACGGAATCAATTAGGTATCAGTGTAATTTAGAGGATTACATAACAGATTAAAGTATTATCTCGAATAAAGGCACACCTTCATCAATGGTGTGCTTTTCTATATAATTGAAATGTTTACAATTTACTTTTTCCTTAATGAACGATAGAATAGGTTTGGTTTTGAAATAGAGCTAATATGCAAGCAGTTGGAGGATGTCGCTATATGGCGACACCTTAAATTTTAACGGCACGGAACTCTTGACTTAGGGAGTTCTGTATGTTAATATTTATAACGCAACAGGTTGTTGCGCTAAAAGAAAAAGGAGATATGTCAATGCAACTGTATAATGAACAGATATTGAATAGAATGTTAGATTATATTAAACAGTATCAAACGGAAAACGGCAAATCTCCGACATACAGATTGATAGGGAAAAGTGTAGGAATCGAAAATCCGGGTACTGTTGCAAGATATATCAATCAGCTGAAAATCAGAGGTCTTATAGACAAAGATAACGGTGGTGCGGTTGCGATTGATCCTCGTCTGTTTTCAGGCAGAACAAAAACAGTATCTCTTGTAGGTACGGTTGCTTGCGGTATGCCGATATTAGCGGAAGAAAATATCGAGGGGAATTTTCAATTACCCGTAGAGCTGTTTGGGAATGATGAGCATTTTATGCTTTATGCCAAAGGATACAGCATGATAGACAAAGGTATCTATAATGGGGATATTATCGTAGCTAAAAAACAGGCTGTTGCAGAAGACGGACAAGTTGTTGTCGCTTTAATCGATAACGAAGCTACGGCAAAAATATTTTATCGCAAGAGAGGAAAGGTCGTATTACGAGCCGCAAATGATAGTGTGGACGAATACGGGAACAGAAACTATCCGGATATTGTGACGGAGAATTGTTCGATACTCGGTATTGTCGATAATGTAATTCACAGGGTCAAGTAATGACAGGTATGTAAAATCTCTTTTGTCGATTAAAGACAGCGGCAATTCTTACCAAGCCCCGATAAGTTTTGTAGCTGTCGGTCGAAATATGTCGGGTATTCCTGCGAAATAAATCAGGAAATGCCAAATGCGGGGATTACCTGGTGAGGGAAAATCCCAACCCGAACAACGGGTATTCCAAATAAAAACGTATTTGAGTAAGGGTAAAGGAGGATTGAGCATAATGGTAAAAAGAACAGAACTCAAATGCCCGTTTTGCGACACAGTCCAAATGCGGGTAAAGAACTGTAAAGACGCGGAATTGATTTGCCATAACTGCGGGGCATCGTTGCTTATGAGCAAAGATGAAAACGGCGCGCTGTACATCAGTGCGCGGCCGCAGGATTATGAGCCGCCGAAAGCAGCTTTGGGTCAGTAAGAATAAATTTTAATAGTATGGTCTGTCGGCAGTTGACAGACAGTTGAATACAACTGAATAAAACAAAAAACGTATCACGTTTGTGGACAGAGGCAGTATAGAACCATAAGACCGAACTGCACGGTGTGATATAAGTTGTGCAGAAACAGAAGCTATCTGTAAAAAGAAGTTATCCACGCCTCACAAGGATTGAACCCATTAGGGCTTTATTCTTGTGGGGCGTATTTTTTGCGCCTTTTTATGCCTGATTGCGGTTTGATCCGACCGCGGTCGGGCTTTTTTCATTTACGGCGAAATCGTCCGATTGCGATTTTCAAAGCAAAATCAAAAAATCGGAGGATTTCAAAATGAAAAAATTATCGACTACAATATTGCACAAAGGCAAGGAAAAGGCGATCTCGGTCTGGCTGGATGACGAAACCGCGCGGCTTTTAGAGGAATGCGGAGACGAACGGCTGAAACATGAGTACATAGTAGAAGAATACAAAGCGCGGCTCATAGAACGGCGTGAAACCAGACGGCACCAATCGTTGGAAAAGTCTATGGATAGCGGCTTTGATATGGCAGATGAGAATGCAGACATAGAGACAGAAGTGTTCCGCACTATGGACTTGGATAAGCTATATCAGGCTGTGCAGCAGTTAGAGCCGCAGCAAAAATGGCTT
>CALVBY010000070.1 GCA_944325905.1 Candidatus Gastranaerophilales bacterium | reverse complement strand
CCGCCGCCGTAATGCCGTTTAATGCGAGCGAGTAAGAAAGCGCGGTGAACGATTGCAAGCGATTAGCTTGCAATGGCACGTAGTGCGCCATTAATAGGGCTTGGGCAATCCGTAGGATTGCAAGTGAAAGCATGTTTTTCTTTTTCGGTTCACTTTTTCTTTTTGCATCGCAACAAAAAGAAAAAGTAAACAAAAAGACTTCCTCATCAAAGTTTTATGTAAAGCGGTATGACTAATAATTGTGTTATTTGACTAATAATTTATATAAGCGTTTTTTTTATTTTGTTACTGTATCTTGTTGCAAATGATTAAAAAATCTGTTAAAATTCCTCTTATGAAGAATTTATTTTTATTATTGGTCATTTTATTATTAGGGTTGTCGGTTAATGCCGAGGGTATAACTCTCACCGGTGAGGCTCGTTTTGATTGGGTTGATATGTCTCAGATTCAGCGTGATTCTACTATCGAATATTATCATGATATCCTTTTCGGTGAAAATAGCGTGAATAATTATTCAAAAGATGAATTTAAAAAAGAGTTTGAGCCTTTTTTACGTGATAAAAATTACAAAGAGCATTATATGTTAGCTAAAGATGATATTAAGGAAACAAAAGATGCAAATATCTGTTCTTTTTATTACAAAAAAAATATACTAATAATATATGCACTACAATATAAAAATAATCCGCGAAATGTTTTTTACTATGACCCGTATGGTCGTTTAAGATATGTCGATGTAATTTCAGAAAATTATCCGAATTTTCCTTATAACTCAAAACAATATAAATCTAATGGAAAGCTTGTGAGCGCAATATATTTCACCTCAAAAGACATGCAATATATGTATGAACCTGATGGTGAATTTAAAGGGTTATGGTACAAAGAAAAAATGTACGATAGGCATGCAAAGCAGGCTTTGACAAGAAATAATTGGTAAATAAATTTATATAAAATTATTGTTAAAATTTGTTAAATTAAGCTATGTTTGTTGGCAAAAAATAACTATTATATCTGTTAATACTCTTGTGTGAAAAAAGAAAGGAATTTATATAAACGTTTCCCCGGTACAAAACAATAATTCTCTATCATTTGGTATGGCTTTTAGATTGAAAGATTGTGGTGCAAAACAATTGGCTACTTATCTTGAAGAAGTCAATCCAGAAAAAGTTTCCCATATTATGGATGATTTAATTAAACCTATGCACGAATAAAAGACAGCAAAATATCCGGTAAGAGTAAAAGTAGGAAGCGATTTTGTATTAGTAAAGTATCCAAAAAGTGAAAAGTTATCTTCTTTAAAAGAAAAGGGGCCTCTTGAACAGAAATTATTTAATGCAAGGGAAATTGTAAAATATATGGATAAAGAAGCTGCAGAGCAGGCTTATGAAGCTCAGCAGGCTGCAGAAAAGAATACTCATATTGAAAGGAGAGCAAAAGAATTACAAGATTTATACGGTTAAGTTATGAATGTAAAAAAAGACCGATTATTATCGGTCTTTTTTATTAATTAATTTTGCGGTTTTACAATTGTTAAAACGTAGTTGTTGTTGAAATATTTATTTGCGACTTCTATAATAACTGATTCTTTAACGCTATTTATTAATTATTCATATTGGTCGTCAAATTTATTTCAAGCCAGCCTATAGTTAGAGCTCTTTCCAAATTCGTTTCTTGGCCTATTACAAATTGGCCGATGAGTTTGTCTTTAGCCTCTTGGAGTTTTTTTGTTCCTACATATTCTTTTTTGAAGAGGTTAATTTTCTCAAATAACTTTGATTTTGCAAGTTCAAGGTTTTGCGGATTGGTGCCTATGTGGACGACAAAACTTTTTCGTAAAATATTCGGGTTAAAGCTTGAGCCGAGCTGCTAAACAAAAAGTTATAAGAACAAATTGGTAAATAAAAAGAGTAGAAGTTTAATTCTACTCTTTTTTATTTATGTTCTTAATTATTTTCGTACTCTTCTTTCAGGAGTTATTGGTGCACGATCTTCAACCTGTGGGACGAATTTTTTGTGAAATTCTCCGTGAGGTCCGCGTCTGTGGCAGTCGCAGTCACAGTGTCTATGCATTGGAGGTCGCATATCATAACCGCGCATAGGCATTGGAGGCACAGGTGGTCTATGTAATGCTGCAAATAATGTCAGAGCAAAGAAAACTCCGAAAAATGAACCAAAAGTCACAATCAGAAACTTTCTAAAGTATTCTGATTTGCAAAGGCAGTTGCATTTTTCTTCTTTTACTTCGAAATTTTGTTCTTCTGTCATAAATCTTTTCTCCTTTTCTTTTTAATAAACATTTAAAAGTCTCTCACGTTTATTATAACGATTTTTTGAAAAAATTGTTCATTTGTTAAGAGGAAAGTTTAAATTATGAGGTGTAGAAACTTAATTTTTTACTATAGAAAGGACGTAATTATCGTTGAAGTATTTGTTTGCAACTTCTATGATATCGCTTTCTGTTACGCTGTTAATTAGTTTTGAATATTCATTTTTAAAATTGTAGCCGCGGCCTGATGCTTCAAACCAGCCTACAACATAGGCTTTATCTAAGTTTGTTTCTTGACCTATTACAAATTGGCCTATCAGTTTGTCTTTTGCTTCTTGCAACTCTTTTGTTCCCACGTATTCTTTTTTTAGGCGATTAATTTCTTCAAATAATTTAGTTTTAGCTTTTTCAAGGTTTTGCGGGTTGGTGCCTATATAAATCACAAAACTTCCCCTTAATATATTCGGGTTGAAGCTTGAGCCGAGTTGGTATGCAAGGCCTTCTTGATCCCGTAAGTTTTTGAAGAGTCTGGAGCTCATGCCGGAACCCAGCATTGAATCTATTACCTGCAGTGTTGCATAATCCTTGATGTTTTGGAGTCCTTCTGTTTGCCAAGCAAGGAATATCCAGTCAGTTTCGGTGTTTTTGTCTGTTTGTATGGATATTTTTGGGGTTGTTACAGGTGGAATTGAGTAGTTCTTATAATCAAATTCCGTATTGTTTTTATTTTGGAATATTTTTGTTAAATCAGCTATGGTTTTTTCTTTATCTACATTGCCGTTGACTGAAATTACAATATTTTTTGGGTTAAATATTGTATTGTAATATTCTTTTACGTCCGTTTGTTCTATTTGAGGCAAAGTTTTTTCAAGAACTTTGGTTGAATTTGAATAGACAGAACCCTTATAAATTAAAGTGTTATATTCCTCAATTGCTCTTTGTAGAGGCAAATCACGATTTTTTTTAATTGAATTTATTTTGTCTTTTCTTGCTTTTTCGATTTCGTAATCATCTAAAACAGCGTTATTGACAATTTCGTCTAAAAGCTCAAGAGTTTTATCGTATTCGCCTTTAGTTGTAAGTATATTTATTGAAAAGGCATCACCTTTTGATGTCGGTGAAATTTTGATGCCGTTATCTTCCATAATTTGTGACAGTTCTGTTGATGTGTACTTTTGAGTTCCTTTCAGCATAACTGTTGATGTTAATTTGGCTGTTCCGGGAAATTTTTCAATGAATTCTCCGCCCTTTGCAAAGATGCTTATTGCGATTATGTCGTTTGTTGTATTTGGTGTTAAAAGTAGTGTGGCTCCGTTTGACAGCAGGTATTTTTGAGTTTCAGAATTTTCGTTAATTAGAGTTGCTTGTGTGTTGATTGCTTTTTTGTTTGATATTTGAACTTCACCTGTTTTTTTCGGTAAAACTAATGATACGGCACTCCTGTTAATACCCAAATACTTGTTCGCGACACGTTTTACATCGGAAGGAGTAACTTTTTTTATGTTGGCGATATAGTTTTCATAAAATTTGGTATCTCCGGTTGTTACTGCTGTATAACCAAGTTCTTGTGCTATGTTTGTAATTGATTCTCTTGCATAGTATGTATCTCGGGTTATGATATTTTGGGCTATTCTTACCTGTTCTGCAGAAACTCCGTTTTTTTGTATGTTTGAAATTTCGTCAAAAATTTCGGTTTCAAGTTTTTCAAGATTTGCAGGTGTAAAGTTTGCGGATATGTAAAATAAGCCGTCATCCTTAAACGTTGCATTTGATGCTGATATTGCAAAAGCAAGTTGTTTTTTGTCTTTGATGTTTTGGTAAAGGATTGAAGATTTTCCATCACCTAATATTGTTGCCAGAACGTCAAGTGCATAAGAATCATTTTCGTTTATACTTGCTGCACGAAAGCCTATTAGCATATACCCGGATTGTGTATCCATATATTCGGTTTTTCGTTGTTGAGTTGTTAAGGCTTTCTCTTTCGGGTATTTGTGTTTCGGTACCTTTTTATATTCTGCGTTAAATTCAGATTTAATTTTATCTAAGGCTTTTTGGGTGTCTACATCTCCAACAATTACCGTAACCATATTTGATGGTGCGTAGTATGTATTGAAATACTTCAAAATTTCTTCGCGGGTTATTGTTTCAATAATGTCTGATGTCCCTATAACTTTTCTTTTATATGGATGGCTTGTGTACATCATATTAACTAAGTTGTTATAAACTTTGTTGTTTGGTGAATTTATGTCTTTTGAAATTTCTTCAAGCACAACTTTACGTTCTTTTTCCATTTCTTTTCTTGGAATTAGTGGATTTTGTATCATATCAGCGTGCATATTTAAAGCTAAGTCAAAATCTTTTGACGGAATAGTTATATAATAATGAGTAAAATCTTTGCTTGTTGCTGCGTTATTAATAGCGCCTTTAGCTTCAAGAATTTTGTCAAATTCCCCCGGTTGGTGATTTGTTGTGCCTTTGAAAAATAAATGTTCTAAAAAGTGAGAAACACCGTTGTTTTTATCGTTTTCGTTTATAGAGCCTGTTTTTACCCAGGTGTCAATTGTGACAATAGGATTTGTGTGTACTTCTTCAATTATAACAGTTTGGCCGTTATCGAGTTTGAAGACGTTAAATGATTCTGCGTTGCACAGGTTGCCGATAAAAAATAAACACAAAATTATAATAATTTTTCTCATAATATCCCCTTTTTGATAAATTTTACTACAAATTACTATAAATTTCAAAATAAGAAAAGTAGTAAGACGATTATTTTTTGAAAATTAGGTGTTTTAAAATTTTATATATGCCAAATCCTACTGCTGCGATCAGTGTGTACAAAACAGGTTTTGGAGTTTTTTTACGATCAACAGGTTTGTGTTTGTTCTTTTGTACAAATATATCTTCACATATTTGGTTAAATTCTTTTGTAGCTTGAATATCCGAATACAGGACTGGTTCCAAATGTTTGTCAGGAACCGGGACTACTCCCACAACATATGGCGGGTTTTTCATGTTTGAATTTGCAATATTTTCACGCACTACTACATCCATAACTCTATTAAAACACTTAATGTTAAAATATTGCCAAATGTTTGTATTTATATTAAGATGTTATTAGCCTGTACATTGACTTTTCTGTCAAAATGGTATAAAATGAGAATTATTATCAGATTGAGGTTGAAAGTATGAATTATTCAAAACAAAGAGAAGTTGTATTGGATGCCCTAAAAAATAATGTTGTGCATCCTACTGCAGAAAAATTGTATTCAATAATTCAAATTGAATACCCTGAAGTCAGCAAGGCTACTTTGTATAGAAATTTAAGTCAGCTTGCAGATGCGGGTATTATTAAAAAAATTGACGGACTTGAAGTGTCTGCTCATTTTGATCATAACACTCATTTGCATTATCACTTTATTTGTGAAAAGTGTGGCAAAGTTTTTGATGTGGATTGTGATGTTGCTGAAGATATAGTTAGTAAGACAGAGGAAAAGACGGGCTTTAAAGTGGCAAATCATGAAATAGTATTCAAAGGGTTGTGTAAAGACTGTCAATAAAGAAGGAGAAAATTATGGAAAAGTATGTTTGCACGGTATGCGGTTATGTATATGATCCTGCAGAAAATGAGGATGTTCCATTCAAAAAACTATCTGACGATTGGACTTGTCCTTTGTGTGCAATGCCAAAAGAAATGTTTGAAATTTTTGTAGAGGAAGAATAGGGAGTTTTCTATGGAATTAAAAGGTTCAAAAACGGAAAAAAATTTAATGACTGCTTTTGCAGGTGAATCTGAGGCAAGAAACAAATATACTTATTATGCTTCTCAGGCTAAAAAAGAAGGCTTCGTCCAGATAAGTAGAATTTTTGAAGAAACTGCCAACAATGAAAAAGAACATGCAAAATTATGGTTTAAGTTTTTGCATGACGGCAAAATTCCGGAAACTTTGGCTGCATTGGAAGATGCTGCTAATGGTGAAAATTACGAATGGACAGAGATGTATGCTCAATTTGCAAAAGAAGCGAAGGAAGAAGGCTTTGAGCAAATAGCTGTTCTTTTTGAGATGGTTGCTAAAATTGAAAAAGAACATGAAGAGCGATACAGAAAGCTATTAGAAAATCTAAAGAATAATTTAGTTTTCAATAAGCCGAATGCTGTAACTTGGGAATGTGGCAATTGTGGACATGTTTTAGAAAGTGAAAATGCTCCGGAAATTTGTCCTGTTTGCAAACACCCTAAAGCATATTTCTTTATGAAAGCAAAGAATTACTAGGAGAGGTTATGTCTTTAAAAGGAACCAGAACCGAACAAAATCTGATAAGTGCATTTCGTGATGAAGCGGTTGCCAGAAGTAATTATGCTATATACGCAAGTGTTGCAAGATCTGAAGGGTTTGAGGCGGCTGCAAGATTCCTTGAGGTTACGGCAAACAATGAGTATGAACATTCTAAACTTTGGCTAAGAATTCTGAAAAATGGCAAATTCCCTGCAACTGAGGTTAATGTAAAAAATGCCATTGAGTATGAAAAAAATGAATGGCAAAACCTGTATTCAAGATATGCAAAAGAAGCAAAAGAAGAAGGTTTTGATCATATAGCGGGTTTGTTTGAAAAGGTTGCCGAAATAGAAAAGCATCACCATGCGGTTATGGAAAGGCTGCTTTTGATGCTGAATGAGAACCAAGTCATGCCTGATGAAAACGGCAACTTTGCATATATGTGTTCAGAATGCGGTTGTATAATTACGCAGAAGGATCGTCCGGATTATTGTCCGCTTTGTCATGAGCCAACTGTATTTTTCTTCAAGATTAATAATAAAGGTAAAAATTAATTAGCAGAATAGACGTAATATGAATAGTTAGGATACAAAGGAGCAAAGATGAAATTTCAGGAAATTAAAAATAACGTTTTTTATTGTGGATTAAATGATCGTGAAAGAAAGATATTTGATGAACTTATTCCATTGGAACAAGGAACAAGTTATAATTCTTATCTTGTGAAAGGTTCTGAAAAAACTGCATTGATAGATACTATGTATTTGCCAAAGTCTGACGAGTATATCAAAAATCTTGACGAAAATAATATAACCAAGGTTGATTATATTATTGCAAACCATGGAGAGCAGGATCATACAGGTGCATTGCCAAAGTTGATTAAAAAATATCCAGAGGCAATGATTGTTACAAA
>CALVBY010000069.1 GCA_944325905.1 Candidatus Gastranaerophilales bacterium | reverse complement strand
ATTCCCGGATCGTCTAGCGGCAGGACTGAAGACTCTGGATCTTCTAACGGTGGTTCGAACCCATCTCCGGGAGTTTATGCACATTAATTTTTAAGTGGGATATGTGCGGCAAATTTAAATTTTATGAGCTTTTTGGGGATTTGCGTTAAGCGTTTTTGTGGCTGTTGACATGTTCGAAGAAAAAATTTAATATAAAAATAGGGATAATTTTGCCGTTTAATTTTTGGAGAAGAATATGCATATAAAAATGACGAGAAAAAGGGTAGCAATAGTTATTTTGCTGATTATTGTCGTGCCTATTATTTATAACAAGGTCAGTGGACAAATTACCGGGGCAATACAAAAGAAACTAAGTTTAGCCCCAAAAGAGGTTGTAGTTGACTCCCCTAAAAATGAAAATGTTTTTGTTTCGGCAGAGGCTACAGGAAGAGTCGAAGCAAAATATTCAGTAGATGTAATTGCAAGAGTTCCGGGATTTCTTATAAAAAAATACTTTAAAGAAGGCGATTTTGTTAAAAAGGGTGAGATCCTATTCCAAATTGATCCAAGGGAATATCAGCTTGAGGTTAATAATGCAAGAGCAAATGTTAATCAATACAGTGCACTTTTGACCAACGCACAACAAGAACTCGACAGAGCAAATGCTTTGATAAAAGAAGATTTGATAAGCAGATCTGATGTGGATCAAAGTTTGGCTACCAGAAACCAAAACAAGGCACTTTTAGAGGCTGCAAGACAGCAGTACGAACTTGCAAGGGTTAATTTAAGCTATACGAATATCAAATCTCCGATTGACGGTAGAATCGGTAAGGTTAATATTACAGAGGGCAACTACGTAACTGCAACATCCGGTTCTCTTGTTAATATTTCGAGTACGGATCCTGTATATGTTTCATTCAGCCTTAAAGGAGATGATTATGTAAATCTTTTGCGTGCAAGCAATCAATTCAAAGATGTACAGGTTCAAATTCAGTTTGAAGGTGGCAGATGGTACGACAAGACAGGGACTATAGATTTTGTAGACAATAAGATTGATAAAGATTCAGGGTCAATAAGCTTGCGTGCTGTTTTTGAAAACGACCGCGGTTGGCTTGTTCCCGGCAATTATATGAAGGTTAAATTGATTGCTCCTAAAACTGTAGAATATATGACGATCCCTCAATCTTGTACAAAGGGTGACCCTATGAGCGGATATTACGTTTGGGTTGTTCAGGATAATAAAGCTGTAAGAAAGGATATTAAAGTTTCTGACAGTATAAACAACAATTGGATAGTTACAGAAGGGCTAAGTTTGGATGACGTTGTCGTGGTATCAGGGATTCAAAATATCATGACAGAAGGCCAAAAGCTAAAAATTATAGATAAAGAAGCATATGAAAAGACACTAAGTGCAGGTAATTAATGAAAAAGATTTTTGACAAAGATAAACTTTATTTCTTTATAAGAAATCCGAGATTTGCGTTAGTAATATCCGTGTGTATTGTTATTATGGGTATAATATCAATGGCAAATTTGAAGCAGGAAAATTATCCTGATGTTACGCCTCCGCAAGTCAGGGTATCAGCTTCATACACAGGTGCAAACGCTGAGGTTATCGAATCATCAATTGCGACCGTTTTGGAAAATAAATTGAATGGTGTTGAAGACCTTTCTTATATGACATCAACCTCATACGACGGTTCCTATACTTTAACCTTATATTTTAAGGTAGGTTCTGATAAAAATATCAATTTGATGAATGTTCAAAACAGAATCCAGCAGGTATTGTCTCAGTTGCCGGAAGAGGTCCAAAGAACAGGTGTCACAGCACTTAGCCGTACATCCGGTTCCGGTGCAATTATTTTGAATATGGTGCCGGAAAAAGGTAATTGGTCCCAGCTTGATATGACTAACTACGGTTCAATTTACGTAAAAGATGAATTGAAACGTGTTGAAGGGGTCGCGGATATCGATGTATTCGGTTCAAGCGATTATGCAATGAGAATTTGGCTTGATCCGCAAAAAATGGCAGGATTGAATATCTCAACAAGTGAAATAAAAACTGCTATTTCTAATCAAAATACTCAAGTTACAGCGGGTTCTTTGGGAGCATTGCCTACGGACGACGCTCAGGCTTTGCAGCTTACGTTGAAATCCAAGGGAAGATTATCTGAGGTAAAAGAGTTTGAAAATATCATATTGCGTTCTAATATGGACGGAAGCAAGGTGAGGCTAAAGGATGTTGCAAGAGTTGAATTAGGTGCAAGTTCTTATTCAATGTTAGGTACCGTAAACGGCAAGCCCGCTGCTCTAATTATGGTATCACAGCTTTCAGACGCTAATATTTTAAATTTGTCCAAGGCTGTCAAGAAAAAAGTAGCTGAGCTCAATTCACGTTTAGATAACGGATTGAGAATAATGGTGATAAAAGATGATTCTGATTTTATTCATGAATCTATGAAGGAAGTAGAGTTTACAATCATACTTACTGGTATAATTGTTGTAATTATTATCTTTATGTTTTTAGGCGATGTTATGGCAACTTTGGTGCCTTGTGTTACAATCCCCGTATCGCTCATAGGTACATTCATTGCTTTGAAAGCATTTAATATGAGTATAAACCTGCTTTCGTTGTTTGCTTTGGTTCTTGCTGTCGGCGTTGTAGTTGACGATGCTATTGTTGTTATAGAAAACGTAAAACGCCATTTGGAGGAGGGAAAATCCGCGGTAATTGCTACACAATTGACTATGCAGGAGGTTGGATCATCTCTTGTAGCTATGGCAATGGTTCTGATGGCTGTGTTTGTACCTATTATATTTATGGGCGGCATGACGGGTGTTATGTATAAGCAGTTTGCTGTATGTATTGCTGTTTCTATTGCGATATCTGCATTGTGTGCTTTGACGCTTTCGCCTGCAATGTGTTCGCATTTTTTGGGACAACCAAATGATGAAAATAAAAAACCTGTTAAATCTTTATTACAGGCTCGTATAAAACATATTATGGATAGAATTGCTAAGAAAACTTCCATAATGGTAGATGACTTTAACAAGTTTTTTGCTAAAGTCGAGGATTTTTATATTGAATATGTTACAAAGTTTGTTCACGATAAAAAGCTCACAATTACCTTGTATATTGGGCTTGTTGCATTAACGCTTTTGTCATTTAGAATAATCCCGACGGGCTTTATTCCTGACGAAGATCAGGGGGTTTTGATAGCAAGTATAACTTTACCTGATGGGGCTTCTTTATCAAGAACAAGTGAGGTTTCAACTCGTTTTATTGATCAAATAAGAGATATTGACGGAGTTGATGAAGACAGGTTGATTTTGTTCAGTGGTAGCGGGTTGGCAAACAGTGCAACGGGTATTATTTTGTTGGATGATTATGCTGAAAGAAAAGTTGGCCCTGTTGATTGGGTTAAAAGAAAAATACAAGGTCGCCCGACAGATCTTTCGCACATTGCTATTTTGAATAAAATCAGGGCTATTGCTTCTAATACTAAAGAAGCCTCTATTGTTGTATTTTCACCACCTGCGATTAGCGGTATGAGTATGATGGGCGGGTTTGAATTTCAAATGCTTTCAAGAGGTGAATATACACCGCAAGAACTTGAAAGCTGGGCTAATAAGCTTATTGCGGCGACAAATCAGGATCCTTCACTTTCAAGCGTTTATACATCATTCCAGGCTAACGTTCCGCAATACACTTTGGAAATAGACTACGAAAAAGCTATGGCACAAAGTGTTGATTTACAAGAGCTTTATTCTACACTTGCCTCAATGCTTGGTACATATTATGTTAATGACTTTAATAAATATGACAGAGTATTCAAGGTTCAATTGCAGGCAGAAAGTGATTTCAGAAATTCCGCGACTGATCTTTCAGGAATATATGTTAAAAATACAAATGGAGTAATGGTTCCTATATTATCTATAGTTAAGTTAAAACAGACAATAGGTACTGCATCAATCACTCGTTACAATTTATATCAATCAATACAAATTCAAGGACAAGAAGCTTCCGGAAAAAGTACCGGTGAGGCTATGAACGCTATGGAGGCAGTCGCAAGGAAGGTATTGCCTTCGGATATTACTTATGACTGGTCAGGTACCTCTGCTCAGGAAAGAGAAGCCTCCGGACAGACTGCTGTTATTGTTGCAATGGCATTGGTGTTTGTTTATTTGTTCTTGGTTGCCTTGTATGAAAGTTATACTATCCCGATTGCGGTATTGTTAATTTCACCGATTGCGGCTTTGGGTGCTTTGATATTCCAGATGATGATTAATCAATCTTTTGATATTTATTCGCAAGTAGGTATGATTACATTGATTGGTCTTGCTGCAAAACAGTCAATCTTGATTGTTGAGTTTGCAAAAGAGGAACATGAAAAACATGGGCTTTCCGTTAATGACGCCGCGGTAAAAGCTGCTAAATTAAGGTTTAGAGCAATTATGATGACCGAGCTTGCTTTCATCATAGGCGTTTTACCAATGTTGTTTGCGACAGGTGCAGGTGCAAATTCAAGAATTTCAGTCGGCTCTACCGTTTTTGGCGGTATGGTTGCGGCGGCTACGATTGGTGCCGTGTTGACTCCTGCATTTTACGTTATTGTTCAGGAATTTGTTGATAGGTTCCCTAAAAAAGAAATTACCGATAAGGATTTGGAGTATATTGAAAAATGAAAAAGATATTGAGTTCTGTTTTAATATTAATATTCTTCACCTCAACGGCGGCAAGTGCTAAGGGACTTGCTTTTTGGAAGAAAAAACCTGCAGAGGAAAAGAAAATTCATATTGTTGAGCCCGAAAATAAAAAGATTAATTGGAAGCGTGAAAGAAAAAAAGACGCGGAAAACGCAAAAACTAAAAAACAAACCTCCAAGGAAGCTGAAGGAATGTATGAAACAAAATTCCCTGTCATAAACAGCCAAATTGAATATACTGATATGAATGGTGAGGTTTCGTTGATTGATTGCATAAAACTTGCTATTACTCATAACCCGACGATTATGTCAGCTATCAGTAATGCGGAAATTTACAAATCACGTATAGGTCAGGCTTGGTCTAATTATTTCCCGACTATTGGAGCAGGTGTCAGCTATTCAAGAAATGATATGTTGATGACAATGAGTGGTGGCGGTGCATTTTCCAGTATGATGAACAGACGCTACAATATGTTCTATACACCGACATTGTCTGCTAACATGTTGTTGTTCGATTTTGGAAAAACTAAGGCCAATGCAGATTTGGCGACCAGAAATTATGAAGCCTCAAGATATGATGCGGAAACAAGTATTGAACAAGTTATCTATAACGTAAAAGTTGCTTATTACAATTTGGTTTTTGCAGATTTGCAAAAAACTGTATACGAAGACACTGTGCAAGATTATGAGTTGCAACTGAAGCAGGCACGTGCCTATTATGAAATCGGCAAAAAGGCCAAAATTGACGTTACAACAGCAGAATATAACTTGGGTAATGCTAAAGTTAATTTGATTAAGGCGAAAAACACTCTTGAGCTTGCAGGAGTTCAGCTTGCTAATGCTGTTGGTATACCGGAATTGGAAAATGTTATTTTGAAGGATAAATTAAACACAAAAGAATATGACGTTAATTTTGAGGAATTATTGAAAACTGCAGAAGAATCAAGACCGGCATTGCTTGCTGCTAAAAAACTTATGGACGCTGCCGAAATGAATGTAAGAAGTGCAAAGCGAGCGTTTACGCCCGACTTGACGGCTTTTGGGTCTTACCAAAATGGCGGAGCTAAAGTGAATACGGATTACGGCTACCAGTTTGGGGTTCAGCTCAATTATAATAACCTAAACCTTATGTTATTGAAAAAACAAGTTGATGAGGCAAAAGCAACTTACAAAAAATATGTTGCAGATTACGAACAACAAAGACAAAATGTTTATTTGGAGGTCAAAAGTGCCTACATAAGTCTTTTGAATTCGCGTGATAGCTTGGATGTTGCAAAATTGGCGCTTCAACAGGCAAAAGAACAACAATATCAAGCATTTAGAAGATATCAGGTAGGGCTTGGTAACGCAATTGAATTTAAAGATGCTGAAAATACCTATTTGAACGCACAATTAAGCTATTATTCCAACTTGCTTGATTATAACGTGAATGCAGCTGAGCTTGAAAGAGTTATCGGTGCTCCGGTTAAAGAATCGGAAATAGAGTTATAACAATTAGTTCTTAAGTGTTGTAGAACGGCTTGAATTTTTTCTTGTAATGACAATCATTACCCCAAGAAGGATGGCCGCTATTCCAACGCATATTTTCAATGTAAGTTGTTCATTGAAAAACAGAATTCCAAAAAATAATGCCGTTAAAGGTTCAAGTGCTCCCAGAATTGCAGTTTTAGTTGAACCTATGAGTTTTATTGCTATATTTATTGTTTCAATTGATATTATTGTTGGTATGATTGCAAGCCCTATTGCACAAATCCATAGTATTGGGCTTTGTATAATTTGCAACTCAGTACAGAATTTTAGGTTGAATAAATATACAAGTAATCCAAATAACATTACGTAAAAATTCAGCTTGTCCGGCTTTATATGCTTTATTGTTTTCAGATTTTTTACACCAACTATATATACGGCATATAAAAGTGCTGATAACAAAACCATTATAACTCCGTGAGGATTCAATGTGGCGTCGTGTTTGCCGTTATATAGGAGGATTATGCCTGAAAATGTTAAAACAATTGCATATATTATTGTGCCGGTTATTTTTTCTTTGTAAAAAATGTTCATTATGATTGCAACAAGCATCGGATATATGAACAATATAGTACAGGCAATACCTGCTTCAATGTATTTGAAAGCTTCATAAAGTGTTAGGGAAGAAAAAGAAAATAACAAGCCCATTATCAGTAGAACCATAAATTCTTTAGCTGAAATTTTTAGAGTAATTTTTTTCTTCAGAGTTATCCACATTCCATAAATTAAAACAGCCAGTGCGTATCTGTAAAACAATATTGAGTTAACACCGATTCCGTTGTGCAGCAAAGGAAGTGCAAAAAGAGGATTTGCCCCGTAACTTGTTGATGCGATAATTCCATTTATAATTCCGGTTGTATGTCTTTTCATTTTAGATAATTATTATTTTGTTCTTGCTATAGTGTGTCTGTCAAGCATTACCATTAAGATTGATATGTCCGCAGGTTTTACCCCGCCGATGCGTGAGGCTTGAGCGAGTGTTTTTGGTTTGATTTTTGCAAGTTTATCTTTTGTTTCTGATGAAATATGTTCAATTTTTGCATAATCTATATCATCAGGAATCTTGTATTTTTCAAGTTTTGAGCCTATTTCAACTTGATATTCCTGGCGTTTTAGGTAACCGTCATATTTGATTAAAATTTCTACCTGTTCGTAAACATCTTTTGGAACGTCAAGTTCTTTTGTTGTTGAATCTAATTCTTTTAAAATTTTGTAATCAATATTCGGACGTTTAAGCAGTTCGCCCAATTTTATTCCGCGCTCGATATTTTCTCCGTATTTTGCAAGAATTGCGTTAACATCATCGGTTGCGGAAAGTTTTGTTTCCATAAGTCTTTGCTGCTCTTTTTTGATAGCTTCTTGCTTATCAGTGAAAATCTTATACTGAACGTCATCAATTAAGCCTATCTTGTGCCCAATATCGGTTAATCTCGCATCTGCATTGTCTTGTCTTAATAAAAGTCTGTATTCAGAACGTGAAGTTAGCATTCTGTAAGGATCTTCTATGTCTTTTGTTACTAAATCGTCTATCAGAGTTCCAATGTAGGATGAACTTCTTGAAAGCTCCAGCATTTCTGAATT
>CALVBY010000068.1 GCA_944325905.1 Candidatus Gastranaerophilales bacterium | reverse complement strand
AAACTACACTAAAATAATGATTTATTTATCATTTCCTCTTTTTAGTTGATGTGGGAGGCTCTATATTGTATAGAATATAAATATATCGAACAATATTTGGGCGGATTAATGAGTCAAGATTTTGATTTTACATCATACAATAACATAAAACGCTTATCCGAGGATGAACTTACAGCACTTTGGGGGAAATATCTTGCTGACAGAAGTGACAAGGCTTCTCGAGATGCACTTATTGTACAATATATCTATTTAATTCGCTACGTTGTGGGAAGAGTAAGAGTAACCTTACCATCAACAATTTCAATTGAAGATATTGCAGGATACGGCGTTGAAGGGCTGATTAATGCTATTGAAAGATACTCTCCACAGAAAAATACAAGATTTGAGACTTATGCACTTATAAGAATCAGAGGCGCTATACTTGACAAAATTCGTTCTCAAGACTTTTTACCGAGAAGTGTAAGGCAAAAATTAAAACTCTTAAAAGAAGCACAAGAGAACTTAAAACAAGATTTGGGAAGAATGCCAACGACGCAAGAAATTGCACAGTATGTAGATATGGATGCAGAAAAAGTATCCCAACTTCTTGCAGAGGATGTAACTATAACATCCATATATGATAAAAAAGGAAGCACCGAAGATAGTGTTGAAATTATAGACACGATTCAAGACACACATAAACTTAATCCGCAGGAAAATGCCGAAGAAAAAAATGTTAAACAGGAATTGGAGAGGGCTTTGATGAGATTACCGGAAAGAGAACGCATTATAATGGTTCTTTATTATCAAGAAAACATGACACTAAAAGAAATTGGAGAAACAATTAGTATGTCTGAATCGAGAGTATGCCAACTACATGCTCAAGCGATTATGAAATTAAAGAACATCTTGAGCGAAAACCGTTCAAACCGTTTGAGACAATCAATTGTGGCCTAACGTTCTGCACTATAATCAATTATCACAAAATCTATTCGATTATTCATATTGCCCTCTTGAGAAACACTATCAACATAAGGCATAAATTCACCATAACCAATACAGTAAAGCCTCTCCGGCGAAATCTTCAAATATCGCATTAAATACATCGTAATGCTGTGTGCTCTTGCTAAAGACAATTCCCAATTTTCCCGAAAACTTGAAATTTCAGGGTTAGCACTTTCAGTATGTCCTTCAATAACACAAGATTTATTTGTTTTTGATAAAACCGCACCAATTTCATTCAGAACACAAAGTCCAGACTTTTTAAGCTTTTCTTGAGATTTATTGAAAAACACATTTTCATCGATACTTACAATTAATCCCCTCGGAACATATGTAAAATAAATCACACCATCCGGCTTAACATTGCTGCGAAACATTTTTTCTATTGTTCGCATTTCTGAAATATCATAGGCAGCATAAGCTATCGGCATATTTATAAAAAATATACCCAACACAAAAACTAAACAAATAAAATTCAGCAATTTCATCAAAAATATTATTTGTTATAAAATTACTAAAACAATCCCCTGATAAGGTTAGGGCTTAATTATCGAAATTACATATTTATCGTTAAAATACTTATTTGCACAATCTTTTATCTGTTCCGGAGTCACTGATTTTATTTTTTCTTTAGCTATCTCATTAAAATCAAAACCCAAGCCTGTAACAGCATAATGTGCATATGTTGCAGCCTGCTGATTGTTATCTTCCTGTGAAAATGCCCACTTGCCAATTATATTATTTTTGGCATTTTCAAGTTCTTCATCAGAAACTAAAGTTGTTTTAATTTTTTCAATTTCTTCCGCAAAACCTTTCAATGAAATATCTATATTTTTCGGTTCGGTAGCTATGTATATAGAAAAATTAGCACACAATCTGGCGACATCATAAGAGCTTCTAACCACATAAGCCAAACCTTTTTTATCACGAAGCTCTAAAAACAGTCTTGATGACAAACCGGAAGCTCCTAAAATAATATTCATAAGAGCTAAAACCGGATAATCTTCTTGACTTGCAGTTTGAACTAACCAACCTTGTATAATATGAGCCTGATTAGCATCAGGTTTAATAATTTCCAAGCGTTTAGCATCATCCAAAACCGGAGGTTTTATCGCTGGCAAATCTACAGTTGAAGGAGCAAGATCACCAAAATATTTGTTCAATTCTGTTTCAACATCTACAAAATCCAAATCTCCAACAACGGATATAACTTTTTTACTATTTTCGATAAATGTTTTGTACCCACGCAAAACATCTTCACGAACAACATTTTCCAAATTCTCCAAAATGACAGTGTTCGTGTAACCGTAATGATGGTTTGCATATAAATTTCTATAAAAATTATCCACTACTTTTGCTCTTGGAGAATCAAGCTGCGCCTGAATTTCACCTGCCAATTTAATCTTTTCCTTATCAAAATCTTCAAAAGTAGAGTTTTTGATTATGTCTTCAAATATCTCAAGTGCTTTTTCAAAGTCCTCATTTAAACAAACAAATTTCAATTTTAAATAGTCCAGTTTTAATTCACTTGAAAATTCAATTGCATATTTGTCCAACTCCTCTGACAACTGTTCTGCAGTTCTATTTTTAGTGCCCTGCATAAACAACCTCGTCATCAAAGTATAATCACCAGGATTCGGAACCGGATCATTCAATGATAAATTGAAACACAACGCAACTCTTGGTGTATTTTTATTACGTTTATATAAAACTTCAATATTATTTTTTAATTTAAAGACCTTTTTATCCATCACTCTCTCCTCTAAAGCATAGTAACATATATACAGAAAAAATACAAACCTGTTGTATTTCTAAGTATTTTTTCGTATAATCTTGATATGGATGTAATAAAAAAAATAAAACTAAAAGATTTCGAGATCGGCGGAGACAAGCTTACCATATTGGCCGGTCCATGTGCAGCTGAAAGCATTGATATTTTAGATGAAACAGCCCAAGGTCTTAAGGAAATAACTTCAAGATTGGATATAAACTTTGTATTCAAATCATCTTTTGACAAAGCAAATAGATCATCTATAAATTCTTTTAGAGGACCCGGATTGGACAAAGGTCTTGAGATGCTTAACTCTATAAAGAACAAATATAATGTGCCGATAGTTACGGATATTCACACTCCGGATCAAGCAAAACCTGTTGCAGAAGTTGCCGATATACTACAGATTCCTGCATTTTTGTGCAGACAGACTGATTTACTTGTAGCTGCAGCAAAAACAGGTAAAATAGTAAATATCAAAAAAGGTCAATTCTTAGCACCCGAACAAATGGGACCTTTAGTTAAAAAAGTTGAAGATTCCGGGAATAACAATATTTTGTTAACTGATAGAGGAACTTCTTTCGGCTACAACAACTTGGTAGTAGACTTCAGGGCAATATCAATTATGCAGGAATTTGGGTATCCTGTAGTATTTGATGCAACACACAGCGTTCAATTACCGGGCGCAAACGGAACAAGTTCAGGCGGTGACAGGAGATTTGTTCCACCGCTTGCAAAAGCTGCAATGGCTGCAGGTGCAAATGTGTTATTCTTTGAAATTCACCCTGACCCTGACAAGGCATTATGCGACGGACCAAACATGATTGCATTAAAAAATGCTGAAGAATTATTCAAACATTGCAAAGATATTTTTGAGATTGTAAGAAAATGAACATAAAAACATTTATATCAGGACCAATTGACGCAAATAATTACCTTTTAACTGATAACAATGAAGCTGTTTTGATTGATTGCTCTGAGGTTAAACCGGAACTTTTAAATGCGCTTGACGGACTAAAATTAAAATACATATTGTTAACACACGGCCATTTTGACCATGTATTAGGTGTTAACGGGATGCGAGAAAAAACAGGTGCAAAAGTCCTTTTTAATAAAGCTGATGTCGAAAGAATGGAAGAATCGGCAAATATTATGGAGACCTTTGGAGTATCAGGTATTGCAACACCAAAAGCGGATGATTTTATAAAAGATGGTGATATCTTAAAATTCGGCAATACTGAAATTAAGGTAATTGGAACTCCGGGGCATACTGAAGGTGGCGTGTGCTACCTTATTGGAGATAAACTGTTTTCAGGAGACACCCTATTTAAAAATAGTGTAGGCCGAACTGATTTACCGGGTGGGGATTTTGCCAAGTTATCTAAAAGTATTAAAAATAATCTTTTCAACTTAGAAGAAAATACGACAGTTTATCCAGGCCATGGACCAACAACAAGTATAGGGTACGAAAAGCAATATAACGAATTAGTATAAGAGGAAACGTAATGAAAACTCAATTGGAAAATATTTACAAAAACGCAACCGCTGATCTTGAAAAGGCAGCTTCTATAAGCGATGTTGAAGAAATCAGAACAAAATATTTGAGCCGCAAAGGTGAATTTAATGAGATTAAAAAAGGCTTGAAGGATTTATCGGATGCCGATAAAAGAATTGTAGGATCATTAGCAAATGAAATTACCCAAAAACTGGAATCAAGCTTGAAGAATAAATATGATGAATTTTATAAAAAAGAATTGAATGAAAAGTTACAAAAAGAACGCTTAGATGTAACTTTGCCAGGCAAATTCATACCAATCGGACACACACATCCTTTAACATCAACAACAAACGAAATTGTATCTATTTTCCAAAACTTAGGTTTTTCAGTTGTAAGTGATGAATTATCACCTGAGGTTGAAACAGAGTACTACAACTTTGATATGTTGAATGTTCCAAAAGACCACCCTGCAAGAGATGTGCAAGACACTTTTTATACTAAAATTGCAAAAAATGTTGTCTTAAGAAGCCAAACTTCCGGTGCACAAATTCACGCAATGGAAGGCAAAAATCCTCCAATTAGGGTTGTATCACCCGGTAGAGTTTATAGAAATGAAAACGTAAATGCACGTAAAAATAACTTTTTCCACCAAATTGAAGGATTGTATGTCGATAAAGATATAACTTTTGGTGACTTAAAAGGCGTTTTAAACGAGTTTATCAGAATATATTTTGGTGCAAGCCGCCCAACAAGATTCAGAAGTAGTTTCTTCCCGTTTACTGAACCTTCTGCCGAAGTTGATGTTCAATGCATAATGTGCGAGGGCAAAGGTTGCAGAACATGTTCAGGAACAGGCTGGTTAGAAATCTTAGGTGCCGGAATGGTAGATCCAAATGTATTAAGAGGAGTTGGAATTGATCCTGATGTATATACAGGATTTGCCTTCGGTATGGGTATTGAAAGACTTGCAATGCTTAAATATGCAATAGACGACATAAGGTTATTCTTTAATAATGACGTCAGATTTTTAGAACAATTCAAGTAATAAAAAAGAGGTCAAAAAGACCTCTTTTTTTATTTACTATTTAACAACTTTATTCAACCCATGCGGCTTATCAACATTTCTGCCAAGTTTTAATGCAATTTCAAGAGCAAGAAGCTGTATCATGACAGCTACACAAAAATATTTGACAATTTTACTTTCACAGTCAATATTAACATTGAAGGTTGATTTTATTTTTACATTTTTATTACCAATTATACAAATAGGGGGGTTGTATTCATCCTTAATTTTGTTCAAATTTTTTGTTGCGATGTAACTTAAGTCATCAACCAATATATAAATAAAAGCTGATTTATTGTTCAAAACAGCCACGTGCCCGTGCATAAATTCACCCAAAATACTCGATGTAACATTCAGGTAAGAGGTTTCCTTAATCTTCAACGCGGCTTCCTTGGCTAAAGCATAAGAAACACCATCTGCGCATATAACAATATTTTTATACTTAGATAAAAATCTACCCAATTGCTTAATTCTAGGACGCAATTTGTAAGTTTCTTCCACAAATCTTGGAACAGAAGTCAATTCATTTACATAATTTTCTGTATCCATCTTTTTAATCTGTGCAAATTTCAAAGCCAAAAGAGTAACACACATCATCTGAGAAGTAAGTGACTTTGTTGCCGCAATACTTCTTTCAACGCCCGCATGACAACATACCTTGTAATCTGAAGCATTCCAAATAGTTGAATCTTCTTTGTTAGTTATGCAAAGTGTTTGAACACCTGATTGTTTTGCTTTAATCAAAGCTTTATTGGTATCTGAAGTTTCGCCGGATTGAGTTATGAATATGTAGAGCATATTTTCAGAATGAGGGATAACAGCTTTTAAAAGAAATTCGCTCGAATAAATAGCTCTTGCCTCAATATTTGCAATGCTTCCAAATATATCCGCACCGTACCTTGCACAATGATAAGAAGAACCACTTGCAACAAAAACCACCTGTTCAATTCCACCAGGGATATCAATTAGTATTTCCTCATTTTCACCTATATAGGTATTTATCAAGTGCTCTAAAATTTCTGATTGCTCAAAAATTTCTTTTTCCATACTGCTTTTTCGTTTCTTAAAAAACATAATCTCTCCAAAAATACTACTACCCTCCCTTTTGATAGGGAGGGCAATAATTTATATACATCTTATCCTAAAATTTCTTTTAACAACTCATTAACTGTTTTTGGATTAGCTCTGCCTTTTGTTTCTTTCATAACTTGACCGACAAAGAAGCCTAAAAGCTGAACCTTACCACCCTTATATGCTGCAACCTGATTCGGATTGGCATCAACGACCTTTTGAACAATTTCTTTGATAGCACCCTCATCAGAAATCTGACTTAAACCTCTTTCTTCAACAATTTCAGAAGCTTTTTTGCCATCTTTCATCATATCAATGATAATTTGCTTACCGATATTGTTAGAGATTGTTCCTTTTTCAATTAAAGCAATTAACTCAGCAAGGTTTTCAGGAGTCAGCTTTGTATCAGAAATTTCCATTTTTTCTTCTTTCAAATATGCTGCAATCTCACCCATTATGAAGTTAACCGCAATTTTAGGCGTTGCACCAAGCTTAAGCACTTCGTCAAAGAATAATGCAAGTCCCATCTGTTCTACTATAACGTTAGCGTCATACTCGCTTAAACCTAAATCCATATAACGTTTACGTTTAGCGGACGGAAGTTCCGGCATTTTTGCTCTTATCTCTTCTACCCACTCTCTTGAAATTTCCAAAGGCATCAAATCAGGTTCCGGGAAGTATCTGTAATCATGAGCATCCTCTTTACCTCTCATAGAACGAGTTTCTCTGGAGTTATCATCCCACAATCTTGTTTCTTGAACAACTTTTCCGCCTTCTTCAACAATTTCAATTTGTCTGTCAATTTCATATTCAATAGCTCTTTGAAGTGCTGAAAAACTGTTTACGTTTTTAATTTCTGCACGCGTACCAAACTCTTTTGAACCCTTTGGCATTATAGAGATATTTGCATCGCATCTCATTGAGCCTTCTTCAAGGTTTCCGTCACAAACGCCAATATATCTTACAATATTACGCAACTCTTCCATATAAGCTCTTGCCTCATCTGAGCTTCTCATATCAGGCTCAGATACTATTTCCAAAAGCGGAGTTCCTGCTCTATTCAAGTCAACCAATGAATAACTTGACCCAGCCAAGCCATCCGCACCAGCGTGAACCAGTTTTCCGGCATCTTCTTCCAAGTGAGCACGAGTAATACCGATTCTTTTGCCGGCTATATCTATATGACCGTTAACACAAATTGGTTCATCATATTGAGAAATTTGATAACCTTTGGGCAAATCCGGATAAAAGTATTGTTTTCTGTCAAATTTGCAACGTGCAGGAATCTCACAATTCAAAGCAAGCCCTGTCAAAATACCCATATTAACAGCTTCTTTATTCAATACCGGCAAAACACCAGGCATCCCCAAAGTAATCGGACTAACTTCAGTATTTTGTTCCTTACCGAATTCACATCCGTCAGGTGCAAATATCTTTGATTTAGTCTTTAATTGAGCGTGTACTTCTAAACCAATAACTACTTCATATTTATCTCTCAGATTTTCCATGATATCTCCTTATTCTAGGGACATTATAACATAAAGA
>CALVBY010000067.1 GCA_944325905.1 Candidatus Gastranaerophilales bacterium | reverse complement strand
GCTTCTGCACCTTCAGCTCCTGTTTCTTTAAAGCCTGCAGTTATAATACAAAGGCCTTTAATTCCTTTTTCGTGGCATTGGTCAATTGTATCAAGTACGAATTTAGCGTTTACTACGATAATTGCAAGGTCAACTTCTCCAGGAATTTCTTTAACAGAAGTATAAGCTTGAAGTCCTTCGATTATACCACCTTTAGGGTTTACCGGATAAATTTTCCCGTTAAACTTGTATTCTTGCAATCTTTTCATGATATCTGAACCGATTGTGTGTTCTTTTGTTGATGCACCGATTACAGCTATTGCTTTCGGTTTCATAATTTTGTCTAAAGATTTCATTTCTTTTCCTTTCTATATTTTACATAAGTATTTATGAATAACCGTTTTCTATCCACTCGCGAACTCTTAGGTTTGCACCAAGTTCGTTTGCTATTCTTTCACATTTCTCAATATCAATATGTCTGCCTTTGTAACCTTCAACAACAGTGGCTACAGTTTTTATACCGGCATCAGAAGATGCTTTTATAAATTCTTTTACTTCCTCGTATGCTCCTTCAAATGAAGGTTGAGAAAGTTCATTATATTCTTTTTCGTCTACTCCGTTTAAACTTACTGAGATTATGTCTACTAAGTCTTTTAATTCTTCACACACATTTCTTTTATAGACAAAATTTGCATGTCCATTCGTATTTATTCGAATTTTAACATTTGGATATTTCTCTTTTATGTATTTTGCAACCTCTTTTAAAATATCCAGTTTTAGCATAGGTTCGCCGTAACCGCAGAAAGTTATTTCAGAAGACATTGGTAGTTCACTAAGTTGTGAAATAACATCCTGTGCTGAAAAATCTTCACCATCAAGCCACATATTCCTGCCACAAACATCATCTTTGTCATTTCTTAGACAGAAAATGCAAGAATTGGTGCATCGGTTAGTTAAATTGATATAAATTTTGCCGTCTAATAAGTATGCAAGAGTGTTTGACATGTCATCCCTTCCGATACTTTATATTATTACACGTCAAGATATTTTTACAAGGATATTTTTACTGGACAGATCATTATTTTTTATGTTATAAATGGTTTTGAGGAGATGTTTTTATGAATTATTTTATAGGATCATATATTGTAACTATAGCCGGCCTTATTGGCGCATATTTCTGGGGTGAACATGTTCATGCGGGAACCGGTTTGTTGTGTGTTTTTATTGCAATCATCTTAGGCATACTTGAAGTTAGTTTGTCTTTTGATAACGCAGTTGTAAATGCTATGAAGCTGGAAAAAATGACCCCTGTTTGGCGTCACAGATTTTTGACTTGGGGTATTGCAATAGCTGTATTTGGTATGCGATTTTTATTCCCAATATTAGTTGTGGCTATTTTTGCAAAATTAAGTATGTTAGAGGTTACAAAAATTGCCCTGACAAATGTAGATAAATATGCTTATTACCTGCATCAAACTCATGCCCCCATTGTTTCATTTGGTGGTATGTTTTTAATGATGTTATTTTTACATTATTTCTTTGATCATAAAAAGGACGTACATTGGATTAAAAAAATTGAAGAACCGTTAGCACATTTAGATCATGTTAAAAGTATTGAAACGATTTTATCAATGCTGATTTTATTAGTGTTGTACGATGTCGTTCCTGTCGAACAAAAGTTGAGTGTTGTTATTTCAGGTTTATCAGGTATTTTGGTTTATCTCATAATAGATGGATTAACTCACTATTTAGAACATCATGAACAGGTAAGTTTGGCAAAATGTGCAGATGGTGTCAAATGTACCGGTTTGGTAAGTTTTATATATTTGGAATTAATAGATGCATCTTTTTCTTTAGATGGAGTATTGGGCGCCTTTGCTTTGAGTAAAGATATAATCATTATTACAATAGGTCTTGCAATTGGTGCAATGTTTGTAAGGTCTTTGACGATTATGCTTGTTGAAAAGAAAACGCTTGCACGTTTTATATATCTGGAACACGGTGCTCATTGGGCAATAGGTGCTTTGGCTGCAATCATGTTTATATCAACAGTTAAGGAAGTACCTGAAGTGGTAACAGGTCTGATAGGTTTTGGGTTTATTGCCGCAGCATTTATTTCGTCAATTATTCACAATAAAAAACTTGAAAACCGCATCGCTGATAAATAGTTTGAGGATATTTACATAAAAACTGTTATCTGCCCCAATTTAAAACAATAATACGTGCTGCGCGCACGGTGGTTTTAGTCAAACCGCGCCGTGATTATAGGCGCGGGGAACGATTGCAAATTTTACACCCCTCACCCTACCCTTTCCCACAAGGGGAGAGGAGATATGGTTGAAAATTTGCAACGGCACGTATGTGCGCCCTGAAAGGGCTTGAGCAATCGTAGGATTGCAAGTTGAAAGCGTGTTTTTCTTTTTCGGTTCACTTTTTCTTTTTGCATCGCAACAAAAAGAAAAAGTGAACAAAAGATATAACTGTAGTGGTTTTGTCACAATATCTTGTCCTGCAATAGTTTTTATGTAAAAATTGACCTATATGCATACTGAAAAGCGGCAACTTTAGTTGCCGCTTTCAATGTTATAATTTCCAACTGTGTAAATATTCTTCTTGTTCAGGAGTCAATGTATCAATTTCTATTCCCATTGATTTAAGTTTAAGTTCTGCAATTTTTACATCAACTTCGTGTGGCAGTGTATAGAGTTTATTTTCTAATTTACCTCTGTTTTTAACAATAAATTCCATACCCAAAGCCTGGTTTGCAAAACTCATATCCATAACGCTTGCCGGATGACCTTCTGCTGCTGCAAGGTTCACCAATCTGCCTTGAGATAATACGTAAATTGATTTGCCGTTGTTTAATTTGTATTCTTCCAAGTCAGGTCTGATTTGTTTTATTTCAGTTGTGAATTCTTTTAGGCCGTTTACGTTAACTTCCCAGTCAAAGTGTCCAGCATTTGCAACAAAAGCACCATCTTTCATTGTAAGTAAATGTTTTACATCAACTACGTGTTTGTCGCCGGTTACAGTTAGGAAAATATCACCTTCTAAAGCTGCTTTTTCAATAGGCATTACTCTATAACCTTCCATTGCTGCCTCTAAAGCTTTTAAAGGATCAACTTCGCAAACTATTACGTTTGCACCTAATGCTTTTGCTCTCAATGCACAACCTTTGCCGCACCAGCCATAACCAGAAATTACAACTGTTTTACCTGCTATAAGTATGTTTGTTGCACGAATAATACCGTCCATTGAGCTTTGGCCTGTTCCGTATCTGTTATCGTACAAATGTTTTGTTAAACTTGTATTTACTCCAACTGCAGGGAATTTTAATTTGCCTTCTTGTTCCATTGCTTGCAGTCTGATGATTCCTGTTGTTGTTTCTTCAGTTGAACCTATAATTTTGTTAGCTAAATCAGGTCTTTCAATATGTAAAGTTGAAACTAAATCGCATCCGTCTTCAATTATCAAGTTAGGTTCGTGATTTATAGCTTCTTGAATATGCTTTTTGTATGTTTCGGTGCTTTCGCCTGCAATTCCAAAAACAGGGATTCCATAGTATTTTACAAGTGCTGCAGCTACGTCATCTTGTGTGGATAATGGATTAGAGGCAACTAAGATGGCATCTGCGCCGCCTGATTTCATTACTATACATAATGCTGCTGTTTCTTTTGTTACGTGAGAACAAGCAGACAATTTCAATCCTTTGAAAGGTTGTTCTTCAATAAATCTTTTTTGAATCTGTGACAAAACAGGCATGTCTTTAAATGCCCATTCAATTTGGTTTTTGCCTTGTTCAGCTAAGTTGATATCCTTTATATCACATTTTAATTTCGTCATTAGCATTAATTTTCTCCTAGATTAAATACATTAATTGTATTTTGTACACGCTTTAATTATAATTCATAAATGATAAATAGCCATATAATGACATTTGTATGTAAAAATTTCTTAATAAAGCATAACATTTTGGCAAAAATACTTATTTAGCTTTATTATAAAGGTTGTAGTAAGGAGAATTTTGTGAAAGTCAATTCAATTAATTTGGGAATTAATAACTTAAGTTTTAAAGGTTTCGCCCCTGCAAAAAATGAACGTGGATATAAAACTTATGAATTTAATTTCCCTTTTGATGAAAATAATTTTGACTGTTATTTGGAATTATTTAATGTTGAAAAAGATAGAGACAGCAACTATAGAATTACCGATATAATCCAAGGCTATGACGCTGATGAAAATGGATTAAAGATGAAGAGTGGTCCTAATGTCGTAAATTTAACAGAAGATTACTTTATTCCAGAAGGTATGCCTTTTGCTTATCACTATAAATTGGTAAGTAAAAATGGTGGGGATCCTTCCTATCATGTCGATGCCGGTAACGTAATTGATTCAACGTATAAAGGTCCTCATGAAATATACAATGTTGTTTCTCAAAACGGCTCTAATCTTTCACATGGTGGTTCGATGAAACTTGTTGTGCTTGATAATTTTAAAGTTGGCGAGGTTTATAATCCTGAATTGTTTTCAAGTAATTATATTATAAGGGATGAGGCCTTGATTGAAAAAGCTAAGAAGGCAAATAAAAATTTTTCAAATAAGATGGGTGGTACTCTTGCCGGTTTGGAAAAGGCCATAGATGAAGGAAAGTTAGATGGATATTCAAGTATAATCTCATTACCGATATTTACCGATGATAGTTTGTCTGCGCATGCATATTGGAATAAAAACAATATGCAAATAGCTCAATCGCTCGGTAATATAAATAATTATGCTTCCCTGCAAAGAAAAATGTTCGCCAAAGGTATGAATTTTGTATCTGACGGTGCTTTTGTTAATGAAGGTCTTGAGGGAATTCATTTTGCTAATGTTTTAAAATGGGGCCAAAAGTCACCTTACTACAATTGGTTTAATATTTCAGGATTCCCCTTAACTCTTGGTGTTTTTGGTAAAAATCAAGAGTTTATATCTCACAAGGTCGTAAATTCTCCTTATGATTATGAGCAGCAGCCGGACGGAACAATTAAGGTTTCCAAGAACTCTTTGTATAACTCTAAAAAGCCTACATATATACAAATTTTTGATAAAAGATTGGCAAGTGAAAGTCAAAAAAATGATAAAGAACATCTTATAAAAGCATACGATATTTTAGATACAGAAAATCCTTATGATATAAATACTCATAATGATACTGTTGTAAATTATTCATTTGAAATTGATCCCGAAACTTATCACAAAAATATTTTAAATTTAAGTGAATATAATAAATTTCATGTTCCTCCAATAAAAATAGATGATATTAACGGAACAAGATTTTTAAGTAAGTTTGGGAATTTTGAACTTGAAGATAAAATTGAAAGTAATATTGAAACTTGGGATGCAAATACTGATATTCTTAAGCTTAATTACGTGGATTCACATGCTGTTACTGAAGATATGAAGAATATTGAACTTTCGGATAGAGATGAAAGAGCTAAATTACTTCATAGAAATAATATTGAAGTACAAGATTATACAATTACTTCAGGTGCATTCTGGACTCAAAAAACTAAAGACATATTGACTTTATATGCTGCCCAAAATTTAAAAGATATTGCGTCAAGTGATGCTCAAGAAATTTTGGACAAAATCAACAATAACATTGATAATAAAATCTTCCCCAAAAGGATTAAAGGTTTAAATATTGATGTAATTAAAAATGTCATTAATGGTAAATATAATTCAAATAGAAAATTTTCTTTTGATTCATATGAAGATCAAGTAAAGATGGGCTTGATGAATTTACCTCTTGATTCTATTGAATTTGGTGATAATTTGGCTGGAGTGTTGGCATCACCTTATATATCTAAAAGAGCAACAAGCGATGATCAAATTGGCGTATCTAAATATGATTTGTATAAACAAGGTAACCCTCATGTATTAGAAAAATATAAAAGAGGCTACGAATACACTCAAAAAATGTATGAGCAAGAACTTGAAGGTTTTGCTTTAAATGTTTTAAAAGATGTTGAAGGTCAATTGTCCCATGATCAGAAATTTTCTGAGGGTAATCAAACTTCTCTTTATGGAAAATATGTTTTACCTTTATTGACAAGTGAAATTGCTAAGTTTGCTGTGATTAAGGCATTACAACCTGATGCAAAGGTTTATGTTGATGAAGAAAGCGGTGAGATTGGTTACGATTATGATGCTTTAAAAGAAGTATCTCTAGAAACTATTGGTATTTTTGGGGCATCTCCGGAAGATGAGGCTATGAGTACGATTTCAAAAGTCAGATCCGGAATTCTCAAAATAAGCGATGCAGATAAAAAATTGTTGGTAGATGCGCTTGTAAAATCTATAAAAGGTACAAGTGTTGAAAGTTTTGCTTTGGCAGATATGATTGTCGAACGTTCAGAAGCAGGATTAGATTGGAGAATTGATGCTGCAAAAGATATAGGCAACATGGATTCATTAAGGAATGGTAATACTGATTTTGATTTCACTTGGAAACAAGTTTCTGCTTTTTGGGAAAAATTTAATAACGCTATTCTAGAAATTAATCCAAATGCGTATTTAGTTGCTGAGTTAACTAACGAATATGATTTGCATAGAGACGGTAATGGTGTTGGATCTCATAAATACAATAATGATAATGATGTAAGGCGTAAATTTATTGATGATACCGGATTAACGGCTTTAGCAAATTATAGATATTTCTTTACAGATATTGCCAAAATATTCGGAAAATCTTTTGAAGATGGAACTGAAATGAGTATTTCTGACTTACCTACTAAAATAAATGAAATAATGGTTGGAAATGACGATTATTTAAGATCTTCAAACCTTAATTCTTTAAATTATTCGTATACTTTTATAGATAATCATGATAAACCAAGAGCTCTCCATACATTGGCGTTGGATATGGATTTGTTTTATACTGATTTAACAGACAAAAATCGATATGATTTCCGTGAACGTGCATTTAAATTGTTAAATGATCGTTATGATGAGAAAAATCCTCCTACTTCAAGAGAAATAAATAATTTTGATTTTTCAAGAGTAAGCGCAAAATCCGTTGCTATGGGTGAAGCTATGAGAACTGCATTCATAGATACATTAAATGAATTAAGTTCAGGTAATCAAGATTTTGCAAGCAAGCACGAAGAAATATTCAAGACAATAAGTCATGCAATAACTGATATGGCAAATGGCAGATACTTAGGTGATAATATTGAAGCTGATGCATTTGCTGTAAAACCATTTGATGTGACAATCAATTCAATCATAAAACAGATGCAATATCGTTATAAAGAAGATCAGTTGACAAAAGATGGTGAAAAATACCGTTCAAGAAGGCTTGTAGAACCGTTGTTAACTGATGAACAATATAATTTATTGGCGGAAAAGACCTTTGAACGCATAATGCGTCCAGCAATGTCAAAGCTTCTTGGTATTATGAAATTTTTGGTTGCATTACCGGGGAAACCTACCCTATATGCCGGTGATGATTTGGGTGCTACCGGTTATGAAAGTAAAACAAAAAATATTTACATGCAAAATCGTGGTTATGTTCATAATGAGTGGTTAGAGGATCCAAGTAAGAATTTTATTAAAGATTATTATGACGAAATAAATGAGGTGATGGCTCTCAGATCCAGACCTGAGCTTGATGCATTGAATAATGGTACACCATTTATGTTGCCTATTCAAAATGCTTCAAACGGTGGTTATAAAACACAGATAAGTGCAATGTTAAGACAGAATGTTGATGGCAAAATGGCTATATCTTTGTTTAATACAGCAGGAATTAATCACAATCCCAAAGCAAAATACGAAGCTGTAAATATGTATTTAGATGAGGATAGAATATACCTTTCTGATATTAATAATAAAAAAGGTGGCCATGGTATAAATGCAGGTTTGAAGGATGGCACGAGATTTGTTAATGCAAATGATTTGAATGACGTTTATTATGTTCATAAATACGGTAATGAATATGTATTAGAACACGGTGACAGAAGTCCTATTTGTATAAATGATACAACAATGGTTTTATATCATGTTCCTGAAAAATCACAAGTTTCATTTACAGGAAAAATCAACTTCAAGCCTGCAGTTGGTTCTGTGTTAAAGGCTTATGAAATGGTTTAATTCTCTCTATACACTAAATCTAAAGTGAACTAAGTCTCCGTCTTGAACTATATAATCTTTACCTTCAAGACGTGTTACACCTTTTTCTTTGCAGGCCACGTATGAACCGAGTTCTACAAAATCTTTGTATGGAGTGATTTCTGCTCTAATAAAACCTTTTTCAAAGTCAGTATGGATTACACCTGCTGCTTGCGGAGCTTTTGCACCAGCTGGAATTGTCCAGGCATGAACTTCTTTTTCGCCGGCAGTAATGAATGTTCTTAAATTCAATAATTTGTATACTGATTTAATCATTCTGTCGATGCCACTGTCTTCAATACCGAGTTCGGCAAGGTATTCTTTGGCTTCTTCTTGGCCAAGTTCTGCAAGTTCTTCTTCAATTTTTGCAGAAATTAACACGACTTCGGCATTGTGTTTTGCTGCATATTCTTGAACTTGTTTTGT
>CALVBY010000066.1 GCA_944325905.1 Candidatus Gastranaerophilales bacterium | reverse complement strand
AATTTGTTAAAGGCTTACACCGACAAAGTTGCGGGTATGCTGCATAAAGTTGATAAGGTGTCTGAAAAAGAAACTCTGACTAATCTATCAGATGGGGCTAAAAATAATTTCTCAGATGTGCTTATGAAGGCAATAAAAGATCCTTCAAAAGAAAACAGAGCAATGCTTAGAAACATTGTATTGTCGGATTTTGGCCAAGAAAAAGGGCTTAAGTTAGTATATGACAATAAATCTGTTGTCGCTGATTTGGATGATATTATAGCAAATTCAGTTTCAACTTCAAAAGCTTTGAATAGTGAAAATGTAATCAAATCATTCCTTAAGAGTGCTAAATTTGAAGATGTTAATTTCATAAAATCACTCAAAAAATTTGGTATGAATCGTTCATTACTTGGTTTAGGGTTAGCATCGGCTATAGGTTGTTGTATTCAGCCGTTTAATATTTACTTAACTAAGAAGAAAACAGGTAGTGACGGTTTTGTAGGTGTTGAAGGCCGCGAAAAAGATAATTCAGGTAAATTTAAAGGATTAAAGGCTGGTGTTGCCGCTGCGTTTGGTACCGGTGTTTATTCTCTTATTACAAACGGTTCTTTCAAATTTGCTGATTTCTTGAAAAATATCCAGTATAAAGGTATTACACCGACTTTGAACCAGTTCAAACTTGTTTATGGCTTAACTATTATGTCAAGATTCTTGGCTGCAAGAGATAAAGATGAATTGCGTGAGGCTACTGTTAAGGATACTTTGGGATACTTGAGCTGGTTAGTATTTGGTAATTTTGTTTCAAAAGGTGCTTTGAAAGCCTTGGATAAGAATTTGGTAGGTAAAACTCGTGATGAAGTTTTATATGAAGCATTGAAAAAGGCTAAAATTTCTACTGTAGAAAACGGAAAAGCACTTTCATTCAAAGAATTATTGAAAAAACTTCCTAAATCTGATAAGGCTGCAAGAAAGAGTCTGCGTTTCTTGACTCTTGCTCAACTTGCCGGTTACGCATTCTCAGGAATTGTTCTTGGCGTAGGTATTCCAAAATTGAATATTTATATGACTAAGAAAAGCGAACAAAAACGTGCTGCTGCAAGAGCAATGAATCCGGAGAACATCATGCTCAAACCTGAAAATATAGCTTTTTTGAGCAGTCAGATGAATTTTACTTCAAACAAGATGTTGAATAAATAATTATTCTTTATCCTTGAGCATTTGCACCGGAAACAACTTCTATTATTTCCTGTGTTATGGCAAATTGACGTGTCTTGTTGTATTGAATTGAAAGTTCATTAAGCATTTTTTCAGCATTTGTAGTAGCTGCAGACATTGCTGTCATTCTTGATGCAAGTTCAGAGGCTTGTGCTTCTAACAGTGCTTGATAAATTATATTTGTGATATACAAAGGCACTACTTTTTGAAGAATAGTCTGTATGTTTGGCTCAAATTCCATCAAAGGATCAAGTGTATGATGTTCTTCTGTTTCAGGCTTTTGAACAGGTAAAACAATCCAGTCTTCTGTGTAGTAGCTCATCATATTCTTAAATCGGGTAGTTACGATTTCTATTTGATCGATTTTTTCTTCAACAAAATATTTTGCAATATCCTCTGTTATGATACCGGCACCTGCTGGCGTAGGGTCATTTGCAACATTGTAGTATTCTCCGACAATTTCGCAGTTCAGATTTTTGCATTTTTTCTTTAATACAGAAATTCCCTTTTGTCCGACAATAAATAATTTGCTCTTTACGCCTTTTGCTGAATAATCCTCAATTATTTTAAGAGTTTTTCTAATGATATTAGCGTTATAGGCACCTGCAAGACCCTTATTTGATGTAATTACCAAAATACCGGCTTCATCAATAGGTCGTTTTTTCAAAAGACAAGGATAATTATCAACGGCATTTTTTACTTTTATGCTGCAATCGTCAATGTTACCTATAGAATTTAAAAGTTTTGAAAACATCAGATTTAATTCAGTCGTAAACGGTCTTGACGCTTTTACTGCGTTTTCGGCACGTTTAACTTTCGCTGCTGCAACCATTTTCATTGCACGTGTAATTTTTTTGGTGCTTTCTACACTCTGTATTCTATTTTTTATATCTTTTAAATTTGCCATTTTTGTACCTTATTAAAACGTTTTCTTGAAGTTTTCAAGAGCTTCTTTAAGTTCTTTTTTATCGTCATCAGATAGAGCGCTGCCATCATTCAGATTGTCTGCAAGTGATTTTAAATTAGCATTGAGGTGAATGAACCATTCTTTTTTGAATCTTCCGATTTCACTTGTTTTAATATCATCTAGTATACCTTCGTTTGCGGCAAATAATATACTTACTTGTTCTGCTACGCTCAAAGGATTGTATTGAGGTTGTTTCAGAACTTCAGTAAGCTTTTCACCACGAAGTAATTGATTTTTTGTAGCTTGATCCAAGTCTGATGCAAACTGTGCAAATGCTTCCAATTCTCTGTATTGTGCCAAATCAAGTCTCAATTTGCCTGCTACTTGTTTGATTGCTTTTGTTTGAGCTGCACCACCAACACGAGATACGGATATACCTGCGTTGATTGCCGGTCTTACACCTGCGTTGAACAGATTTGTTTCCAAGAATATTTGACCGTCAGTAATTGAAATTACGTTTGTCGGAATATAGGCAGAAACATCACCCGCTTGAGTTTCAATAATCGGAAGTGCTGTGATACTTCCACCGCCAAGCTCATCATTAAGTTTTACGGCACGTTCAAGCAATCTTGAATGCAAATAGAATACATCGCCGGGATATGCTTCACGTCCCGGTGGTCTTTTCAATAGCAAACTCATCGCACGGTAAGCCTGAGCGTGTTTTGAAAGGTCGTCGTAAACTATTAGAACAGACTTTCCTTGTTCCATAAACTCTTCACCTATTGCAACACCTGCAAATGGTGCAATATATTGAAGCGGTGCGGATTCATCAGCTGTCGCTGAAACTATTATAGAATAATCCATTGCACCTTTATCTGTTAAAGTTTTTGCTAATTGTGCTACAGTTGATGCTTTTTGACCAATTGCAACATAAATACAAATAACGTCTGTATCTTTTTGGTTAATTATGGTGTCGATTGCAATTGCTGTTTTACCTGTTTGTCTGTCACCAATTATCAATTCACGTTGACCGCGTCCGATAGGTGTCAAGCCGTCAATTGCAGTTAGACCGGTTTGTAGAGGTTCGTGAACGGATCTTCTTGCAACAATACCAGGTGCAACACGTTCAATTGGTCTTGTTTTTGTATATTCAATATCACCTTTACCATCAAGTGGTTTACCTGTAGGGTCAATAATTCTGCCGATTAAGCCGTCTCCAACCGGAACTGATGCAATTCTGCCGGTTGTTTTTACGGTCATACCCTCTTTGATTTGTGTGTATTCACCCAGAATTACTACACCAACGTTATCTTCATCCAGGTTCATTGTTATGCCAAGTGTATCTTTGCCATCTTGAAATACAACGAGCTCACTTGCCATAACGTTTCTCAAGCCATATACTCTGGCAATGCCGTCACCTACTTCTATTACGGTTCCTGTGTTTGAAATTTCGGCTTGAATATCGTAATTTTCGATTTTACTTTTTATTATTGAACTAATTTCATCAGGTTTTATTAGTGCCATAATTTCCCCTTTATATAATATTTTTACTTAAATTCTCCAATTTGTTCTTCAAGCTTGAATCAATAATATCATCATTGATTTTTACAACAAGCCCTCCGATAATTTCTTCATCAACACTCCAATTAGCTACTATCTTTTTATTTAGTTTGTTTTGGAGTTTTTCTGCAAGTCTTGTTTTGTATTCATCTTTCAATGGTACAGCAGATGTAACCATGACTCTTTGAATATTTTTTATTTCGTCCAGTTCATTTCTATATGCTTCTAAAACACCGATTAATTCACCAAAACGTTTCTTTTCTAAAAGTATTTTTAAAAAGTTTATTATCTTTTCATCAACGTCTTTTGAAAATACTTCATCAACTATTGAATATTTTATTTCGTCAGAAATTGCCGGATTATTCAGTACATTTTGTAATTCATTTGACTCGTCGCATATCGTAACTATATTTTCAAGATTAGTTAATATATCATCATAAGACAATACCCCATCCTGAGCTAGTTTTTTTAGCGCATTTGCATAATTTTTTGCTGTTAATGATATTTGAATTGAGTTCATATTTATCCTAGTTCTTCAATACTTTGATTGATATATTTGTCGTGTAATTCCGGGTGTGCTTTTAAAACTGCCTTTATATGTGCTTTTGCAAGTTCTGAAGATGCTTTTGCTGTTTTTTTAGAAAGTGTGTTTGACAGTTTCTTTTCTTCTGTTTGCACTACAACAGCTACATTGTCTTGGATTTTTTTTACTTTTTCTTCAGTCATTGCCACGATATTTTTAGCCATGGTTTCAGCTTTAATTTCTGCGTCCTGAATTTTGTTTTTTATTTCAATATCGAGATTTTCTACTGATTTTTTGGCGTTCAAAAGTTCAGTTTCGGCTTTTAATTTTTCATTTTCTGCATTAGAAATGACGTTTTTTATGTTTAGTTTTGCATTTTCAAGTTTATTAATCAAATCAACTTTTTTGAATATCCAAGCTAAAAGAAGCACCATTACAACAAAATTGAAAAAATTGCTTGTCACTATTGTATGCCAAATTTGAGCAACTGTATTCATTTTAGCTCCCTATCAATTAATTCATCGTCAACTGTATCTATAGTTATGTTTTCACCAAGTATTTTAGATGAAATGTTCTCTGCTAAATCTTTAACGTTGTTTTTTAAAGCTTCTTTGGTTTGTTCGACTTCATGTTGAAGATCTTTTTTAGCTGAGTCAATATCAGATAAAGATTTAATCCTAGCATCTTCGGTTAATTTAGCTGAGGTATTATTTTCTTGTATTACTCTTTCGGATATAAGCTTTTTAGATGCAATTGCTGCATCATTTAATTTCTTTTCTTTGTCATCTAAAATACTTTTCGACATGTTTTTTGAGTCTAATGCGGCATTATTATTCTTATCAATATAATCTTGTCTTTCATTGATAACAGAAAGAATAGGTTCGTAAAGTATCTTGTTCATAATAATAATGAACAAAACAAAACTTACCATAGCTATTAAAAATGTTGCATTAAATTCAAACATAACTTTGTCCTAATAAATACTATTTTACAAATATTAAAAGTAATGCTACCAACAAACCGTAAATAGCTGTTGCTTCAGCAAGACCAGCACCGATAATAAAGTTTTTGAAAGCTTCATCCTTGATTTCAGGTTGTCTAGCAATAGCATCAAGAACACCCTTTGTAGCAATACCTAGGCCAAGACCTCCGCCGATTGCACCAAAACCGATTGCAATACCTGCACCTAATTTTGCTAAATCCAAATTTGCTAATTGTTCAATTGCCATAATTTTTTCTCCTTATAAATTATTCTTCATTTATTGCCATTGATATATATGTTGTTGATAACAAGGTAAATACAAGTGCTTGGATGAACGCAACAAATAATTCAAAAAGCATGAACGGCAATGGCGCAAAATACGCCAAAAGTCCGACAATTGTAAATACCAAAACTTCTCCTGCAAATATGTTTGCAAAAAGTCGCAGAGCAAGTGAAAAAGGTCTTACAAAAAGCTCTAAAGTATCAACAAATGTTATAATTAGTCCATCAACGCTAAATCCGTGAAAGAAAAAGTGAAAACCCTTCTTCTTTACTCCGTAATATATATAATATAATGAAACAACAATTGCCATTGCAGCAGTCATGTTAATATCATTATTTGGTGAAGCTAATTCACCTGTTTTAAGGTGTATCAAATGCCAAGGTAATTGACCTACCAGATTTGCAGTTAAAATGAACATAAACAACGTAAGAATGAGAGGCAAGTGCCGTTTTGATTCAGCTTCTCCCATACTTCCTTTTGCAATGCCTGCAAAATAGTTGACGATACCTTCCATAGTAAGTTGAAGTTTTGATGGGATAATGGATGTTTTTCTGGTTGTAACAAGTGCAAGTATGACCAACAAGACCATAGAAATCCACATAGTTATCAGTGTATCCATATTTACAGAAACAGCATGGTTCAAAACGTTAAAAGTATAAATCCAATGTTCCATTTTTGCTCCCCTTCGAGTTTATTCTAACTCAATAAAAAAAAAATCGCAAATATTTTCTGTTTGTTATAAGATTATTATATATGTAAAAAAATTTGAGGGAGATATGAGAGTTATTACTCTAAAAGAAGTCGATTCTACTAATCTATATGCAAAAAATAACTTGCATGTACTTGAGGATAGAACTATCGTCCATGCGCTAAGCCAAACTTCAGGACGCGGTCGTTTGACTCGTAAATGGATTGATTTTGGGCAGGGAAATCTTTTTGTTTCATTTGTTTTAAAACCTTCTTCAAATTTTGATGAAAAATATTCAAATCTGACTCAGTATTTGTCGGTCGTGCTTGCAAAAGTTTTAGAAAATTATGGGCTTGATCCTAAAATAAAATGGCCTAATGATGTTTTGATTAATGGTAAGAAAATTGCAGGTATTCTGTCTGAAACCGTAATGCAAGGTTCAAATTTTAAAGGCTTAGTTTTAGGTATAGGGGTAAATTTAAATGCCACAACGGAAAAGGTAAAGTTGGTTGAAGATAAGCCGGTTACAGCTTTAAATCTTGAAATTGGTGAAATCATAAGTTCGGACAAGTTTTTAAATGAATTGGCTGATGAATTTTTTGAAAATTACGATGAATTTTTGCAAAAAGGATTTGAATTTATAAAGTCTGATTACATATCAAGAACCTCTTTTTTAGATACTGAGGTTTGTGTACAAGGATTCAATGATACTAAAAAAGGTATTGCCAAAGGGATTACGGATTCCGGTGAGCTAATACTTGAAGATGATGATAAACAGTTTGTACTTACGATAGGAGATATATTATGCTAGAAACACTTATTGTTGAAGGTCTTATGATTATGCTTATAGGTATATTTTTTGTTATGGCCTTCTTATGTATTATGGTTTTAGCCATGGGAATTATGTCAAAAGTCGTTGCTTATTTGAACAAAATATTCCCGGAACAGGTTTATGTTGTGGAAAAACCATCAAAAAGAGCTTCTGATGATGAAGCGATTGCAGTTGCACTTGCGGTTATTAAGGCAAGAGCGTAGTTAAATTATTTACGAAAGGAAATATAGATTATGGGAAAGAAACTTATTAAGGTTATGGATACTTCTTTCAGAGACGGTTTTCAATCCGTTTATGGTGCCAGAGTATTCGTAGATGATTTTATCCCTGCTTTGCAGTCAGCTGTTGCAGCAGGTATTAATCATTTTGAAGTTGCAGGCGGTGCAAGATTCCAGTCACCTATTTTCTACTGCAATGAAAATGCATTTGAAACTATGGACAAAATCAGAGCTGCAGTTGGTCCTGATGTTAATTTACAATCATTAGCTCGTGGTGTTAACGTTGTAGGTTTGGATTCTCAGCCTAGAGATATCATTAATCTTCACGCTAAAATGTTCAAAAAACACGGTGTAACTACAGTTAGAAACTTTGATGCTTTGAATGATGTTAATAACTTGATTTATTCCGGTCAATGTATTAAAGATAACGGTTTGAAGCATGAAGTTACCATTACAATGATGGAATTGCCTATCGGTTGCAAGGGTGCTCATGATGTTGATTTTTATGAAAGAGTTTTGAGAAGTATTCTTGATGCGGGTATTCCGTTTGATTCATTAGCATTTAAAGATGCTTCAGGTACATCTTCACCAAGAAAAGTTTATGAAACTGTTAAGCGTACAAGAGAAATTTTGGGTGAAGATATGCACATCAGATTCCACTCTCACGAAACAGCTGGTACCGGTTTGGCTGCATATTTGGCTGCTCTTGACGGTGGTGCTGACGGTATTGACTTATCTATGAAACCTGTTTCAGGCGGTACTGCTCAACCTGATATCGTTTCTATGTGGCATGCATTAAAAGGTACAGAATATGATTTGGGCATTGATATTGAAAAAATTCTTGAAACTGAAGAAGTGTTCAAAGATTGCATGAAGGATTACTTCTTGCCTCCTGAAGCATTGGCAGTTAACCCAATGATTATTCAATCTCCATTACCTGGCGGTGCATTGACTGCTAATACTCAAATGCTAAGAGATAATGGCATTATGGATAAATATCCTGAAATCGTTGCAGCTATGAAGGAAGTTGTTGAAAAAGGCGGTTTCGGTACTTCTGTAACTCCTGTTTCTCAATTCTATTTCCAACAAGCGTTCAACAACGTTATGTTTGGTAAATGGAAGAAAATTGCTGAAGGTTACGGTAAAATGGTTCTCGGCTATTTTGGTAAAACTCCATGTGAACCGGATGCAGAAGTTGTTAAATTGGCAGGTGAACAGTTGAATCTTCAACCTACAACCGAAAAAGTTGTTGATATTAACGACAAAGATCCTAACAAGGGTATTGAAGCCGCAAGAAAAATGCTTAAAGATGCAAACTTGGAAGAAACTGAAGAAAATATCTTTATTGCTGCTGCTTGTAAAGAAAA
>CALVBY010000065.1 GCA_944325905.1 Candidatus Gastranaerophilales bacterium | reverse complement strand
GTCCTCAATGTATTCCCAATTGTTCTTTATTAATTCCATATTATTTTTTACAAAATCAAAAAACTGGCCATTATGGAAAATATGAATATGCTCTTTTAAAAAATCATCTTTTAAATTCCACCACTTGCTTTCAAGAATTAGTTTACGTTCTTCTTCAGTAAAACGGTATTTAATCACTTTGGCAGGGACACCAACAGCTATTGCAAAATCAGGTATGTCTTTTGTTACAATTGCCCCGGCCCCAATAACTGCACCATTACCAATTGTTACCCCTTTCAAAATGACCGCATTGCACCCAATCCATACATCATTTTTTATTGTGATTTGCTTTCGCATTTTTCTATAATTTTCAGTCCAATATTCTGAACTATTTTGTTTTACAAATCCGCCATATCTCGTATCTTGGTGAAAATGATGCATTGAGATAGAATTTACATCGTGTTCTGATGGTCCAATGATTACGTTTGGCCCAATACAGCAAAAATTCCCAATTACAGCTTCATAGCAACAATAATTTAATGCACCTTGAAAGCCGTACGTATATTTACCCACATTTTCTACATTCTCATTGCGGTTGGCCAGTACTTCTACCTGAGGTTCGTTATTTTTGAATTTAAACTTTATCCCTGCAATAGTTATTACTGTATGATTATTCTCTTGAGTTACATTATACATTTTCATTTTGTTTATTTTCACCTTTTTATATTTTTCTCTAATTTATGTGGATTTTTCTTTAGTTTTAGAAATTTACCTATATCGCCTTTTTTAATATTTTTAGCATTTTTTATTGTATCTTCTGATATATAGGACAAATTTTCTTGCAGCAATTTGCAATCTTCTTCGGTGAGTTTTGCTTTTCGCTTAATACATTCTCTATATGTATTTATATATTCTTCTCTTAAATTGTATTCTGCAAAATACGGGTACAAATTCTTGTATTTGTTTTGGATTAATTTGTGAAATTCGTTCCACCTTTTTATCATTATTGAAATGTTGAAATTAGCGGCAGAGGCGTTTTCGTTTGTCAATCTGTAGTGGTAAAAGGCTTTATTCAGCCAGCATATTTTTTCTGTATTCAATAATGATTCAGCCTTAAAGTAGTGGTCTACGTAGGCACCTTTACCCGTAATAAATCTAATATTATATTGGTCGATGTAGTCTTTTTTATAAATACAACTCCAAACAGAGGGGTGTATTCCCATAAATATCGGGTATTCCTTGATTGAAAAAACTTTGTTTTCGGGAACGTCCTTCACCCAATCCAGCCATGGGCAAGGTCTATTTATTTCTTCGCTGTTGGCAGTTTTGTCAAAGTATTCAAAGTAAGGAGTTTTGACAACATCAGCATTCAGCTTCTTGGCGTATTCATACATTTCTTTAAACATATCAGGTTCGATAAAGTCGTCTGATTCAATTATTGAAATATATTCGCCTTTTGCTATATCAAGACCTTTGTTTACAGATGCTCCGTAACCTCCGTTTTTTTCATGAATTGCTATAACTCTCGGATCTTTTTTGGGACCGATTTCGTACATATCAATAATTGCGCGACACTCATCCAAATCCCCTTCATCAATCAAGATCACTTCAATTTCTTGCAAGGTTTGGCTCAAAATGCTTTCAATGCATTGCATTAGGTATTTTTGAACCTTATATATCGGAACTATAACAGATACCTTTGGTTTATCCACAAATTAGCTCCTTTTTGTTTTCTATATCTTGATTTATCAAAATATCATAAATCATGTGGCATAGCATCATATGAATATCTTCAGTTATTTGCATGTTATTGACATTTGCGTTCACAGAATACTTGGTGATTTGTTTTAACACGCCTCCGTTATATCCTGTCAAGCCAATTGTGATAGCACCTTTTTTGTTTGCGTAATCTATTGCGTTTAGAACATTTTTTGAATTTCCGCTTCCGGAGATTCCGATTACGATATCTCCTTCTTTTACAAAATTCTTTAACTGTTCCACAAATACAAAGTCATATCCCACGTCATTTGAATATGCAAGCATTGTTGAGACGTTATCATTAAGGCATATCATTTTGAACTTTTTGTCTTTTGTGTAGCTCATTCCTTTGTTGAAGTCGCAGCAAAAATGGCTTGCTGTTGCGCCTGAGCCGCCGTTACCCATAATGTATATGTTTTTGCCGTTATTTCTTGCATTCAACATAACGTTTATGAAAGTTTCTATTTCATTTCTGTCAAGATTGTCGATTACTGATTTTAGTTCACTAAAATAATTTTCCATTGCGTTTAACATTTTATAATAAACTCCTATATAAGTTTGCTTTGTTGTAATAAATTACGTTTGTCCCTTTGTTATCAAATTTAAAATCAATTTCTTTCAAATGAGAAAGTGCACGTCGAACTTTATTGCGGTATTGTTCTTCCACATAGAACAATAAAAATCCGCCGCCGCCTGCACCTAGAAGCTTGCCGCCCAAGGCTCCGCTTTCTCTTGCAAGTTCATAGTTTCTGTCAATTTCAGGGTTCGAAATCCCTTTGGCTAACTCTTTTTTGTACATCCAGCCGGCATGAAGAATTTCTCCCATTGCATTTGTATTGCCTCTCAAAAGTTCTTCTCTCAAATCTTTTGAAAGTTGAACCATTTTATGAAGGTTGTTTATTTTAGCTTCATCATCTGTTGTGTTTTTCTTTTGTTCGGCTAAAATACTTCCAGCTGAGCGGGTTTGACCTGTGTAGAACATCAAAAGATTCTTTTCCAATACGTGGTAAGCATCGTTTTGAAGGTATAATTTTTCAACATCAACTGCGCCGCATTTGTGGAAGCTGATGAAATTTAGTCCGCCGCACGCACAAGCGTATTGGTCTTGCTTGCCGATTGGTTCTTTCAAATCTTCTATCTCGATTCTACAAGCCTCTTTTGCTATATCTTCTCTATTCATGTATCTATCTGTAAATACGTTACACAAGTTTATTAGACCTACAGTAAAGGCAGATGAAGATGCCAAGCCTGTTCCTGACGGTATATCTGCGCTTGAGTTGAAATCTACACCTTTTATTCCGTATTTTTTAAATACCGTTCTTATAATCGGGTGTTGAATTTCATCAACGTTTTGAACATTTTCCGTTTTTGAATATTTCAAAAGATAGGCATTTTCATCAAAATACGGGTGCATTGAAAGATAAATAAATTTGTTGATTGAAACGGAAAGCACTGATCCGCCAAATTTTTCGTAGTAATTTCTTAGATCGCTTCCGCCGCCTGCAAAACTTATTCTAAAAGGTGTTCTTGTGATTATCATTTTTATACTCCTACTTTCCCGTAGTCTTTATCCAGAATATATCTTATAGATTTTCTAACAGCTTCGTTAGAAGTTAATTTCGGACACCAGCCGAGAGCGTGAATTTTATCCAAGCTGTAACTGAATTCGGGTACATCGCCAATCCAGCCTCTATCGCCGCCTGTGTAGCGGATTTTTGCATTCAAGCCCATTTCTTCAATTACCATTTCAGCCATTTCTTTGACTGTTGATCTTGTTTCAACGCCAAGGTTGTAGTAATTGATTTTTTCATTTGTTGTTTCCCATACAAGTAAAATTGCCTCTACAAGGTCTTTTACATATAAGTATGGTTTTACTTGTGTACCGTCGCCCAAAACTTCAAGTTCGTTCGGATTTTTTCTTAATTTATTGATAAAATCGTATATTGCACCGTGTGTTGCACGTTCACCTACTACGTTAGGGAATCGTGTAATCCAGGCTTTTATTCCGTAGTTTTCGCAGAAACTTGAAATATAAGCTTCTGAGGCAAGTTTTGATGCTCCGTAGTGTGAAATCGGAAACAGCGGGCCAAAATCTTCACCTACTTTTACGCCTGTTTCTCCGTAAATTGCTGAGGTTGAGGCAAATACAATATTTTTTACTCCAAATTCCTTCATCGCAAGAAGTACGTTATAGGTTGTTGACATTGTGTTGTCAAAATCTACGTTAGGGTTTGCGTGGCTTTTTGCAATGTCAGAGTTTGCCGCCATATGAAATACTGTGTCAAAATTCCCTTCTTTAAATACAGAAAATAGTAAATTCTTATCCAGAATATCACCTTCAATAAATTTGAAATCAGAACTTTTTTGCGCATCTTCAAGGTTGCTTAATCTGCCTAAAGAAAGGTTATCAAAAACGGTTACTTTGTGTCCTCGCTTTAACAATTCATCTGTTAAATGACTTCCGATGAAGCCCGCTCCGCCTGTCATAAGTATATTACTCATCTTCTGCTCCTTTTATGATTAAATCTACTGCTTCTTTTAAATCTTTTGCTTCCAAATCAGCGCCTAGTCCCGTGCCGATTGAAATTGTTTTGCAACCGGCATTTTTACCGGCTTCTATATCACGCCTGCTGTCGCCTATCATCCAAGAATTTTCCATATCAATGTTGAATTCTTCCTTTGCCTTTAAAAGCATTCCAGGTTTTGGTTTTCTGCAATCGCAATCAATTTTGAATTCTGCAATCTCACCTTCAAAGCCTTTTTCAGGATGATGAGGGCAATAATATATGCCGTTTAGGTACGCGTGATTTTCGCCGAGAAGTGTTTCCATTTTTTTATGCGTATTTTCAACTTCTTCTATTGTTATAAATCCTTTTGCGACCATAGGCTGGTTTGTTACGACAATAGCCAGGTAGTCGCTTTTGTTTATTTTATGGATAGCGTCAGAAACCCCTTTTAGCAATTCAAAATCTCTGCAGAAAGGTTTTGTGTCCATATTCTTGTTAATCACTCCGTCACGGTCTAAAAATATGCAGGCTCTTTTATTTTGTTTGTTTAATCTTGCGACTTTGCCTGTTATAAAATCATTTTTTACGGCTTCAAATCTGTCGGCTGTTCCCATATCCTTTATGTATTCAGCAGTTTTATAACCGATTAGAGTTTCACCTGCAGCTACAACTTTAGGCAAAATATGTTTTCCAAAATCCTGCGAGATACCTTCTTCAATGTAGTTAAATATTTTTTTTGAAAAGATATAAACAGCTGCGTTTACAAGGTTTTGATAGTATTCACCTTCAGGGTGAGGTTTGGGAATAACTCTGGTTACTTTGTTATTTTTATCCAATTCCAATAAATCGCTGTCATACGGGTGATCGTTAGGATGGACAAGTGTTGTGCCTATTGAATTATATTGGCTGTCAAATTTGATGAAGCTATTTATGTCAAAATCCATTACAACATCGCCGTAAAATACCAAAAATCTTTCATCAAGCTTGCCTTCCAAAAGTTTCAAGCTTCCGGCTGTTCCAAGCGGGTAAGGCTCAACTACGTGGTGAATTTTTACCCCGAAATCAGCTCCTTCTTTGAAATAGTCCTCAATTACGTTTGCTAAATGACCTGAAAGTATAAAAACTTCATTTACGCCGTATTTTTTTGCAAGTTCAATTTGGTGCTCCAAAAGCGGTTTGCCTGCTATTTGAACCATCGGCTTTGGTATGTCTTTTAAACCTAATCTTGTGCCTTTCCCTCCGGCTATTATGACAAGTTGCATTATGAAATCTCCACTATGTGTTTGCCGAATAATACTATGCTTATTCGTGACAAGTTGATGTTTACGGAAAACATCTTTCTGCGCTCAGCTTTTGATTTTGCTTTTTGAACTAATTTGTCAACGTGTTTTTTGAACCCTGCTTTGTCATTCAAAAGCATATTGAATTCTTTTTTGTTTATCTTTTTGAAAAAGTCTTTTCCGATTTCGTTGTTTTCATAGTATTTTTTGAAGGTTTCTGCGAATTCTTCAATGAATTCTTCACGATATTTTTCATCAATTCTTCTTAAATTCCAGATATATATTCTATATTGTCGGATAAGTTTTTGAGTGTTTGCCCACTCTTTTATATCTTTATGTTCATCTAAAAAACGTGTAATTTCTTCATACTCATCGCATATTGCATAAACTTTTCCGGTGTTTTTGACTGAAGAATTTTCGTTATCTTGTCTGTAGTATAGATATGCTTTTGATGTTAGGCGAATTTTTGGGGCAAGAGTCATTACCTTAAAAGTAAACGATGTATCTTGATAGCTTCCGCCGGGTGTGCTTAAAAATCTTATGTTGTTGTCATTTAAAAAGGATTTTTTGTATATTGCACTCCAGATTGACGGTTGAATTGACAAAAGTCTCGGATAAGTCTTTGCTGTCAGGTCTTTGCCGGTCATTGTTTTGTTGATTTTACCAACTTGGCGGCAAAGATTTTTACTTTCGGTATATTCTATCCAATCGGATTTTACAATGTCAGCGTCTGAGTCTTTTGCAATTTTGTACAAATCCTCGAACATATTTTCATCGACAAAATCATCAGATTCTACAATCCCGATGTATTCACCTGTTGCAAGGTCGAAGCCCTTGTTTATAGAAACTCCGTAACCTCCGTTTTTTTCGTGAATTGTTTTAATTCTGCTATCGTTTCTTTCATATTCATCAATAATGGCGCGGCATTCGTCCATATCACCTTCATCAACGATTATGATTTCAATATCTTGAAGTGTCTGATTAACCACACTATCCAAGCATTTTCTTAAAAATTTTTCCGTCTTATAAACCGGTATTATTATTGAAACCTTACTTCCTTGCATCTAAAACCTCTTTTATTAAAAACTTTTCATATCCCCGTGAATTAGAACTCTCATTATGCCTATTGATATTATCATGAATAAGATTAAATTAATATTACCCACTGTCGTAAAAAGTATATTTTTATTGTTAAGTTTTTAAAAGCCTTGAATATACAGGCAAAAAGAGGGTATGTAATTGTTAATTTTGGTTAATCTTTTGTTGCAATTTTTCTAAAAACAGTTTTGATGCAGGTGTAAAGTATTGATATTTTTTCCAAATCACGCCCCATCCTGCTTCAAAATTCGGCATTATAGGTCTAAAACATAGGTTGCTGTTTTTGTCTGTGTTGGCAAGGTTATTTAGTGTAAACATATTGCCTACGCCCTGTTCAACCATAATTGCACCGTTATAAAACAGTGTGTGGGTTGCAGCGATATTGAGTGTGTCTTTTTTTTCGTTAAACCATCTGTAAAATTCATTGTCAGGGGTCGGTTTTCGAAAGGCTTTTCTTGAAAGAATCAGTGGAACTTTTTCTAAATCTTCAAAAGTTACAAACTCTTTTTTTGCAAGCTCGGATGTTTTTTGCATTATAATTCCCCAAGTATCTTTTTCGGGTAAGTCGATTACGTTATATTTTGACGTATCACAGGGTTGCATTATTATCCCAAAATCCAAAAGTCCATTGTCAATCCGCTCGGTTACATCTTCAAGAATGCCGCTATATATGTGAAAAATAATCCCCGGGTATTCACGATGGATTTCGTCTATTATTTCTGCAATAAATTTAAAAGTTCCCGTTTCGCCGCTGCCGATGTGAACTTCGCCTGCTATTTCATCCTTTAGTGATGCAAATTCATTTTCTGTTTTTTCTACCATATCCAGAATCGCTTCGGCGCGTTTTCGAAGTATCATACCTTCCGGTGTCAGAGAAACATTGTGGTTTGTTCTTATCAAAAGTTTCTGGCCCAGTTCTTTTTCAAGCTCTTGCAATTGTCTTGAAAGTGTCGGTTGAGTAAGGTGCAGATAATTCGCGGCATCTGTTATGGAGCCTTCTCTTGCAACGGTTAGAAAGTATTTCAAAACTCTTATTTCCATAAAGTTAATATAATATTTTTGGCTATGCTTGTCAAGTATGGCAAGCTATACAATATAAGTATTTGCTATTTCCAATAAAATAGTAAATAATAAGTTTATGTTGAAACGTGATGTTATACAAAATTTAAAAGATGCAGGATGCGATTCTTCTACTATTGACGAGTTTTTTAAGCTTGGTGATGTAAAAAGTCAAGAGTGTGTTTTGAAACTTCTCTCAAAACATAAGGCGGCTCTTTTGAAGGATTTGCACGATAATCAAAGGAAAATAGACTGTCTTGATTATTTGATTTTCGACATAAAGCAGAACGGACTTAAAAATTATGAGTAAAATATATTTAATAATCATATATAATATGGAAATTTGATTTGGGTTGCAAAGGGCAGATTGTACAAAGAAGTTTGGCAGAAAATTTTTGAGGATAAAATATGGAAATAATTAATGTAAAAACAAAACGCGGATTGATTTTAAAAAGCATAATGTACGGTTGCGAAAATGCTGATACGGTTATGATATTGATGAGTGGCATTTGTTCAAATATTTTTAATAATCAGCTTTTGCAAACAACCGGCGAAGTCCTGTCTGAAAACGGGATTGCATATATTTGCGGTCAGACTATGAATGCTTTTTCACTATTGCATTATTCAAATACCCAAACCGGAAAGCAGGAGCTTAAAGGTGTGGCTCTTGATGATTTGAGTTTGTCTTATGAGGATATTGATGCGTATATTGAATTTGCTAAATCAAAAGGGTTCAAAAATATTGTTCTTGGCGGACATTCACTTGGCTCAAATAAGATTATTAACTACCTGTCGATTAATCACGACCCTGTGATAAAACATTTTGTGATATCAGGTCCTGTGGATTACGCTGATTTTATAAATGCCGGCGGCAGAAAGTCATATTATTTGAATGTTGCGGAAAATTTTGTAAAAGAAGGCAGGGGCGATGATATTTTGCCGTTTTTATTCGTTGACTTTTCTCCGATGAGTGCAAATACATTACTTCAGTGGTATTCAAACAAATCTTTCAAAAATTGTCCTATTTTATC
>CALVBY010000064.1 GCA_944325905.1 Candidatus Gastranaerophilales bacterium | reverse complement strand
TGACGCCTTTTGAATAAATTTCATCAACGTCTTCATCAAAAACAACTTTTTCGTGTGTAATTATCTTTAAATGCATATTGTTTTACCTATACTTCAAGTGTTTTTGCTTTTTCAACAGCTTCTTCTATTGTTCCTACCATGTAAAAGGCTTGTTCAGGAAGATTATCGTGTTTGCCTTCAATAATTTCTTTAAAGCCTCTAATAGTATCTTCTAATTTTACGTATTTACCCTTTGTTCCGGAGAATTGTTCAGCTACAAAGAACGGTTGAGATAAGAATCTTTGAATTTTACGTGCTCGGTTAACAGTTTCTTTGTCTTCTTCTGACAATTCATCCATACCGAGAATCGCGATAATATCTTGTAATTCTTTATATTTTTGAAGAATTTCAAGTACTTTTCTTGTTACATTATAGTGTTCTTCACCGATAATATTCGGATCCAAAGCTCTTGAACTTGATTCCAAAGGATCTACAGCCGGATAAATACCTAATGATGCAATTTGTCTTGACAAAACTGTTGATGCATCAAGGTGAGAGAATGTAGTCGCCGGAGCCGGGTCTGTCAAGTCATCCGCAGGGACATATATTGCCTGTACTGATGTGATAGAACCATCTTTTGTAGATGTGATTCTTTCTTGAAGTTCACCCATTTCTGTCGCCAAAGTCGGTTGGTAACCTACAGCTGATGGCATACGACCCAACAATGCTGATACTTCGGAGCCTGCTTGAGTAAATCGGAATATGTTATCAATGAATAACAATACGTCTTGTTTTGAATAATCTCTAAAATATTCGGCTGCAGTAAGTGCTGAAAGTCCCACTCTCATACGTGCTCCTGGTGGTTCATTCATCTGTCCGTATATAAGTGCAACTTTATCAATTACGTTTGATTCTTTCATCTCGTTCCAAAGGTCATTTCCCTCACGAGTTCTTTCGCCAACACCTCCAAAAACAGAAACGCCGGAGTGTTCCATTGCGATGTTGTGTATTAATTCCATGATAAGAACCGTTTTACCTACACCGGCACCTCCGAATAGGCCGATTTTTCCACCCTTTTGATATGGTTGTAGTAGGTCAATTGCCTTAATCCCTGTTTCTAAGATTTCTATATCAGTATTTTGATCAACCAATGCAGGTGATTTTCGGTGGATTGGAAGATATGTTTCTGCGTTTATATCTCCCATTTGATCTACAGGATCACCTGTTACGTTTAGTATTCTTCCTAAAATTTCTTTGCCTACAGGAATTTTTATTGGTTCATTTGTGTTAACAACCTTCATTCCTCTTTTTAATCCGTCAGTAGAAGACATTGCAACCGTTCTGACTTTGTTTGAACCCAACATTTGTTGAACCTCTGCAACAATCTTCTTTCCGTCTTCTGTAAAAATGTTTAACGCTGTGTATATTTCAGGGAGTTCGCCTTCTTGAAATTCTACGTCGATTACAGGACCTATTATCTTTGTTATGATGCCTTCATTTTTAGTTAAAGTTTCCATCCTAGCCCCCTCTTATTTATTTCTTCATAACTTGATTATATAACAAAAAAAATTTTTGCATATTTTAAAAAATAATTAATTTTGTAATAATTGCTAGCAAAATTTTTTATTTTTTGTATTATAATACTTATACTAAATATTATGGACAGAATAATGCAAGGACTTGTTGACAAAGAATTATGTTCTACAGATAAAATTTTGAAGCCCGATTTTAATTCAAAAACAGGACGTGAGTTGCTTGCGTTCTATTTGCAGACTAAATTTAAACAAATATTGGCTTTCGATAAAAAATATCCTATGCCAATATTCAGAGAAGTAAGTCCTGATTTTATATCACGTTTTTCTCGTCGCTTGATTAATAATCCGGATAAGAGGTTTTTGATAAGCATTACAGGTGAATCTGCCGCTGGCAAGTCAACTATTTGTCGTGAAATAAGTAAGGTTATTGAACAACTATCTATGCCGGTTACTATTTTGAGTACTGATAATTATTTTAATGATATTTCTGCCCTAATTGCTAAGTTTGGCTCTTTTGATAGATTGAGAGATAGCGGTTATGATGTCGATGCGCCAACAAGTTTTCAGTTAGATGTTTTAAAAAGTGATTTGCAAGATTTGGCAGATGGTTTGGACATAAAGTGTCCTATGTATCTACCAAATGGGACAGGTGTATCAATGCCTAAAGCTATAGATGTAAAATCTTCAAAAATTATTATTGTTGAGGGTACTGCAACTATGTACGAAGGTGTTAAGGATGTTTTTGACATCAAGATCTATGTTGAAACCGATGATGAAATTAGGAAAAAATGGTTCATAGCCAGAGCTGTAGAAGAACGAAATCAAGATGTTCAAAATGCTTTAAAACATTGGGAATATATTACTGAAGCTGGTCAAAAATACGTTAAGCCTTATAGAAAAGAATCGGATATGATAATTAACGGTAAAGCGGATTTGAAGTATTTTGCCCAAATTTTGGAATATATACATACAATAACTAATAATTTTGTGTAAAAATAATAATTATTTATATTACAGTTTTTTGATTTATTGCCTCATTTTGTAAACTATGATAAAATGTTTTAGTGTGTTTGTGTATTTTTATTCAAAATTTGAATTAAATACATTAAATAACTGATACATAACTGTGTGTATTCAATTATAATCTTGTTAGTATTAAGAAAAGGTGTCGCGTGAAGATAGAAGAAGAGGTTAAAAGAGTATATAAGGAAATCAATGAAAAACTGGATAACTGCTTTAGTCCAAAGGGTAAGGTAGTTTTTCTGGGTATTATTTTTGTTGCATTTTTAGCGTTAGTTTATTTTGGATTGGCTTTTTTAAGTCCAAAAGAAACCTCACCTCAGGATATGCCTGAAGTGCCTAAAGTCCAAGCTGAAACAGAACAAAATGAAGAAGAATCCATGTCGGAAATTGATATTGAGGATGTTGATAATTCTGAGGAAAAAATGGTATCTCTTTCGGTTGAGGATTATGGGCGTTCTAATCCGTTTTTACCAAGTAGTGAGTCATTGGCTAATACTTCAAAGTATGGATTTGAGCTTATGGCGCCTCCGGAAAGTCTAGATGTTGGCTCTGAAGCTGAAAAGGTTATGGGAACAAAAGTTTCAGGTATCATGTTTGAGCCCAAAGATCCTTCTGCAATCTTGAATATTGAAGGCATGGATTATCTTGTTAGGTCTGGTGACTATATTAACAATTATAAAGTTTTATCTATCAGTAAAGATTTGGTGACCGTTCAACTTGGTGCAAACGTTTATAAAGCAAAAGTTGGGGAAGTTATTTCTGATGCTGAAGTTAATTACAATGAAGTATATAATTTACAAAATAGATTTGGCGGAGCCAAAAAATAAAAGCAGGAGCAGATATGAAAAATAAGATTTCACAAAAGATTATAGCTGGTTTGATGTTAGCAGTATTTATGTTATCCAATACGGCGATGTCCGTTCTGGCTGTGGCGGAAAAACCGGCACTGAGAGATGGCGGAGAAAACACAATAAAGCTGAAGGCGGATATTTCGATTACCCAAGCAAGTGATCCGGTAAGCTTAAGTCTAAGAGATTCCGATGTTAAACAGGTCTTGAGAATGTTTGCGGATAAAGCAGGTATGAATATAATTTTTGACCAAAGTGTTACAGGAACTGTAACACTCGATCTTGTTGATGTTCCTCTTAACTCTGCTTTTGATCTTGTATTAGGTATAGCTGGTTTGTCTTATGTTGTAGACGACAATACTCTTATAGTTTCTGCTGTTGGTACTGAAGTCAGTGCAGCAAAACAAGAAATCACGTTAATACCTGTAAAATATATTGATGCTTCTGTATTGGCTGAATTTTTAAATAAAAATATATTCACAATGAAAAAACCTGGATTATCCAATTCTGAAATTGTGACAACTAACCCTATGACTAATGAATTGTTGGTCTTTGGAACTAAAAATGATGTAGCTATTGCAAGAAAAATAGTTGAAAAATTTGACAAAAAACCGCTTTCTGCTTCAATAAAGATAAGTCACACTACGCCCGAACAAATGGCAGATTTAATTTGTAATATGCTTATACCGGCAACATCTTCCGGTTCAGGTGGCGGAGGTAAATCAACAGGTGGTGCAGCAGGTATAAAAGGTGTTATGACCGGTGCTGCCAATTCTGGAGGTGGTGGAAGTTCCAGCGAAGTTGAATTGGGTGGTGGTGAAGTTGCTTGTCAGGTTAGTGCAAGCTCATCTGGCACCTTAACATCAATGCCTTTACAAACTTTGGTAATTTCTTATTTTACACAACAAGGTACTATCGGTGTTATGGGTGGTTCCGAAGATCAATTAGAGATGATCAGAGAATTTATTGCTGAAAATGATAAAAAACAACCGCAAGCTTATTTGGAATTATCAATAATTGAGTTGAACGAACAAGGTAGCAAAACATTGTCCAATACTTGGCAATATTTAAGTAAACACTTCTCCTTTAATGCTTCTGCAGGTACGTCTGGTACAAACCCTTACTATCCGATATTTTTCTCAGGTAGTCAGTATCCTCACGTCCCTTCTGCTGATAAAGTTGATGAACCTGATTATACTGTTCATAGGTATAATGGCCCTCAAGCTTTAACTTATGCTATCAACTATATTTTGGAAAGTAGAAAAGGACGCGTTGTTGCAAATCCTAGAATATTGATTACAAATGGTCAAGAATCTGTAATTGACTTGACTTCAGATTATGTAAAAACAGTTACTTCTCAAGTAGTATCTGAATCTTTGACAGGTGCGGTTCAACGTGATTATGAAATTGGTGATGATAATGGTATAAAGATTACTATTACACCTTTCATCAGCCCGGATGGTTATGTTACTCTTAATATAACACCAGAGTATGCAACTATTGCAAGTCAAGTTACTACACCAAATGAGACTGATCCTACGGTTACAGACATACAAGCTACTCTTTTACAAAGAAGAAATTTAGAGCTTAAGAATGTTCGTATAAAAGACGGAGAAACTCTGGTTATTGGAGGTATGATCCGTGAAGAAGATCAAAAAACCGTTCAAAAAATACCTATTTTAGGTGATATTCCCGGTATCGGCATGTTCTTCAGAACAACGGTTTCTTCAAAAACAAAAGAAGAAATGCTCATTATGATTACCCCGAAGATAATTGTTGATTCTGATGATGCAATGAGGAATGAAAATACTCTATAAAATCATAATGTTATAAGCAATGAATGAACTATTAAATAGATTAAAAAACAGTGTTAATAAGGAAATACTTAATCACATAGATTATAAACTAATGGAACAAAATAAATTTGTTCCAATTAGTGTAAAGGACAAATTTTTATTCGTTGCTGTTAATACCTCATCGGACAAAGATACCGTAAATAAAATTTTAAAAGAATACTTTCCTTACCAAGTTAAGTTTATACAAGTGCCTGATGTAGACTTAGATGAGCTTATTGCAAGTCTTGGCGGGTCTAATTCTAAGGATGTTTTTGAAGGACATGTTGAAAAACAAATAAAACTTGGTGAATTACTGATTCAAAAGGGATATATTACGGATGTTCAACTATTGCAAGCTTTGGCTGAAAGTAAACGCCAAAAAATGCCGATAGGTTCTACTCTATTTAAGCTCGGTTTTATATCTTTAGATCAATTGAAATCTATTTTGCATTTGCAAACAGGTTTCGATATGGTAAGTAACGAACAACTTGCAAAGCAGGATAAGTTCGTAAATATTTTACCTGAAGATTTTATCAAAGAAAATAAAGTTATCCCGATTTCTTCTGATGGCAAGACTTTAACTTTAGGTGTTGTTAAACCTGTTAAACCTGATGTATTAAAAGAAATAATCTATTTGACAGGCCAGAATCCAAAGCAATTGTTAATGACTCACTTTGAGTTTGAAAACTCTTTGGAGATGTTTTTCAGCGCTCAGAAGAAAGAAACTCAAAAAATCATTCAACAAATTGAGACAGAAGCCGCTGAAATTGAAGTTGAAGAAAGTTTGTGGGAACAGGTTGACGCAGAGCTTCAAGATTCAACGGGTTCGGTTGCAAAATTTGTTAATCAAATTATTACGAACGCCATTGATAATAAAGTTTCAGATATTCACATAGAACCTCGTTTGAATGGTTACATTGTAAGATACAGAAAAGACGGTATGCTGCAAAAGGTTTTAGACATTCCTGCAAAAGTTGAATCCTCAGTAATAGCGCGTTTTAAAGTTATGTCCAGAATGAACATTGCAGAACATAGAAGACCTCAGGATGGTACTTTCTCTATTAAATATAAAAAACAATCTTATGACTTCCGTATTAATACTTTATCTGTATCCGGTAAAGAAAAAATGGTTATCCGTGTTTTGGCGCCTGCGGTCAGCTTGAAAGCTGAAGACAGAAAAATAATGTTGGTTGGTGCAAGTGAAAGTGATCTGGTAAAAATAAAAAATATGGTTAGTTGTCCAAATGGTATTATTTTGACTTCAGGTCCTACGGGTTCCGGTAAAACAACCACTTTGTATTCTGTACTTAAGAGTTTAAATGACGAACATGTTAACATTACAACGATTGAAGATCCGATAGAAATTAAACTTGAGGGGATTAACCAGTCGCAGGTTAATCCAAAAGCCGGTATAACTTTTGCATCATGTATGCGTGCTATTTTAAGACAAGACCCGGATATTATACTTGTCGGTGAAATTCGTGACTATGAAACTCTTGAAATTGCGATTTCGGCCGCATTGACAGGTCACCTTGTATTAAGTACCGTTCACACAAACTCAGCTGCCGCTACTGTTACTCGTTTGATTGAAATGGGTGCAAAGGATTATCTCGTATCTTCAACATTATCAGGTGTAATTGCTCAACGTTTGGTAAGATCGCTTTGTCCGGAATGTAAAGAGCAATATTTCCCAACTTACGAAGAAGCACGTCAAGTTGTGGCTGACGAAGAATCAATACAAAAACTTATGAAAACACCTATTTATAGAGCCAAAGGTTGTAATAAGTGTGATTTCACAGGCTATAAAGGCCGTTTGGGCGTTTACGAAATAATGCAGATAACAAAGGAAATTAAAAAACTTGTTGCGCAAGGGGCTCACGATTTGGAAATTGAAGAAGCAGCTATCGCAAATGGAATGACAACCTTGAATAAATCATGTTTAAATCATATAATGAATGGTGAAACTACAATTGATGAATTTGTTCGTGTACTAGGTATTGTTAATGAATAATCGAGGCAAAAATGACAATATATAATTATACAGCATTAAAAAATAACAAAGAAATAGTAAAAGGTAAGATAGAAGCAGCGTCTCCCCGTGAAGCGCGAGAGAATGTTCGTAAATTAGGATTTTTACCGACAAAAATAGAGGAGGAGCGTTCTAAAAATCAAGTAGACCCTAAAGAAGTGGCTAATGCTGCCAAAAAAGGTAAAGTGGCCAAGCTTGGTTTACAAGAGCGTATAGACTTTACGTCTACTTTGCAAATTTTGGCTCAATCAGGTATACCGATTATCGAGTCGCTTTTGTTTATTGAAAATGATGCTGCGAAACTGAAAATAAGACTTGTCGCACAAGAGCTAAGGCGCCAGATTATGAATGGTGGTACTTTTGCTGATACTATTGCAAAATACCCTCAACAATTTGGTCAAATCTATATTGGTTTATGTAAGGCCGGTGAAGATTCCGGTGAATTGGAAAAAACACTGGAACGTTTATTAGAACTTCTAAATAAAGAGGCTGCGATTAGAAGTAAAGTTATTGGTACCTTAATGTATCCGGTTTTCGTTATTGTCCTTGCAATATTCATTGTATTAATAATGTTGATGTTTGTATTCCCTGTGTTTAAAGATATGTTCGATACAATGGGCAAGGAACTTCCTTGGATTACTGCTAAATTGATGGAAATCGGTGTATTTTTGAAAACATATTGGTATTTAGTACCATTAATGTTGGGTTCTGCTTTTGGTATTATAACTTTCTTGTTTAGGTGGCAGCCTAGTAAGAGAAAAATTGATGAATACGTATTGAAAATACCTGTAATTTCGGACTTGATACAATTTTCAAATTTTTCAAACTTTATTGCGGTTCTACAAGTTGCATATGATGCAGGTGTTCCGATTATTGAATGCTTGTACTTGGCAAATTTAACTTTGACTAACCATACATTAAAAACAAGAATCGAGTCTGCTACGAGTAAAGTCCAACAAGGTCAACATTTGTCATCTGCCCTTAGGTCAACAAGAGTAATGCCAAAGATGATTTTGTTTATGATAGCAACCGGTGAACAATCAGGTCGTTTGGGTGATATGCTTATGCAGGCAACAAACTTTATTGATAAAAAATTAGATAATATTATTGATGTTATGACAAAGATGATTGAACCGATAATGTTGATTGTAATCGGTAGTATCGTACTTGTCTTGGCATTAGCACTATACCTGCCGTTGTTTGGTTCATACATGTCAACATAGAGGATAAATATGAGAAAGAACATAGTTATAACTGGGGCAACTTCCGGAATAGGAAAGGCACTTGCGGAGCATTTTGCAAAAGAAAATGATGTTTTTGCAGGTTATCGTAACGAAGATTACGTGCCGATGCTGGAAAAACTCGGGGTGACACCTTTTTATATAAATATGTCAAATCCTGATTCAATAAGGCAAGCTGCAACTTTTATTAAAAGTCAAACGGATAAAATTGATACATTGATTAATGTTGCAGGATGTGTTGTCGCAGGTGTAGTTGAAAAGATTGAGCCGGAAAGAATTCGGGAACAATTTCAGGTGAATACTTTTTCTCATTTGGATTTT
>CALVBY010000063.1 GCA_944325905.1 Candidatus Gastranaerophilales bacterium | reverse complement strand
GTGACTTTTGGTTGTTGCGCCGGTTTTGGTGACTTAGATGGCGTACTTGCTGCAGAAGACTGTGCAGGTTTAGCTTGAGAAGGCGATGGAGATGGCATTGACACCTTTTTAGTCGGGTCATTTACTCCACCTGTTCTTGAGTTAATATCTGCACGGTAAGGTGTATTCTTATTCAAAGGTGTTTCTTCTCGGTCTACAAGTACAAACTCAATATCGTTCATCTTTGGTTTTGGTCTTTCAAATAATGCAAAATTTATGCCAAAGAACGCCAGAATCAAAAACGCAAGCCAAGCTGCACCAAGAACTGACGGGTGCAGGATAGTTGAGATGATAATAGATTTTTTCAGTGTTAATTCATCTTTATCTTCTCTCAAAACAGCCGGCGTTGTGTAACTTTTATTATCATTCGGCTCTTCTTCTATTAAGTTGTCTGTGTATTTTCCTAAGATAGACATTTTTCCCTTTTATCTGTTTCGTAATAATTTTATTTTAAATTTAAAATAAAATTATTACCTGATTTACTATAAATTATTAATAGTTGGTCTGATTTAAAACAGGGCTTACTGTAATAGGCTGAGTAAGAACCAGATCAATTGTGGCATTAGCCGGGATTTCTACATCATTTCCCTTATCCCAAATAGATTTTGCTAGGCCTATACCTCCGCCTGCTGCGGTTGCAAGCGCCGTTCCTCTTCCAAGGCTACCACCTGATAGTGCGCTTACGACAACACCTGTGACTGCTCCGGCACCGGCACCTATTGCAACGTCCTTTGTGTATTCTTTTGTTACGTCTACTTTTGTTCCGCCAACTAAAACGCCTGTATTGTCATCAGTTTTAATAACCGCGGATATAGGAATCTGTATGCCATAAGGTGTCACTATTTGTGTGAATCTAACTAATAATTTACCGTTCATACTACCGCGTTTTGCTTTTGAAACTTCTAAAACGGTTCCGGTTACAGAGCTTCCTGCCGGAGCAATTAGATTATTTCCGTAATAAAAGTCGGAACCCAAAGCTAATGTTACATTTTGGCCAAGAGTTAGATTATTTGAGCTCAAAGGCGTGGTGACAACTGTTTTGAACTGCTGTCCTGCAGGTACAGAAACAACACTACCTCTTAGTGTGTTGTTATTATAATTATAATTATTTTGTTGATAATAGTTTGGTTGATAAAGCGGTGCAGGCGTATTTTCAGTATAATTGAAATTTGCTGCTGCAAAAGTCGCAGTATTAGTTAAAAGTATAGTTGCAAGTAACAAATTTATTTTTTTAGACATAAACGCTCCCCTTTCTTTATTTTACATTATATTTTATTCACTTAGTGTTGTCAATTTGTTAAGGTATGAGTTATGTAAGCAGGTGCAGTAAGTATTATCAATCCGTCTTCTCCTACATTAACTTTTGTATGTTCTCCCATTTGGCGTTTTCCTCCTGGTCTTATTTGTAAGGTTGGTCCTCTATGTGACCAAAATCTTCCTTGAAATCTTTGTTGGAAATGAGGTACTTTAACATATTCTGCAGGTGCGGTAAGCCCGCCACCTATTAGGTTATCATTTGAAGTATAGATATATCCCTTTATAGGAATTTCAAATGTATCTGATAGAATCAGTTTTGTTATTTTAATTTTCATAGATGCGTGTGTTCCAACTACAGGTTCATTTATTTTTTCAATATACCCATAGAATTCTGTGCCTTTTGGAATTACATTTGTTTCGTGCAGATAAAGGTCATTTGTAGAAATAAATTTGACTTTATATCCTTCAGGACAATATTCAGTAGAGATTTCTTGAGTATTAATGATTGGGATAAAAGTTCCCGCAGGTAATTCAATTCCGTCATAATCTCTCATTGGTAGTTGAATGTTATCTAGTTCATCTGCAAAACAGTTGCAGCTTAATCCGAGTATTAAAATCAATGTCAAAAATATTTTTTTCATAATTGCTATTATAACAGTTTTTCGGGAAATATCAATATAACAATATTTCGCCGTTTAATAATGAATATAATTGTTAAAAATGTAAATATTTTTTTAACATGCGCAATTTCATATAAAAAAAACACTTTATATAAATGTGTATAGTGTTTAGGTGTGTATAATTATGGCAAATCCGATTTCTTCATTAATATTTGCATATAGAAATGTCAATAAAACTGAAAATGGTGAAGTTGGCAGAGCACCTGTTGCTGCAGCTCAAGGTATAAATGTATGTGGTGAGGTTGCAAAATACAACAAAGCCATTGCAAAAGGTGCAGATGCTGCTGTTAGTGTTTTTGAAGATTTGGCACAAAAAAGTAAACCGGTTGACTACGCGCTTAAAGGTGTTAAATGGGCGACAAAGAATGTTAACCCGTTGATTTGTGTTTCAGGCGGTATTAAGGTTGCTATGGCTGAGGATAAGACTTCTGCAGCTATCACTGAAGTTGCTGCATTATCAGGAATGTTTGCAGGTGAAAGTGTAGCTAAGAAAATCTTGCCTAAAGTTATTGAAAAACTTCCTGTTGGAAATAAGGTTGGAGTTATAATAAACGGTTTGCTATTTGTTGGCGCATCTATTGCTTCGTATGCCGGCGGAGAGTATTTAGGTAAAGTGTTTGCCAAAGATGTTAAGGCAAGTTGGGATATGGGACCTAAAAAAATCAATCAAATAGCTTAAGTAAATTGTTTTTTCAATATGTTATAATAATTGTATGAAAAAGATTGTTATAGCATTATTTTTAATAAATTTATTTTGCCAAAATCCTTGCTATGCTATAAAAATAGGTCTTCAAACAGCTGTAAAAGAAATTGGTATTGGCGCAAGCACAGAGGCTGTTATAATTGATGCAAATACAAACCATAGCGTTTGTTCTTTGGATGCAATGAAAGGTTATGAAGTAAGGCCATACAGAAACAAAATTGCCATAAAATATAATGGAAAGTATTATAAAATCGACAGTGATAATGTGGTATTAAAAACTGAAAAAGAAGGTTTTGTAAGTGTAAAAAACAAATGGTACCGCGGAAATCTTATGATTCAAAATAAAGAGGGTAAACTAACTGTTATAAACAATGTTAATATTGAAGATTATATTAAGGGTGTAGTTCCATCAGAAATGCCGTCAGGCTGGGAAACTGAGGCCTTAAAAGCTCAGGCAATTGCCGCAAGAAGTTTTGCACTGGCAAACCTTGGAAAACGTGCCAAATATGGTTATGATTTAAATGACACTACAGAAGATCAGGTCTATGGTGGTGCTACTGCTGAAACGTCCAAGACAAACCAAATAGTTGAAGATACAAAAGGGCTTGTTTTGATTTATGATTTAAAAATTATACCGGCATACTACTCAGCTTCTGCCGGCGGACAAACTATAAACGCATCTTCTGCTTGGGGAAGCGATTTGCCATTTATTAGGTCAGTTCCATCATATGATGATAATGTCAAAAAAAACGGGCACGGAGTAGGGATGTCTCAGCATGGTGCAAATAATCTTGCAAAACAAGGCTATAACGCATATCAAATTTTACAATATTTTTACAATAATGTTAAGTTCGCTCGTATAAACCCTGAATACTATCATTAGACCCGTTGAATCTTTAAAAAAGCCCGTGCAGCTTGTATTTTAATGGTATATCATGGTGCATATCCACAATATATTGCAAAAAAAATAAAAAAAGTGCTTGCCAAAACCAAAAAAAGTGCTATAATAAGTTTTGTCGATAGAGAAAAGCATGCGGAGAGAAAATGGTTTCTTGTTTACCGTAGGCAAAAGGAAGAAGGAGGTTCATAATGAACAAAGAAGAATTAGTAAAAGAAGTATCAAAAAAAGCAAAAGTTTCACAAAAAGCATCTGCTGACGTTATTGCTGCAACTTTAGAAACAATCCAAAAAACAGTTGCTAAAGGCAAAAAAGTTACTTTAGTTGGCTTCGGTACTTTTGAACCACGTAAGAGAGCTGCTAGAACTGGTAGAAACCCACAAACTGGTGCAGTATTGAAAATCGCTGCTAAAACAGTTCCTGCTTTCTCAGCTGGTAAAAAATTCAAAGAACTTGTAAAATAGTCTCTTGAATGTATAAAGCTTAAAAGAGCCCGTCTTATGGCGGGCTCTTTTTAAATTGCTAGAAATGTTATGTATTTATCTCCGTATTTTTTTTGTTTGATTAAATTAAAGCTACCAAAGTCAACTTCATTAACATGTTCCATAATGACTATATTTGAGGTGATTTCTTTTATTGCATCAAGGCTGTTTTCATAAATTCCTGAAAAATACGGCGGATCTACATATATGACATCAAACTTTGATTCGAGTTTTGGGGCTATTCTTAAACTGTCACCTATATATAATTTAGGTGAATGCGCAAATTTTTTGAAATTATTTTTTATGATGCTTGCGGCTTTTAAGTTTTTTTCTATAGAAACAGCCTTCTCAAATCCGCGGGATATAGCTTCCAATCCCATTATGCCTGAACCTGCATACATATCAAGAAAACTTTTGCCTTCAAAGTCTATAATTGATTGCAAAGTATTAAAAACGCTCATCCTAACTTTTGAAAGTGTCGGTCGTGTGATACTTTCATCAGGTGTATTAATCTTTTGCCCTTTATATTTACCCGCAGTAATAATCATATTAACTATTTTACAACGAATAAAATTTATTGTATAATTGTTAATAAGGGGTAGGATAAAGTGAGTGAGCAAAATAACAATAAGATAGATGTAATTGTCGTTGGCGCAGGTCCTGCAGGGATTGCTTGTGCTGTTACTATTGCTCGTGGAGGTAAAAAGGTTGTTCTAATTGAGCGTGGTTCTTTTGCCGGAAGCAAGAATGTTTTTGGTGGTGCTATTTATACACAACCGACTAAAGAAATTTTTCCTGATTTTGAAGCATCTGCTCCTTTGGAACGTAAAAATGTTGATCACAAGTTTGCTATCTTGGGAGAGGAAGATAGTACGGTGATTTCATACAAAAACAAAACTGAAACAGCAGGCAGTTACACTGTTATAAGGGGTAAATTTGACAGGTGGATGGCTGATGAAGCAAAAAAAGAGGGTGTCTATCTTGTCGAAAAAACTGTTGTACGTGAACTTTTGACCGATAATGGCAGAGTTGTCGGTGTAAAAACTGAGCTTGAAGATTACTATGCAGATATAGTTGTTTTGGCAGATGGTGTAAATTCACTTTTAGCTAAACAGATTGGTTTAAGAGAAGAAATTCAGCCGAAAGATGTTGCATTGAGTGTAAAAGAAGTAATTAAACTTGATAAAGAAAAAATCAATGACAGATTTAATATATCAGATGATGAAGGCTGTATATATGAGATATTTGGTGGGCCGATGCTCGGGATGCTTGGGCTTGCTTTTATGTATACAAATTCAAATACAATTACTATAGGGCTTGGAATAACTTTGAGCGAGCTTGTAGAGAGAGGAATTCGTCCTTATGATTTGTTAGAACAACTCAAATCTCATCCGACAATTTCACCTTTGATAAAAGACGGAGAATTGCAGGAATATTCAGCACATTTGATTCCTGAGGGCGGATATAATAAAATCCCGAAATTAGTAGCAGATGGGGTTATGATTGTTGGCGATGCCGCAATGCTTGTTAATAATTTGCATTGGGAAGGGACAAATCTTGCAATGATTAGCGGAAAATTGGCCGGTGAAGTTGCCGTTGATGCAATAGATAAAGGTGATTTTTCGGCAAAATCGCTCAATAAATATGAGGAAAAATTGAAAAATTCCTTCGTAATGAAAGATTTAGTAACGTATAAAGATCTTATGGATATTGCACATAAAAAGAGCGACGCGTTTTTGGATTATTACCTAAGGACAGTTAATGCGTTTTTCAAAATGTTTACATCTGTTGATAGTGTCCCAAAACGTGAAAAGTACTACGATTTTATTGGTAAATTCTTTAAAGAACGCAAATTTTTGAATGTTTTAAGTGATTTTTGGCATGGTATAAAACTTGTATGGAGTATTTTAAAATGGTATTAGAAGATAAATTATTTACAGTTAAATATTCTCCAGACAATGTTTCACATTTAAATCCGGATAATGAAATATGCAAAACTTGTACCAGCAAGATTTGTACCAAAATTTGTCCTGCAAATGTTTACGAGTGGGATGAAGATAGTAAAAAATTAATTGTTAATTATGAAAATTGTCTGGAATGCGGTGCATGCAGAATTGCTTGCGAAAAAAAATGTCTAAAGTGGGAATATCCAAAAGGCACAAAAGGAGTAACATTTAAATTAGGATAAAAGGAGACGGAAAGATGAAAGAAGAGTACAGTAACCATCAAAGACGTTGGTATGACAAAGATCCGGTGCTATCTCAAGCTGTAAGCACTCTGGAACATAGTGATGATCAAACTCAAATTAGAATTGCGCTTAATTTGATTAAAATTATTATTGAACACAATATTGAGGATGAAAAATTTGAAGCGGTAGAAGATATCATCAATGCTGTAGGTTCAGGTTTGGATGATAACAGAAAAGGTCGTTGGTATGATATTGATACTACACTAAGAACGGCTATGAATATGTTACAAAACTGTCCTGAAGCAACTCAACATGTTATTGCAAAAGAAATGGCAAAAATGGTTGTTGATAAAATCAAAACTGATGAAACAGAAGAAGATGAAAGTGAAGAATCTTAGTATCTCTTACAATTCAACGGTTCTAAATACCATATAATATCTATGTGAACCCCAATATACAACAAGTGACAAGTAATTGTTATCTAAATCAGTTGCTTCCAAGTATGTTTGTGGTGCGGGTTTGCGTTTTGAACTGGCAAAATGTTTCCCGACAAAATCCAAAAAGTTTAGGTGTACACGTTGTGACCAAGTTAGCTGTGGTTTTGGTAAATTCTCATCATAGAAAAATTCAGGTGTTATGTCCCTTTTATATACAGGAATTATGTATTTTATTTTACCCTGTTCTTTAAATAACATGTACCAACTACCTTCATGTTCTCTGGGGGTCAAAAGATAATACCCTGGTTCTATTGTGATAGTTTTGAAAAACAACGGGCCCGTCAATCTGAATAATGGATAAGGTGACCAGGCACTGTCTTTCATATCATAATATTCGCCCGGGTCAATCCCGTGAACATATTTATGTGTCGGTACCGGCAAGTCACGATAGATTTGCTCATAATCGACATCTTTAGCAAAAGTTGAGAGTGTGATTAAAGAAAAAAATAAGGCTATGAATATTTTTTTAATCATAACCTTATTTTAATGCTGCTTTTTATAAAATCAATCATTTAAAAAGTCGATAAAACTTTTTAAAAAGATTATATATTTGCAAGTTTTTTATAATAATCGTTAGCTCTTTCAAACTTGTGAGCTGCATTGAATAAACGAGCTTCTTGAAGTTGCGGAGCTAAAATTTGTAAGCCTATTGGCATACCGTCTTTATCAAATCCGGCCGGAACGCTTAAGCCCGGGATACCCGCAAGGTTTGCACTGATTGTTGCAATATCTGTCAAATACATTGCAAGCGGATCATTTGATTTTGCACCCAATTCAAATGCAGTGTTCGGGCATGTTGGTGAAACCAAAATATCTGCTTTTTTGAATGCTTCTACAAAATCTTGTGTTACCAACGCCCTCATCTGTTGTGCTTTTTTGTAATAAGCGTCATAGTAACCTGATGATAGGGCATATGTTCCAAGCATTATACGGCGTTTAACTTCAGGTCCGAATCCTTCGGCTCTTGATTTTGTATACATTTCAAGCAAGTTTTTAGCATCAGGTGTTCTGTAGCCGTATCTTACTCCGTCAAATCTTGCCAAGTTCGATGAACATTCAGCTGTTGCTAAAATGTAATAAATTCCGATTGAGTGTTTTAAGTTCGGCAATGAGATTTCTACAATTTCAGCACCTAATTTTTTGTAACAATCAATAGCAGCTTCGATGGCTTTTTGTACATCAGGGGATAATCCTTCTGACATAAGTTCTTTTATAACACCTACTCTTAGGCCTTTGATGTCGTTGTTTAAGCTGTCTGCATAGTGTTCAACAGGAAGATTTAGTGAGGTTGAATCCTTAGGATCATGACCTGCAATTACTTCCAAAAGATTTGCAGCATCTTCAACAGTTCTTGCAAACGGACCTATTTGATCTAAAGATGATGCAAAGGCGATTAACCCGTATCTTGAAACTCTTCCGTAAGTCGGTTTCATACCTACAATACCGCAGAAAGATGCAGGCAAACGAATTGATCCGCCTGTATCAGAGCCTAAAGAAAGTGTTACTTCACATGATGCAACGCTTGCAGCTGAACCGCCGGATGAGCCGCCCGGAACTTTTTTCAAATCCCAAGGGTTATGAACCTTTTTGAACGCAGAGTTTTCGTTTGAAGAACCCATTGCAAATTCATCCAAGTTTGCTTTACCCAAGATTGGAACTAAGTTATCCAGCAATTTTTGAGAAATTGTTGCATTGAACGGTGAAACAAAGTTCTCAAGAATTTTGCTTGAAGCGGTTGTTCTTGAACCAACAAGGTTCATATTGTCTTTTAGTGCAAGAGGGATACCTGCTAACAATGGCAAGTCTTCGCCTTTTGCAATTTTTTCGTCGACTTTTTTTGCTGTTTCTAGTGCTGTTTCTTCTGTCAAAGAATTAAATGCACCCAACTTTTCGTCAATTGATTTAATTCTGTTTAACGCAGCGGTTGTTAATTCAACAGCAGACACTTCTTTATTTTTTAAAGCTTTGCTTTGTTCAGCAGCTGATTTTCTTAAAAGCTCGTTCATATTTTCTCCTTAAAAGCTATCTTTATGAAAAAATTGTATGACAAAAAAAGGCTATTGTAAATAGAAGTTTCAGG
>CALVBY010000062.1 GCA_944325905.1 Candidatus Gastranaerophilales bacterium | reverse complement strand
CCATTTGTGTTTGAAAGCAATGTAGGAATAGTCATAGCAGCAACTACACCAATAATACCCAGAGTAATCAATACTTCTGCCAAAGTAAAACCGAATCTTTTTGTCATAATTTTTACCTTTCTTTTTTACAACTATCTTTTGGTTAAATTTTTATGCGAAACCAATATCGCATTCCACTGTTTTCATAACCCCATTGCAAGCCAAGTAACGATTATCGAAAGGTGAAATCAATAATTCGCACTGACAAGTAAGACTCGTCAAATATTGTTTGTTCATAGCAATAACGGCCCACAATGAGGTTGTGGAAACAGTAGAAAACAAATTACGGAAAAGCCACAAATAGCTTAGATTAGGTGCCCCCCCCCCGTTGCTCTTCGTCAAATATAGCATGGGTTATAGCGATTTTGTAATCTTTTATAATCTTTTCCATATTATTTTTAATCATAGCATTATTATATTTGTTTTTAGATTTTTGTCAATATATTAAAATTAAAATACTACTTTTGTATCAGATTTTGATATTTCTAAGTTAGTTACAGATTAAAATAACGCGTCAAATATGTTATAATATTGAGGTATGAATGAGAAATTAAAAGAAAGTTTAAAACTACTTCCATCGCTGCCGGGTTGTTATATCTATTACAACAAAGACAACGAAATCATATATGTCGGGAAAGCAAAAATCCTCAAAAGACGTGTAAAAAGTTATTTTACCAAAAAACATGACAGCGTAAAGGTTCAGGTACTTGTCTCGCAAATTGACAGGCTAGAATACATAATCACAAACACAGAAGTTGAAGCTCTGATTTTAGAAAGTCATCTTATAAAGAAGCACAAACCCAAATATAATATATTGTTAAAAGATGATAAAAAATACCCGTATTTTTTGGTTACGGATGAAGATTTTCCGAGAATATCAATTATCCGCAAAAAAAATATGAATCCCGAAAAAGGCCGTTATTATGGGCCATACACGGATATTAGGGCTATGCATTCCACACTTGATTTTTTGAAGAAAATTTTCCCTTTAAAACAATGCAAAACCCCGAAATTCAAAGACAGACCATGCCTTTACTATCAAATAGGGCGCTGTCTTGCGCCATGCCAAAATCTTGTCACAAGCGAAGAATACAAAGCAGTAGTTCATCAGGCAGAATTATTCTTATCCGGCAAACAGTCTGAATTGATGAAACAGTTAATGGAACAAATACAAAAATATTCAGACAGTTTGCAATTCGAAAAAGCCGCCAGACTTCGTGACAGTTACCTTGATTTGAAAAAAACATTAGAAAAACAAAAAGTTGTATACGAAAACACCAGACTTAATGAAGATGTGATTTCGCTTGCAGCAGACGAAGGAATTTTTGCAATTGTAATTTTAATGGTTCGGGAAGGCAGGCTGATAGACAAAAAAGACTTTGTTTATGACGTGGAAGAAGAAGACCGCACAGAATTTTTTGCAACATTTTTCAAGGAATACTACAGCACACTAACCCTTGGCTACCCTGACAAAATTGTATCAAACGAGTTGGAAGCCGTCGGAGAAAAAGCTTTATATGAAGAATGGCTCGAAATTTTAGCACAGAAAAAAGTTAAAATAAGCTATGGCAAATCCACTCAAGGCAAGGAGCTTCAAATGCTTGCCGATAAAAACGCAAATGTTGTTCTTCAAAACGCTAAAATAACCAAAATGGCAAAAATCAGAGACGATTTTAACGAAATTGGCTCATATCTGGCTGAAAAATTACAGCTCAAAAACTTTCCGCACCGTATGGAATGCTACGATATATCTCATATTCAAGGCACAAATACGGTAGCATCAATGGTTACATTTATAAACGGTGTAAAGAAAAAATCCGAATACAGAAAGTTTAAGGTCAAATCGACAGAAGGTAAACCTGATGATTTTCTGTCAATGAAGGAAGTTCTGACTCGCAGGTTAACTCGACTTGGAGAAGAAAAATGGGAAAAACCCGATTTAATAATAATCGACGGTGGCAAAGGACAACTTTCAAGTGTAATGGAAATTATAAAAGAATTGGGTGTCAAAGATATTGATGTTGTGAGTTTGGCAAAACGCAATGAAGAAGTATTTTTACCCGGCAAATCAAAACCCGTAATCTTACCCCGAAACTCGAGCGCATTATTCTTATTCCAAAGAATAAGAGATGAAGCACACAGATTTGCTATAACTTATCACAGACAATTACGGGCAAAATCAATGAAAAATCAATAATTATTCTGCGCCCTTAGCTTTACCTATTTGTTTTTCAGCACGTTTATATGCTTCAAGCAATTCTTGTTTATTTGACCCTCTATCAATCCAACGATAAACATATTTTTCATCAGGTCCCAATCCACCGGATAATTTTTCACAGGTAATCAAATTAAATGTAGCTTCAGACATACCTATTGTAACGATAAATTGGGGAATTTTAGTTGTTCTGGGATCCGGTACCTCAATTTTTAAATTGTTATATCTATATTTTTTAATACCCGCAGAATTGTGCGCATCTTGATTTTCTGTTATAAATTCCTTTAATGATGATGATAATTCATTTAATGTTTTTGCCATGCATTTTCCTTAATTGTTTAAACTGTGAATTGGCGCAGGAATTCTGCCTCCGCGGCATACAAATTTTTCAGAAGAAAGTCTATTAACAGGCATAATAGGTGCTTCTCCCAAAAGTCCGCCATATATAACCTTATCTCCTACACCTTTTCCAAAAACAGGAATAACCCTTACTGCTGTAGTTTTTTTGTTAATCATTCCTATTGCCATCTCATCAGCAATCATACCTGCAATTGTTGAAGTTGGTGTGTCACCAGGAATTGCAATCATATCAAGACCTACAGAACAAACAGATGTCATAGCCTCTAATTTATCGAACGTCAAATATCCTTTACTTGCAGCCTCAATCATTCCCGCATCTTCAGAAACAGGAATAAATGCTCCGGATAATCCTCCGACATGAGAACTTGCCATAATACCACCCTTTTTGACAGCATCATTCAACATTGCAAGCGCTGCTGTTGTACCATGAGCTCCTGCATGCTCCAAGCCCATAGCCTGAAAAATTCCGGCGACACTATCACCTTCTGCAGGTGTCGGTGCAAGCGACAAATCAATTACCCCGAATGGAATATCTAATTTTTTAGCTAGCTTTCTACCGATAAGCTCGCCTGTGGTTGTAATTTTATAAGCAATTTGTTTAATCTTGTTTGCCAGCTCACTCATATCAGCATCATCCGGCATCGACTCAATTGCGGCTCTTACAACTCCCGGACCAGATACACCGACATTTAAAGCACATTCTGGCTCACCATAGCCACAATAAGCACCCGCCATAAATGGGTTGTCACTTGCTGAATTACAGAAACATACTAATTTTGCAGCACCAATCCCATCTCTATCTTTTGTCAATTCTGCAGCCTTTTTTACAGTTTCAGCCATTTTCAATACGGCGTCCATATTGATTCCCGCTTTTGAAGAGGCAACATTGACTGATGCACATAATTTTTCCGTAGCCGCCAATGCTTCAGGAATAGACTCTATTAAAAGTTCATCACCTTTTGTCAGACCTTTTTCAACCAATGCTGAAAATCCGCCTACAAAATTTACACCGACTTCATTAGCTGCTCTGTCAAGTGTTTTTGCAATCTTTACATAATCCGGGTTTTTACATGACTCACCAACTATAGAAATAGGTGTGACTGCAATTCTTTTATTGATGATTGGTATTGAATAGTCATTTTCTAATTCATTTGCATATTCAACAAGATTTTTGGCATATTTTGTGATTTTTTTATAGATTTTTTCACAAACTATATCAATATCTTCACTGGCACAATCTCTTAAACTTATAGCTAGTGTAACTGTACGAATATCTAGATTGTACAGCTTTATCATATTTATTGTTTCTAAAATTAAATTTTCATTTATCATAATTAAAATCCAAAAGCTTGTGAAATATCCCAACGTTTTACAGTAAGCTTTAATTCTACACGCCTGCTCTTATCAAAGTCTTCCGTGCCGTCGCTTTTTAGTATAGGCTCTGAAAAACTCTTTCCTTCAACTATCAACATATTGCGCAATTTACCGCTATAAGCCTTATTGTAATTTGTTTTGAACATGTATTCCGCCACAGAATTTGCTCTTTTCAAGCTTAGTTCCATATTTTTCGTAAATTGCTCATCTTTGGTTTTTAAACCTGAAAAAGACTGTGAATCTGTGTGACCTTGAACAATAATATTATTGATTCCATCAATTAATTCTTGTTTAGAAAAAATTGTATCCACGTATATCGGAATTAACTTATCCAAATATTGACGCCCTTTAGAAGATAATGTCCAACTGTTAACTTCAAACAACTCAAGATCAGAAATTTTTATATCACCTGTCATTTCATCAACTTCAGCTTTAATATTTTCTTTTTCCAGCTTCTCAATTAATTCTTCTGAAGCCTTAATTTGTTCTTGTTTCTGTTGAATAGCATTTTGAGAAAATCCAGTCATAGCAAGCACGAATAAAGTCATAAAGATAATCGCCAAACCTAACAGAAGGTCTGCCATTGTTGTCCAAAATATATTATCGCCTGCTTCTTGACGTTTTGTTTTCTTCCCTAAAATCGCCATTTTTTTCACCTGCTAAAATAATTCATCAACAGAATCAGATCCGCCGCTTAATTTAGCATTTTCTTTCAACTGTTTATTCATTTGGTTAATACCGAAAATTAAATTCTCCAGATAAGGTACAAGATTACTTGCAATACCTGCATTCAAAGCTGTTTTAAAGTGATTGGGCATTGCAACAATCAAGTTTGAAACTGAGTTGTTCTGAATTTTTGTTTCTCTCAATAGCTCAAACAAGAATTTTTCTGAAGATATATTATCAAATAAATATGCAACTGTTTCTTGCACTCTCCCTAAAGGTCTTGCACACATTTGACCGTACATAATTCTTTCAATAATAAGGAAAATAAGTGAAGATCCAACCGCAATAACTGAAACCAACGCAGCTACCTGCATACTGCTCATCAAACCCGCTACTGAAGCAATTGTTCTTTCTTGAGTCGAAAAATCTATTTTACCGAATGCTATAGCAATATTTAAAAACGTAAATAATGGACCAAAACCTGTCAATATAGTTGGCATCGTCTGCAACAATTTAAAATTAAACTTTGTGGTTACTAAAGTATCTTCATTGAAAAAATATAGAGGATCAACTGTTGTTTGGATATTTTGTACAGTTGATGAAACTTCTTGGTAAGTTAAATCATCATCTTCACCTTTCAAAGCAACTGATTCTGAAAATATTAAAGTGTTTTTAAACTCTCTCCAAGTAGCTGATACATAAGGATTTACATTCATCCACTCATCAATTTCTTTAAATCTGAAATTTAAGTCATTTTTATTAAAATTTCTCAAAAAATTATAAAGAAATACTAGATTTTTATTTACAAAAATGTACTTTTTAATACAGAATATTGTTGAAGATATAAACGTTATGATAACAATCATTATCGGAATATCTGTAAATATATGCATCAAGTTCATAAATCTTCTCTCCTTTAGCAGGATTATAACATACAACCATTAATGTGGCAAATAATACAAACTAAGATTAGCAAATTCTACTAGTATAACATATACCTTTTGGGGATTATTTCAAATTTAAATCATTTTAAAATTCATATATAACAGGAGATGTATTATGCTTATGGAAAATAGTTGTAGCAAGTACAACCGACTGGAAATGAAAAATGTTGATAAAAACATAATCGGTTGGCTTGAAGATATTATAGAAGAAAACAACTGTCGTATTGAAAGAAAAGAATGGAAAAGTAAATATAATAGTTATGTAGTCTATGATTATGAGCCTTTTTGCACTGATGGCTTTGAAATAAATCTTATAATAACATCATATGATATGGCTTATTTGAATTTTATAAAGTATTTATATGATGAAAAGATTAATACTATTGAATATCTTAACCATTGTATAAACGTATAAGAGGGGTTTTAAAACCCCTCTTATTTATTCTAAACCTTCATTATTCTTTGTAAAACATTCCTTACAGTAAACTTCTCTACCCTCTATTGGCCTAAAAGGAACCTGCGTATGTGCTCCGCATTTTGAACAAACAGCATCGTACATTTTTCGGTTTCTTCTGTTGTTTTGTCTGCGTTTCTTTCTACATTCAGGACATCTTTTAGGTTTGTTGACAAGTCCTTTTTCCGCATAAAACTCTTGTTCACCTGATGTGAAGATAAATTCTACACCACAATCTTCACAAACTAATTTTTCGTCTTCGTACATGGTTTTTCTCCTGGTTTGATAATACTAAAAAGAAACCTCAATTCCTTTTATTCTTGAGATTATACACCATGTTTTAAAATTATGCAAGCAAAATACTAAAGATCCTTTTTAAAACAACCCTATACACTTGTTGAAATTGACGGTGCTATTGATATAAAATGTCTCACCAAATCAGCGTCCCACTGAGTTCCTGCACCCATTTTCAATATTTCACAAGCCTTTTCAACAGGCATACCCTTACGATAAGGTCTGTCACTTATCAAAGCGTGATACGCATCTGCAACTGATACAATTCTTGCAGCCAAAGGTATTTGATTACCCTTTAATTTTTCCGGATAACCCAAGCCGTCAATTCTTTCATGGTGATATTTAACTATTGGAATTAAATCTCGCAAAGCTTCATTTGGCTCAAGAACTTTTTCTGCACCAATAACAGGGTGTTGTTTCATAATCTCCCATTCATCATCAAGAAGTTTATCCGGTTTTTTCAAAACGCTTTCCGGAATTCCTATCTTCCCGACATCATGTAAAAGCGCACCAAGTTTTATTCTTTCAACTTCTTCTTCCGGAAGATTTATCGCACGAGCAAGTGCTTCTGAGTATCTTGAAACAGAAGTTGAGTGGTCTTTGGTATATGGATCCTTAGCATCAATTGCTCCTGCAAGTGAAGTTGCCATTTCCATAAGGTGATTTTGAGATTTTATTTGTTCGTTATTAAACTTGTGAAGGAGTTCTTCTTCATAGTTAATTCCTATCTGCGCATGACGTTTTGTAAGAATTTCAGCAAACGAACTAAGAGCTACATCATCCCAGAAATTGTAATCTGAAGAACTTATAATTGCTGACATACCTTCTTTGTAGCCTTTTGCTTGGGAAATGTACATAGCCTGTTCTGCCAAAATCAATAATTTTTCTTGATTTCTTGCACACTCAGGATAAGTCGAAATACCTACAGAAACTTTGACCGGACCAACATCATCTACAAAACAACATGACAAACAATATGTAATATATTCAGCCAAATATTTAGCTTCTTTTGTATCGGTATTAGGCATAATAATTGCGATTTCATCACCGCCATATCTGCCTGCACTGTCTGAAGGTCTTATGTTCTGCTTAACCTTTTCACCAACAAGTTTTATTACTTCATCACCTTTAGCATGGCCTAGTTCTCTGTTAATTTTTGAAATGTTGTTTACATCAAGCATAACTATAGAAAGTGATGTTTTGTTATCCTCGGCCTTTTGAAGTTCAGAGGACAAAATTTCTTGAAAACCTCTATGATTGTACAAAGATGTTAAGTTATCTGTATTGGCATATTTATTAGTTTTTGCCATAAGTTCAACATTATGCATAAACATACCAAGATAATTCGCAAACAATTCTAACAAATTGATGTTAATATCAGTGCTTTCCTTACCCAAAATCATAACACCAACACATTGCGAAACAGACATCATCGGAATAATTAAAGCTGGTGAATTTTGTAAGTATGGGATATTTAAAAATTTGATATCACCTCTGGAAACTGTCTCAGATTTGTTAAAACATTCGATTACCGGATTTGTCGTATCTGACATAAAAATCTTGGAAGAATAAGTTTCTCCGCGTTTTGTGTATAACTTAAGATTAATGCATTTGGATTTTTCATGAAAAAGTCCAAAAGCAGTAAAATTACAATCCATTTTTTCTTTAAAAGTCTTATTAATAGCGTTAAATGTGTCACTTAATCCGCCATTTTTTTGGAAATTACCTCCCAATTCCTGCAACAAATCGGCATAATTGACAATTTTATTATTTGTTGCAACAGGATTTGTTATTCCTCCAGAGTACAAGCGATTGTTGGTTCTGTATGTATTAAAGTTATTAATTTTTGCAACAATGCTATTTGTTTTTTCTGCAAAAGGGTTAGAAACTTTTTCCGTTTGGTTTTCAACTTTTTTATTTGCAGCAGAATTAACAAGTCTATCAACTATAGGATTGGATGCATTTCCTAAAAGTGGATTTGAACTCAAAGACTTTTTCAAAGTCTGCTTTTTATTTTCTTCTACCTTATTTTTTTCCAAAGCCGATTTCCACCTACTTACCATGCTAAACCGTAAAGTTTCATTTTTTTGTTAGTAAAACATACAAATTTAACATTACTTAAAACTATTCTACATCATTACCAACTTATTGCAATACGCTATTTAGATGGCATAATGTAGCAATTATAATATTTTTTGTAATAATTCCTCAAATTTTTTTGCAAATAACTTTTCCAACACTAATAACCCTATCATTTAAAAACGTAACTCTGAAAGATAAAACTTACTAGTGTTATTTCGTAAATTTTTACAAGAATTAAGAATTATTCTCAAAAATTATAAATTATTATGTCCTGCTTAGAATTTATTCTAATTCGCCAGTAACACAATCACAATTCTGTTTTTCAGGCATTGCAAAAGGGCGCATTTTGGGGTTGGATTTGTAATAATTTTTTTGTTTAGAACTTTCTTTCATAGCCTTTCTTTGAAGTTTTTGAATCATTCTAAGCTTAGCTCGTTGTTCTCTATCCAGAATTTTATTAAATTCTTTGTTTTCTTGTTCAACAATATCTTTAATTTCTTTTTTTATACAATTAATTTTGTTTTGCTGAGCTTCAATTTGCTTTTTAGGTGCATTTTCCGACTTTAGGACTTTCAAATTATAGTTTTCATCATATAAGATTCGAAATTTTTCTTGTAAAATAACAGTATTTTTTCTGGTCATTTCAACTCTACATTTTGCCTGTTCTTCTGATAAGCCTAGGGCATTCGAAACAGCCGCTCTTTCTTTTTTAACCTGATCGGCAAAATTACGATTAAATTTTAAATCATCTGCAAATATAGGTCTTGGATTGTAAGAAGAAAATTTTGCATTTTTAAATTGTGTTTTAGTATCACATTCAGCAAAAGCCAAACCTGAAGTTAATAACAAACAAAGTATTATTGAAATAGTCCTTTTCATAAAAGCTCCTTTGAAAATTATTATCACATAATAAATTTGAGAATACAACTTGTTAAAATTTTTATAGTAAAATCGATTTATGAGCGAAATGAATTTGAGACACTATGCATATTTGGGAGACGCTGTATGGGAATTGTACGTGCGTGAGCATAAAATTTCAGAAACTCCGAATGCAAAAGAATTACATAAAATCACAACTGATAAGGTAAAAGCAAATTTTCAAGCAGAAATGTTGAATTATTTGGACACTATTTTGACAGAAGAAGAACACGAAATTGCACGACGCAGCAGAAATTTGACTGTACCTGTCGCAAGACGTTCAAACCAAGCCGAATATCGTCAGGCAACTGCTTTTGAGGCTTTAATAGGCTGGTGGTATTTGCATAATAAAGAGCGTTTAAATGAGATATTAAATCTTTTGGAAAAAAATTTATAAACAAGTACTTTACAAAAAAAATTCATCATGTAAAATAAGAATTGTGACAATTCAATAACACAGCCACAAAGATGTGGGGGTTTAGCTCAGCTGGTAGAGCACCTGCTTTGCACGCAGGGGGTCAGGAGTTCGAATCTCCTAACCTCCACCATTTAAAAAGAAGTCATTAAGACTTCTTTTTTTTATAGAATATAATGGAGCTGTCATGAAACTATCCGGTATTGATATTAATGGGAAT
>CALVBY010000061.1 GCA_944325905.1 Candidatus Gastranaerophilales bacterium | reverse complement strand
ATCTAAGGCAATATTGAATGATTGACCAAGATTTTTGAATGCATTTTTGTATGCGGTATCAATTTTTACACCATCACCGGATTTTATCAAATCATTCCATTCTTGTTTGTCAATAACTTCAAAGTCATTCTTATGATCCTTGACTTTGGAGATATTTAAATTACTTACCTCATCCGCAAATCCAAGTAGCTCCTCACCATCTGTAACTTCCTCAGTTGATTGAACTTCGACAGGCTTAACGTCAATAGGTTTTTCTTCTTTCGGAGACTCTACCGAAGGTTCAGCCTCAACTTTCGCTGTAGTCTCAGTTGCAGGAGCAGCTGTAGGCTTCAACAGTGCTACTATTTTATCCCAAAAAGTTTGTTTTATTTCTATTGTATCATTTGGATGTACAACAAAATCTGTTTTTCAGGCTTCCTTTTTATTTATATTCTGTACATTATTACCGCCTGAAAATATACTTTTTTCGTTATTTGCTTTATTTTGAGTATTATTTTGATCAACAAGGGTCATAACTTGTTGCCATTTAGAAAGACTGATTTTTTACAGTCGTCCTTACTTAGCCCCAATTGGCTTGCTATTGCTTGTGTTATACCTTGTCCTGATGAAACATTAATTTGAACCATAAATATCCTCTTATTATTAATAAGAGTTTTTTTACGTAAAAATTTACAATAAATTAAGAAACATTTACAAATAAATTTTTATAGGCCTGCCTGAGCTTGAAAGAAATCATATTATCACTGTCCTCTTTTAGCTCTCTATAGGCCATAGCATAGTTCATCGGAGTAATTTTTCCGTTTAAAATAAATCCGGTGAATTTGTTATTCTCATCGTGTTCACTTTTCAAATCCAAGGCATAAATAAATGCTGCGAAATCTTTATTATCAATCAAATTATCGCCGGATTCCTCGCCATGATTTGCAATTTTTTTAAACTGAGTTTCTATTTTTTTATTATAATTTTCTATCTCAGATTTATCGTTTGGAATAGCGAATTTGTCGGAATTTGTAAGTGACAAGAATTTCTTATAATCGTCCAACGTAAATTGGTAAGTTTTATTCCCTGTTTTGGCCGCCATATAAATCATACAAGAATCCGCCAAATCACGTATTTCCATCTTGTAATCAGAATCAATTTTCTTGATATCTTCAGGAGTTTTGTCCTGTTTATCTGCAAGCTTACGCCAACTCGGTGAAACAATCTCGAAATCCCCAATTTTGGAAAAAGGAATTCCATCCATGACAACCATTTTATTAATAATCTCGAAAAAGGCCTCACCTAACTCGTAATTTGCATATGCGGAAAGATTTTCACCCATAAAAAACTCCTATGCGATATCCCAACGACCGCAAGTTCCACCCCAACGGGCAATTATATTACCTTTAATATCTTTAATCTTTTCAACATGTTGAACTTCATCAACACCTTCAACAATTGTGATAACTTCACAGTTATTTGAACATCCGTTACATTCACAAGTAATTGATGAAAAATGCATATCACCAACTTCCCAACCTTTAAATTTTGTCGGGCTTTCAGTATATTGATGATTTTCCATAGCCAAAAGTGCCGCACCTATTGCCCCCATAGTCTGGTGATTTTCAGGAACAATAACCTTGTGTCCCAAAGCTTCTTCAAATGCCTTAACCATACCTGAATTTGTTGCAACACCGCCTTGGAATGAAAATACCGGAAGCAACTCTTTTCCTAACGCCAAATTTGAAAGATAATTTCTAACAAGCGCCTGACAAAGACCATAAAGCAAATCTTCAACAGGATAACCGAGTTGTTGCTTGTGAATTAAATCACTTTCAGCAAAAACACCGCAACGGCCTGCAATTCTGGCAGGATTTTCTGATTTAAGAGCAGTTTCGCCAAATTTTTCAATTGGTACATTTAACCTGTTTGCCTGTTGATCCAAGAAACTACCTGTACCTGCAGCACAAACCGTATTCATAGCAAAATCTGTTACAATACCGTCTCTTAACAAAATAATTTTGCTATCCTGCCCGCCAATTTCAAGGATAGTTTGTACTCCCGGAACATTAGTACTTGCAGCAACGGCATGGGCTGTAATCTCATTTTTAATAATGTCGGCACCAACCAAAGCACCTGCAAGGTTTCTGCCTGATCCGGTTGTTCCCACACCCATAACATTGTACTCAGTCAACTTTTTGGCATAAAGTTCTTTCAAACCTTTTTGAACTGCCATAACAGGCTTGCCTGCAGTTCTTAACATGTAACTATCAACATACTTGCCTTTTTCATCAACAAGTGCAAGCTTTGTCGTTACAGATCCTACATCTATCCCTAAATATACTGTTAAACTCATGATATAATTTCCTTTTCTAAAAGTGATTATAGCACAAAAAAAGAAACCACACCGAAGTGTGGTCCTTTTTACCAAATCCTATGCAAATCCTTAACCCCTTAGATCAAGCCTTTGTAATTCACCGTGCAGGTCTACAAAACCGTCATCGCAGCTGTGTTTAGAAAAATATTCACGAAACATATCGTCAATATTATCTTTTCTTGGAAACATTGACTCAAATCCGAACTGTTTTGATTTTACATCAGGTCTGGTAGCATGTCCTACAGTAAAATCGCCCATAGCAAACCCCGCAGCTTGTACCCCACATTTACTATTCCCGAAAATTTTAACCATATATCAAACTATTTATTTTTATTAAAAAAAAAGATTGTTTCTCATTTTCGCCATTGATTATTCATGATATTTTACATAAAAACTATTATAAGAATATAGTACTTTCTTGTACCGACAAGAAAGTACCCCAATAAACACACGAGTGGAACTGCACGCGCTAATCATTACTATAACTCAACCCGAGCTCGCAAACTCGCTATGATCAAACAACACTCGCTTAGTTGTTGTTTTGTTATGTAATGATTGCTAGTTCCGTTAAGGTCGGACTGTTTTTTAAGCCGTTTGCACAGCACTTAGCATAATCTTCTAGTTAAATTTTCATCTCTACGATGTAAGATTATGTAAACAATCGCTTTTGTAATTCCAAAGCCGTTTTAGTACGAGCAAGCCCGCCTAGTGAGCTTTCCTTCAATGCAGGTGACATCAACTGACCGGTTTGATCCATAGCATCAACAACCTCATCGACAGGAATTTTTGACTCAACACCTGACATTGCAAGCTCACTTGCCGTCATTGCGATAACTGCCATAAACGGGTTTCTTTTTACACAAGGAACTTCCACCAAGCCACAAACAGGATCACAAGTTAAGCCCAAAATATTTTTCAAAGCAAGCGCCACAGCATTTAATACCTGTTTCGGCGGACCACCTAAAAGTTGTGTAACCGCACCCGCAGCCATTGCAGCAGCAGCTCCGCATTCAGCTTGACAACCCGCTACAGCACCGGCCAAAGAGACTTTAGCTGAAATAATTCTACCAATCTCACCTGCCGTTATAAGAGCATTAACTTGTCTTTCTTCTGAAATATTAAAGTCTTCAGAAACAGCTATTATAACTGCGGGAACAATACCGCATGAACCAGCCGTAGGACAAGCAACAATTTTACCCATTCTTATATTTTCTTCACTTGTTGCAAGTGCATAAGTTAAAATCTTTTCAAATGTTTTTCCAAAAACAGCAGGGCGAACTGCAAATCTTTTTTGCAATTTATCGCAATCATTGCCACACATTCCACTCATTGAAAGCTCTGTGGATTTCAATCCCGTATTTATTGCTTCCTTCATTGCACATAAACTTTCAGTGGCACACTTTCTGACAAGATTCACCGGTACTTCACACCATTCGGATTCGTAAGCCTGTGCTATCTGCCAAATACGTTTCCCTCTTGCCGTACAAACTTCTAACAATTGCTCAAATGTATTTATACCTTTTGTTTCCATTTAATCTTCCAATTTCTTTATATAACTAACAAAATGTACCCTATCAATAGTTTTAACTGCATTTATCACATCACTATCCAAGTCGCCATCTATACAAATACACATGGACGCTTCTTCTCCTTTTGCATATCTATCACAATGCAAAGATGCAATGTTTATATTTTTTGCCTGGATTAAGGACGAAACTTTTGATATCATCCCGGGGATGTCGTCATATACAATCATGAGAGTATTGAATTTTCCTGTCAGCTTAACAGAAAACCCATCAATTGTCCTAACAACAACTTCACCGGCTCCAACAGACTCACCATATATATCCATGGTTCTGCCATTTTCAAATACGAAATCTACGGCATTTGGATGCTTTTTGAAATCCTCATAATATTCAAATTTGTAATCAATATTTTTCGAAATCTCATCATCAAAAATATTTTTTATTCGCCTATCAGATACTGATAATCCTAAAACTCCTGCCAATAGACCTTTTTCAGTTCCATGACCTTTACCGGTTTGTGCATAAGAATTAAATAGCTTGAATGTAACTTTTTTAGGCTCTGCACCATATATATTTTTTGCCAAAAGTCCTAATCTAACAGCGCCTGCCGTATGAGAACTTGATGGCCCAATCATTATAGGTGATATGATATCAAAAATAGATGTCTGCTTCATGTCAATCTCCAAATATTATTATATCATTAAAATTTATTAATAAAAAATGTAAAGGTTTTATTAAAATTACGCAATTTTAATAAAACTTATGCTTTTATATATATGTGAAGTTTATTTTTTGTGTGTAAGGAGTATTATGTTTAGCCCTGAATTTATGAAATATTTGATTAACTATCAAAAAAATGATTTCAAACCTGAAGAAAACAATGTAAAAGAAATTCACTTTGACTCCAAAAAAGGTGGTAGACTAGCTGAAATCATTTTAACTATTAATAAATGATATTAATTTAACAAAAAAAAGAGTCTTAGAATTAAGACCCTTTGGAATAACTTTCATCATTCCTCGTAATAGTGTGAAGTGTAGTGTGTGTGCTTAAAATTTCTCGTGATTCCTCAATTTTAAGCGTACCTCGTGTTTACATATATATAAAAAAATTCAAGTATATATAATTGCTATATTTTTAATATACAAAATGCACTTTGTTACAAAAGTTAATATAGCGAGTGAAACTCTTTGTTTTTAATGAAAAAATGGGTATTATAGAATTAGCATAGAGGAGAAGATATGAATATTTTAATTTCGAACGATGACGGAATCGCAGCTAATGGTATAAGAGCGTTAACAGAAGAATTATCTAAATATCATGATGTGTATGTTGTTGCACCTGATAGAGAACGCAGTGCAGCGGGACATTCTTTGACATTACATACACCTTTAAGAGTTGAAGAAATTGAAGAATCAAAATCCGGAGCAAAACGCACTTGGGTAACAAACGGTACGCCTGGTGATTGCGTAAAATTAGGTATAAATGCAATACTTGCACCTGAAGAACAGCCTGATTTTGTAATTTCGGGAATAAACCACGGACCTAATTTGGGGTCGGATATTTTATATTCCGGAACAGTAAGTTGTGCAATGGAAGGTGCAATGCTTGGCGTTCCTAGTATTGCTGTATCTTTGGCAAGTATGCATTCCGAATATGAAGATTTCAAATACACAGCAAAATTTGTAGCATCGCTACTTAAAAAGCTCAGTGATTTTCAATTCCCACCTAAAATGCTTCTAAATGTAAACGTACCAGCACTTGATGATGATGATATTTTAGGTGTTGCTATAACTGAGCTCGGTAGAAAGATGTTTACAGATAATTACGAAAAAAGAATCGACCCAAGAGGAAAAGTTTACTACTGGATGGCAGGTGAACTTATCAGTGAACCTTCAACTGCTAACACTGATATTGCAGCCGTAAGAAACAATAAAATTTCAATTACACCTGTTACCTTTGAGATGACAAGAAAAGAGACAATATCCAATCTTGAAAACACACTCTGCAAAGGCGATAGTTGTGATTGGATATAAAATATAATGTCAATTATTCAATAATTACCCTTGCCGGGAAGTTATTTTTAAGTAAATCGTTTGCAACGCTTTGGGCTTTTTCTTTTGTCGAGAAAGAGCCTACTTGTAGTGTATAAGCAGAACCAATATTTTTTACGAATGGTTGAATATTTAGACCTGCATCTTGAATTATACTTTTAGCAACTTCCGCCTGTTCTGCCGTAGCATAATAACCTACAATAACCTTAGCATTAACTACAGGCTGAGCGGGTTGTGACTGTTGAGTTACTGTATTATTCGGATTAATTACTGCAGTATCGGGAGATTTTTGCTGCTGAATATTATCATGATTTTGCAATACAATAACCTCAGCTTCACCTTCCTGTTCCCCTACTGTTTTAGTTTTTTGTTTAGGTATACGAACCTTTTCTTCCAATTCAGGCGAGAATGTTTCATCTACATTTTCAGTATTATAGGCATTATCTTCCATTTGTATTAATCTAAGCCTATCATCAACACTTCCTTTTTCAACATCTTCAACACTGGTATCAGAATCATCTCCGATTGAGACATCAACATCCGGAGATAACTGTTTTACGGTACCTAAAAATATGAGCAACATAACAAAGAAAGCAGAAATAAATAATATCAAGCCTTCATTAGGATTTGACTCCAAATTCTTTTTATATTCTTTGCAGCTAACATGCGAAGGTTTTTCTTTTTCGTACTTTTCTTCATCTTCGTATATCATATCAAACTCCTCGTACCTTAGTAGATGCTAATATTATATCATCAATTTCTTCCGAATATCTATCCATAATTTCTTTAGCAAATTCCTCAATGTCAATTACACCCAAATCATTAGTAAGCCCGCAAGCCTTAACGGGGGCACCTGCGGAATCAATATTAATCCCTGTGTGAATAAGTATTGAAGTCAAAGATTTTGTTGCAATAGATACCGTCAATTTTTTATCATTTACAAATAAATCATCGCCACTGCGTCTTACAGTAAAGCCTCGATTTTCCAGAACTTCTTTTATTATACATATCAAAAGCCTTTGCCTGAAAACACCTTCCACCAAATTAACATTGAATTGCTCTGTAATAAAACTTAGCATATTTTTGCTATAAATCGGCTCATTGTTTATCACATCTTCTATATCAACCATTTCAGTGAGCTTAACCTCACATTCTCCAATAAAGGCAACAATAGCATCACCTTGGAGTTTAAAATTTTTATAAATCCAATGCGGCGCCAATTGCCAACCTTCATATTTAATTTTTTCATCAATCAAAAGTGTTTTCATAATTTTTCAAATAACAAATTCAAGTATTTAGTACCACCGTTTTCCTTAAGTGCTCTTTTTAACCTCATACAAGATTCGCACTTCCCGCAATGCACATCTGCATTACTGTAACAACTCCAAATAAGTTCCAGTGGAACACTGTATTCAAGAGCTTGTTTTACTATATCATTTTTATTAAAATTTATCAAGGGAGCCAAAACTTTTGGGTGCTTTTCTGTGGAATATTCAAATTCTAAATTAATGCTATCTATAAATTTTTGAGTATTATCGGAAAAAGTAGCAGCTTCCTCCTTATTTGCACCTATAAAAATGTAGTCATAATCTTCAGCATCCGCAAAACTTGCTGCAACATTTAAAAATAAACCGTTTCTGTTTGGAACCCAAACAGATTTGGCAGCTTCTTTAGAATTTTCCAAATCAATATTTACGGGAATATCACTATCACTTACTAATGCAGTATGCGTAATTTTTTCTAACCAGTCTAATTTTATAACTTTATGCGCTACATTATAATATTTACATATTTTATCAGAAGATAAAATCTCCTGCTTAACAGATTTTTGGCCATAATCGAATGTTAGAGCTAATTCTATATTATATTTTTCTCTTGCAATTGCCAAGCTAACAACAGAATCAAGCCCGCCAGACATAAGAATTATCGACTTAGTCATTTTCATATTCCTCTATCATATCTTTGGCTTCCTGCTTGAGGCTATCAACGTATATAGGCAAACTTATTACTTCATCAAGGATATCCCGTCCCTGCATGTTATATAAAGCAATGAGAGCATTTTTTCTAACTTCTTCATCACTATCATCTAAACAAGCTCTTATAGCATCACAAGCTTTTGGATGATTACTTTCCATCAAAGCCTCGATAGCGTTTATCCTCACTTGAGTTGACTCATCATTTAAAGATGATTTTAACGCTTGAAATACTCTGTCACTGTCGTCCAGCTTTAATTTTACCAGTGCCTCTATAACTCTTTCCTTTAAAAAAGTAAACTTATCAATCAAACCCTGTTTTGTTTCTAAAATACTAACCAAAGGGTCAATTGCACGCATATCGCCAATTAAACCCAATGCAGAAGCTGCAGATTCTCTTAAATATACAGATTTTTCATCTTCATCTTTAACAACTTCTATCAACGGTGCTACAGCGTATTTATCCCCTATTTTGCCTAATGCATCAGCACATGCCAGACGAACCCTATAATGCTCATCTTTATTATTAAGACAATACAACAAAGGTGTAACTGCATCTGTATCCTTATAATTAGCAATAGCCTTTGCACACATCGAGCGGATACTTACATATTTTTCGTTCAAAGTTACATTATCCGACTCTGTTTTCATTAATAAAAGATCAATTAACACACTAAGTGTTGCCTTAAATCTGAACCTATCTGCCAATCTAATAACCTGCATCAAAATATCAGGATTTTTCGATACAGAAAGGATATAATTATATATCTCAACCAAATCTTCTTTAGAATATTCTTCATCGAACGCAACAATATTACTGATTATCGTCTCAACGTCAGTTTCATCAAACAAATTACATTTTTTTGCAATTGCGTCGAAATCCAACATAATCTTCCTATCTGTCCACTAATATACAATAAAAACTTGTTTATGGCAATCAATTATTATTGTTTTTCGTGATAAAATTATTGTATGAAAAAATTCAATGCAACGGTTAAAGTTAAACTCAAACCCACAATTAAAGATATTAAGGCTTTAACTTTAGAAAAAGCCGTAAATAACCTTTTAGATGTACAAAATCTAAAATGCAGAGTAGGAAATATTTATTCGCTGGAATTTGATGCAGAAAATGACAAACAAGCCGAAAAAATTGTGCAAACAATTTCAGAAGAAATACTTTCAAATAGCGTAATAGAAGAATACGAGATAATATGGTAAAAGCAGGTATAATAAAATTTCTTGGCACAAATTGTGAACAAGACACAAAACGTGCTTGCGAATTTTTTGGTTGGGATGCTGAATACATTTGGCAAAATGAAATGATAGAAAAAAGTTATGATATAATTTTTCTCCCTGGCGGCTTTTCATATGGGGATCACATTTCATCAGGCAGAATTGCAAAATTAACTCCCGCAGTAAAATCATTACCAATAGGAAAAACTTTGATAGTGGGGATTTGCAATGGATTCCAAATTCTAACGGAAGCAAAACTTTTATCAGGAGCACTTACATACAACGAAAATATCCATTTTATATCCAAAGTTGCAGATTTGGAATTTATGGGAGAAACAATTAAAATTCCAATAGCACATCACCAAGGGAATTATACAGGCAAAGGTGATGAAGAAGTAATCTTGCGTTACTTGAACAATGAAAACGGCTCTGATGAAGGAATTGCCGGAATATATGACCGAAAAAACAAAATTATAGGCATGATGCCTCACCCGGAAAGAGCGGTTTTTAAAGAACTTAACCTAACCGACGGAAGAAAGGTTTTTGAATTTATAAAAAATGAAATATAAAAAATATATTACAGAAAAGCTAAATAGAGAACCCAATACATTTGAGATGCACCTTTTTAGTGCGACATATTCAGAACACTGCGGATATTTGCACTCTCGGGAATTATTGAAAGAATTACCCAGAGAAAATGCTATTTTTTATAATGAAAATGCCGGTGGCATAAAAATTGGAGACCATGCAATTCTTTTTAAGATGGAATCACATAACCACCCATGTGCGGTTGAACCTTTTAATGGTGCCGCAACAGGCATAGGCGGGATTGTAAGAGATGTGCTGGCAATGAACGCAAGACC
>CALVBY010000060.1 GCA_944325905.1 Candidatus Gastranaerophilales bacterium | reverse complement strand
GATCAGAGAATTAGCGGTATTTCCGACATTCGTGACGAATCTGACCGTGAAGGTATGAGAATAGTTATCGAATTGAAGCGTGATGCAAAACCTGACGTTGTTAAAAATAATTTATTCAAATATACCCAACTTGCAACAACTTTCGGTGTAAATATGCTCGCTTTATGCGGAAAGCAGCCACGTTTATTGAACTTAAAACAAGTTTTGGAAGAATTTGTTGAACACAGAGTTGAAATTGTTACAAGAAGAACTATTTTCTTCCTCAAAAAAGCTAAAATCAGAGCTCATATTTTGGCAGGTTTGATTATAGCTTTGGGCTCAATAGATGAAGTTATTGAAATTATCAAGAAATCAAAAACTATTGATGAAGCAAGAACGGCTTTGATGTCCAGATTCGGTCTTGATGCAGATCAATCAAACGCTATTTTGGAAATGCAATTAAGACGTTTGACAGGACTTGAACAAGACAAAGTAAAAGCTGAATATGACGAATTATTGAAGAAAATTGCCGAATACGAAGATATTCTTGCAAGCCGTCAAAAAGTTCTAAATATTATCAAAACTGAGCTTTTGGAAGACAAAGAAAAATATGGTGATGACAGAAAAACTCAAATTTTGCCTGAACAAGGCGAAGTGACTATTGAGGATTTGACTCCAAACACACCTATGGCCGTGTTTATTACTCACCAAGGCTATTTGAAACGAATATCTTTGGATACTTTTGAAAGACAAAACCGTGCAACACGCGGTAAATCAGGCATCAAAACAAAAGAAGATGATGATATTCAACACTTCTTCACAGCAATGATGCATGATAAAGTTCTGTTCTTCTCTTCAAAGGGAACTGTTTATAGTTTGAACGTTTATGACTTCCCAGAAGGCGGACGCCAATCAAAAGGATTGCCAATCGTAAACGTATTACCAATAGAACAAGATGAGAGAATTACAGCCGTTGTTCCAGTAAGCACATTCTCTCACGAGCTTAATTTAATAATGTTGACTAAAAAAGGCTATATAAAACGCATTGAGTTGGACAACTTCTCTAATATAAGAAGAAATGGTATCATAGCTATAGGACTTGAAGAGGGTGATAACTTAAATTGGGTTAAACTTGCAACGGCAAAAGATGAAATAATCATCGGAACATCTTGCGGTATGGCTATAAGATTCCCAATCCAAGATTTAAGACCTTTAGGCAGAAGCGCTCGCGGCGTAACTTCTATGAAATTACGCACAGGTGATGAAATCGTTGGTTGCGATATAGTTCCAAAAGATTACGATGCTGATTTGCTTGTCGTAACGTCTGACGGATTTGGAAAACGCACAAAACTTTCTGAATTCAGAACTCAAAACAGAGGCGGTATCGGTCTTATTGCAACAAAATTCAAAACAAGTTCATCAAGACTCGTTGCTTTAACTATCGTAAAAGACAGTGACGACATTATGTTAGTAACTTCAAACGGTATTGTAACAAGAATAAATGCAGGTTCAATATCACAACAAGGACGTCCTGCAACCGGCGTAAGAGCACAAAATCTCGTTGATAATGATTCTGTTGTATCAGTTAATAAAATTATCAATCCTGATGAAGATGATGTGACTATAAAAACAGAAACACAGACAGCACCTGAACAAGAAGTTGAACAAACAAGTTTGTTAGACAATAATCAGGCTGAATAACAAAACCTGTTGAAAACTTATAATTAATACAAACCACTTTGCTATTAACAAAGTGGTTTGTATTTTGCGACAAATTATTCATTATTTTTCAACAAAAAACTGTGACATACACAATGTTTTTGTAGGGTCATCTTTTGAAAAAACTTTCATCACATATGCTCCCGGTTGAGATATTACAACATAATCATCATAATAGTACATTTGATCATCCTTTAAATATGCTGAATAACTCCAATACAAAGTATAACCAAGGCGCATATATGAATTATCTTTTTTTATAACTTGAATTTCAACAGAACGAGTTTTAATTTTCTTTGGAATTATTACTAGGTAATAAATTCTCTCGTTAGGTTTAAACTTGAAACTGTAATTCATCACATTATCAACTGTTATTTTGTCTCGATTGAAAAGTATTGCAGCCTTGTCTTTGGAACAAGCACAAGTAACAGTTAACAATAAGAAAAACGAAATTAAGCAAAAAACTAATTTCTTCATTTTTCCAGACTTCTTATTTTATCTTGAACCTGAGAAACGTTATCTGCATCTTTGTTATATTGCAAAAAAGCCTTATAATATTTCAACGCCTCAGCCTTATTATTTTCAGTTTCATAAGCTATTGCCAAAGCATAATATGCGTAAGCATATTCTTTGTTAAATTCCAATACCTTACTGAAGGATTTTTTGGCTTCCTCGTAATTTTTATCGTTTGCATAAGTCAGACCTAAATTAAACCAGCCATCTGTATAATCAGGCTTTACAACAATTGAACGTTTATAAAATTCAGCAGCTGTTTTATTATCACCTTTAATGCCGTAGATATTTCCTATTTTTAATAAAGTAACTTCATCATTAGGATTTATATTCAAAGCCTGCTGGTAATTTTGAACAGCTTTGTCGAAATCTTTTTTTCTATAATTTTCATCACCCAACAAAATCAAATCTTTACTCTTTGATAGATCCTGAGTTTTTACCGTAGCAATTTCTCCATTATCACTCAATAATATCGGAGGCAATTCATCTTCTGCAGATATAGACATGGCACCCTGTTGACTATACAAACCTGAAATAAACTCGCCATATTCACTACTATACAATTCTTTTTCAGGGTTCAATGCGATTGCTTTTTCGTACATTTCAGCAGCCTTTTCATTTAAATCTAAGCCACGATAAGCTTTTGCCAAACCATAATATGCATAATCATCAGCTGAATCCTGTGATACTGCTTTTTGAAAATATTCTGCTGCCTTTGAAAAATCTTTCATACCTAAAAATACAAAACCTTGGGATGTAATCGCTTTAGTCAAATTTGACTTTACAGTAGGATTTTCTTTAACTGCAAGAACTTCTTGATATAAAACAATTGCTTCGTTATACTGTTCCAGAGCATGAAGTGCAAATGCTTTATTTGTTTTCACATCGACATCTTCAGGTTTAACCTTTAGCACGTCATCATAATATTTGAGTGCAGAAATATAATCTTTTTTAGCATGATAACATGCGGCTAAATCTCGTTTTACATCTATATCATCAGATTTTAAAGTAAGAGCTTTTTCGAAATTTGTTATGGCTGAATCGTTATCGTTCATACGTTTATATACTATCGCCATATTTTTATAAGCTCTTACGTCATTTGGATAATTTTGTGAATAAAGCTTGTACTGCGCAATGGCTTCAGTATTTTTATTCATATCCGCAAGAAGATTCGCATAATCTAATCTTACTGAGTGAAGATTAGGTAATTGCTTGAATATAATTTCATATTGTTCTAAAGCCATATCATTATTACCAAGTTCTTGGTATGCTATTGCTAAGCTGACATGAACAGAAGTATTTTCATTATCGTTTTCAACAGCTTTTTCTAATATTTGAGTGGCCTTACTGTAATCACCTGTTTTGACAAGCGCAATACCGTAATTTGCATAATCCTTAAAGTTAGAAGAATTTTTATTATAAAGCGTAGTATACTCTTTAACTGCCTTATCCGGCATATTCTGTACTAAATAAGCAGAAGCTAAATTTTCTCTCGCTTCGAAATGTTGAGGATAAATGTCGAGAAATTTTGAATAGCTTGCAATAGCAGATTTGTAGTCCTGCATCTTATACTGGGCATTTGCAATGTTTAAATAGTTATATTTGTATTCAGGAAAAATCTGAATTGCTTTATTATAAGCAGCAAGAGCCTCCTGATATTTACCCAAAGTTTCATAAATACTACCAATACTTATGTAAACAAAAGCATCGTCAGGTTTGAGCTCTATAACCTTAGAATATGCCTCAAGAGCCTTTTCGTACTCACCAATTTCTGAATATATCCCAGCAAGTTTCGTATACAACATGCTATCATTTCCGGACAAAGTAATTGCTTTTTTCAATTTTTCAATAGCATCAGGCAAATTATTCTGGTACTCTGCAGAACAAGCTTGTTGATACAACGCATTGACTTCCGGTGTCATGTATGCACTCGAAGGTAATCCCACTAAAGACATTAATAATATTGTATGTATGAAAAGATGCTTTTTAATTTTCTCTACTCCTCAGTTAATATACATTTTAACAAAAAATTTAAATCATGTAAAGTTAAAAACAAAATGTAAAATCTACTTCTTAAAAATTAATTCTAAAGAATTATTAATTTTAATATTAAAATACAGATTAAAAATCTTTACAAAAATTTACATTTGTTTTCCTTTAATAGCGCAAGTTTTGATTTTATTTGTTTTTATACCACTAGAAAAAATCCAAACTACATGATATAATATACACGAAGTTATATATAAAATGTATAGCTTAAAGAAAAAGGAGTAGGATTCTATGGCAACACTCGTAACAAAAACGGAAGACAAAAAAGTCAAATCCAAATTCAATGACGAGTTCGAAAACTACCTAAAGGCTCAATGTTTAAAAACAACATTTAACGGCTTGGAGTTGGAGACATTCTCATGGTACAAAAAAGTATTAGGTTTGGCTTAACCAAAAACTAAATACAAAGAATTTTTAAAAATCGGCTGTCATCGAAAGCCGATTTTTTAGTGTTAAGACAATTCTCTTATAAGCTCATGAGCTTCTTCACATTCAGGAAATATTTCAACAGCTTTTTCAAGTTGCTTTAGTGCTGAATCATTATCTTTAAGTTTTGCATAGCATTTTGCACTATTCAATAATATATTTACATTCATAGGATTTTTTTTCAATAAATTATTGAATATATTGTTGGCCTGTGAATAATTTTCTAACTCAAAATAGCAAAGACCCAACAAATTTTCACAATCATTTGTTTTATCAAGCTCGTAAGATTTAATTAAATAATTCTTTGCCTCATCATATTCTTTCATTAAGAATCTCACTTTGCCAGCAATAAACAAAAGGAATGGTTGATCATTTGCTAACTTGAGAGCTTTATCAACTTGGATTTTAGCATTTTCAAAATCTTTCAATTGTATTTTATTCAACGCAGAAAATCCAAGTGCATTAGGATTTTGAGGTTCTATATTTAAAGCCTTTTGGTACATTTCATCAGCTTTCTGAAAATCAGTCGTCGCATGCAGATAATTTGCATACTCAAAAACAATTGAAAAACTTTGCGGATTTAATTCAAAAGATTTTTCAAACTCATCTTTTGCATAATCAAAAAGTCTTTTAGAAAGATATATAACTCCCAAATCCTTGTGCGCAAATGCATGTCCAGGATTGAGTTCAATTACTTTCTTTAAGATTTTCTCAGCTTTATCCAAATCATTAATCATTATACAAACATGAGCAAACTCATAGTATAATTCAAAAGAAACATTTCCTTGAATTAAAATCTTTTCAAAAATTTCCTTAGCATGTAAAGGCTGATTAAGCTTTAGATATAAATTAGCTAATTTATGAGCCATAGTAACAGATTTTGGATTCATCATAACAAGATTTTTCAGTATATTAACGGCAAGCTGGTATTCGCCTATTAACTCATAACAGCAAACCAAATTATATTGAAAATTGTGTTTTGCCGGAAATTGAACAATCAAATGCTTATAATGTTCAATTGCTGAATGGATATCGCCGGATTTAACCTCAGAAAGCGCAAGCGCAACAAGATAATTGTCCAGAGGTTCTTTGTCATAAGCCTTTCTAAAGTAATCACAAGCCTCTTTATGCTTATTTTGAATCTGTAAAATTGACGCAATATTAAAATATGTCAGAGAATTTTCAGGGTCGCTTTCACTTGCTTTCAAATAATTCTCATAAGCCTTATCAAGATCCCCTATCGTTATATAGCAAGTTCCAAGGTTATTATAAATCTGTGAATGCCCAGGATTTAATTCAAGAGCTTTTTCAAGGTAATGAACACTATCTTCGAATCTCTTTATTGACATACCCGCAGTACCTACTATGTAATAAATTGAGTAGTCATCCTGAACAATTTCTAGAGCCTTTTTACCGAGCTCAATTGCCTTTTCTGCTTCTTTTGATTTTACGTAAACAACACAGAGATTTTTATAAGCTTCAATATATTCAGGTCTTAATTTAATAACTTCTAAATATGCAGTCTTAGCATGTAATAAATCATCCAAATTATCATAACAATTTGCAAGATAAAACCAGCTGGAAGCATCTTGTGGCATATATTTAACCACAGTTTCAAAAATACTTTTGCCTTCTTTATACTTTTCCAAATTAACATAACAAAGCCCCAAAAGTTTCATTGCCTCTATATTTTTGGGTTCAGTCTCTAAAAACTCCTGCAGCTTAATCTCAGCTTGATCAAATTTATTTTCCGCTATTAAATTATTAATCTCTTCCATAATTTTATTATACATTAAAAAAGTTTTAATGTATAATTCAAATATGAACATAAATCAGGAATTTGATACAATAGCGGCAATTGCAACTCCCTTAGGAACAGGTGGTGTAGGTGTCATAAGGATTTCCGGCAGTAAAAGCTTTGATATTGCGCACAAAATATTTAGAGGAAAAACTCCGAAAGCCGGTATGATTTCTCATGGCTGGATTGAAGATAACGGAGTCAAAATAGATGAAGTACTTTTGTTGGCATTTAAAGATCCAAACAGCTACACCGGCGAAGATGTTATAGAGATTCAATGTCACGGCGGAGTTAACGTAGTCAGAAACATCTTAGACTTAGTCTTAAAAAATGGTGCGAGAATCGCAGAACGCGGAGAATTTACTAAAAGAGCATTTTTAAATAAAAAAATGGATCTTTCTCAAGCAGAAGCAGTTGCTGATCTAATTCATGCAAGAACGCAAAATTTTGCAATTCAATCAGCAAAAAATCTTTCGGGGGTATTGGCACAAAAGATAAACGAAATAAAGGACAGGCTTTTCAATGTTTTATCAAGAATTATTGCAGGGATTGATTTTCCGGAAGATGTTGCCGAACCGGAATATAGTTATCTAATAAATGAATTTGATGCGGCACTGAAAGAAATTAATCGTATCTTAGATTGTGCAAAGTCATCCGATATTTTGCGTCAAGGTCTTAAAATTGCAATAGTGGGCAAACCGAACGTTGGTAAGTCTTCGTTATTCAATAAACTTTTGAACATGGAACGAGCGATTGTTACTGATATTGCAGGGACTACTCGTGATGTTTTAAAAGAAACTCTTGATATGGATGTTGCTGTTACACTAATTGATACTGCCGGCATTAGAAACATTGATAATGTTGATAAAGTCGAAGAAATAGGTATAGAATTTTCAAAACAATCAGCAGATGAAGCAGACTTGGTACTATTTTTGTACAACGCTGAAACCGGCATTAATGAAGATGACCAAAAAATATACGACCTTATAAAAGATAAAAATCACCTGATAATAGCCAACAAATGCGACTTGTCAGACAATCGTAATAATGACAAAGCAATTTATATATCTACATTAACGAGTGAAGGACTGGATGATTTAAAACTTAAATTAAAAGAAATTGTCAACAATTTTTCTAATGAAGATACTGAATTTATTACAAACAAAAGACAACAAGACTGCCTGAACAAATGCCGTGAAAGTCTCATCCAAGCATTAGATGCAGCCAAAAAGAATGAATTACAAGACCTCATAGCGATTGACTTAAAATCTGCACTATTATTTTTAGATGAAATAACAGGAGAAGTTATAACGGATGATATTTTGAATAACATTTTTGATCATTTTTGTATCGGAAAATAAATCAACCAATACAAAACTCATCCAAAGTACTTTTTTGTGCATCAGGTGTCAACAAAAATTTTTCATATAAAGGAATAAACTTTGAACAGTTAGTATCGGGTCCCATATACGGTAAAACCAGCGCTGTAAGATTTCCTGTATTGACGGGAACAACATACTTGTATAACTTTTCAATTAAAGGATTGGAATCTTGCCATTCCGGTAAAACCTTACCGGCTATTATTTTATCTTGACAGGATCTATAATTCTTATTTATAGATGTTTGTATTTTCTTCATTGCCTTTTGAGATATCACAATTGGAGCAAATACTATTCCTATTTTCTTTTTGCCAAAAATAGAAGATGGTGCAATGTAATCATAATTAAAAACTTCGGTTGTCATCGACGCACCTGTAATAGCACAATCATCAACAATAACCAGCGTAGAATTTTCAGGTAATTTGCTAATTATTCCTTGATACTTTATCAAATCTGATGTCATCTTATAGTATATGTTATTTTGAAATGGCATTTCATTAATTTTTTGATACTGATAATTTGCTATAGCAAAACTTTTAGCAGTTGACGGTATGATAAAATAAACATTTTCTGGTTTTTTATTATTTATAGTTAAATAATCAAGGAGTTTTTTGTGTATTTCTTGCAAATACTTAGAATATTGCTCCGGGGTTATAATATTAACCATTTTGTTCAAAAAACTCAAATAGTATTTTTGCAAAACTTCCGAATCAACTTTTTCATCAATAGATACTGTCTCAATAAAATCTTCAAAATCTTTTTTAGAAATAACTTTAGGGTTAAGATTTTCAGCAATTCTTTCTTGTGGAGTCATTAATTGAGAATTATTTTCAGATTGAAGTTTTATAACAACAGGCTTGATACCCAATAATTCCATTTTTTGCATTATAGGTTCATTTAAAATGTTTTCCACATTTTCTTGCAGAGATTTTTCATTATTCAATTTCATAGCCTTTTGAATAATTTCTACAGTGAAATCAACCAAATTATTATTTCTGTTTAAAAAATTATATCCATTCTCAAAATTTTTAATATATATAGGATAATTTATTTCACTTTGAATATTGTTATGCATAAATGTTTTTGATAAATACTTTTTGTCATTTTCTATTTTATCTAACAACCTAGTATCAATAATCGTAGCTTTTCTATCCGGATAAACAATGCTTTCCAATTTATCTTGCTTAAAACCAAAATTTCTTAAAAAAACATAGTTAAATACATTGGTCAAATAAATAGGGTTATCATCTAAGTTGTCATCATATTTATGCAAAGAATTCAAATTAGATATGATATTCACACCTAAATCATCAAATCTTTCCTTTATGGGGATAATACTCTTATAGTCAGCAAACTGTGTAAGTATATCAAGAACATCATAAATCTCGTCAATTGGGACTTTATTATCCAATTTTTTACTAATAACATTTGCTATATTTTCAACATCCTTTGGTGATACTAAATCAAGTTTGTTTATTATATTACTGTAGCATTTACTTATTTCTACATCTTTATCGAAAGTCTTTGTATTATCATCTAAATCTACACTTTTATCAAATCTGTCATCAGGATATTGCAAGACTAAAGAGCCTTTTTCTCCGCGAAAATTCAAAGCTAAATTTGGTTTAACAATAGGATGACTTAAAACACCTGATATGCGCATAACGAGGATAATAAAAAACGTAAAAAATATTTTTGCTAGTACTGAAAATATCTTGCAAAATCCACATCATCAAAGCTGCAAAGCAGTTTGAATATATCATCATGCTCATCCATGCGTTGAAAATTATATTCATCAAACTTCCAATACTTAGGATTATTACCTTTTACACGAACGACTTGAGCATCTTTTAAAATATTTAATTTCTTTTTTACAATTTCAACGGGCAAATCAACAAGTTTAGCCAATTCAACAGCGGTAATCCCCTCGGCCTTTTCACATTTTTCGGGAGTCATAAACATCAACTCAAGGCCAACTTTTTTGAGCTCTTTATCTTCATATTCCAATTCGTACTCGTACATATAGATATTTTAATAAAAAAGAATACTATTTTTATCATATTTATGATGGAAATTAAGTGGAACAAAGCTGAATCCTGCAAAATTCTTGACAAAATATGAAAAATAATATTTAATAAAGAAAAAAGGAGGATT
>CALVBY010000059.1 GCA_944325905.1 Candidatus Gastranaerophilales bacterium | reverse complement strand
TACGGTTCACATGGTTTGATTATTTCCCGCCCCTGAAATCCGCTACACAAGCCAATTACCCAAAATAATCGCACCATCTGCCCTACGCAAAACACTCACTTCAATACAAATACACAACACACAAAATAAAAACGGGTCTGAAAAAATCAGCCCGTTTTTATTAGGAGGAGGTGGGATTCGAACCCACGGAACGCGTGAACGTTCGACAGTTTTCAAGACTGCTCCAATCAACCGCTCTGGCACTCCTCCAGAGAACTTATCGGATACCTTTTATTCTACTTGAACAAAATTATTTGTCAAGCAACTATTTGCGCGTCATATTATATGCACCAGCCAAAAGTATTACAAAAATTACTCCGGAAATCGTTTTTAAATTCCGCTCTTCGCTATTTGGAAGTCTTTTACCATTCAAATAAATTTCGCTATTGTCATTCTTTTTTTCTATAACATAGCGTGAAATTTTATTTTTATTGTCATGCAAAATCAATTGCATTTTATACGAATCATCATACTTATTTTTTGGTTCATCCACGGTCAGTGTATACTTGTAACCCTCTTTTTTCAACCCGCTTTTTGAAAATTCTCCGTACATAAAATTAGGATTATCTTCTGACTTAATTAACTTGCCGGAGTAACTTTCAAATATATTCTTATCCGCGCTGAATTCATAAGTATTCTTATCTGCTTTTTTTATCTTCAAATTTTCAATATTTATTCTGTCCAAAAAATTCTTTGTATCTAAGTGATCAATGTCAAATACTTCACTATCTTTTAGCATAAAACTATCTGAAACATTTGGTGAATCCAACATTACAACACCTGTGCCTATAAGTATTGCAGGAATAGCAACAGCCATGGATTCTGTAATTCTTTTATCTTTCTTATTTCCGAAATCTAAATTACTATAATTATTATAACTGTTTATTGCAGGGACTTTCATTTAATTTCTCCTTTTCCTATTTCATTTTTTACAATTTTGTGAGCTTCTTTCAAGGCCGCTTTTATCTCAGGATGTGCCTCCATACATGCTTTATTAAACTTTGCAAGCATTGATACCTCAGCTTGAGTCAACGGCATTCTTTGCTGCCTTTTACTAAAAACATACCTTAATCTGGCTGCAAGTATCTTATCTTCAGCAACATAATCCTTGAAAAAATTAGCCATTATCATTCGGATTTCTGGTATCTTTTCCCACACTAACCTCTGGTATTTTGCATTATTAGATCTTTTTTCGGGGTGTAATCTTTCATATTCCAACTCTCTTTTAGATTGTTCTTCTCTATGTTTGGCATTTGACCAGTATTCTTTTGAATTTGCTGAGACTTGCTTTCTTCTTTCAGGATGTTTTTCGAAATGTTCTTTCATCCTTTTGGAATGAGCTTCTCTATTTTCAGGCTTTTTCATATATTGGGCTGCATGTTTATTTCTGGCCTTCATTAAATCAGGATGTGCCGCATTCCAAGCAGTAGTCTTAGCCGCTATTATTTTACGGCTTTCCGGATCTGATGCCTTGATTAATGTTCTGTAATTAGATGTACAATTAACAAAATTTATCTTTTGCAAGACCCAATCCAAACTTGTTCTGCTATCTAAACCTATTTCTTTAACAATTTCTTCTTTCGAACGCAAATTTGCCCAGCATTCCTGAAGCATTTTTAGCGAAAAATTTTTATCAAAATATTCATTGGACAAAATTCTTTTTATATTTTTTGTATAACGTTGAAATGATATATTAGCCTCTTTAATATCAGAAAACTCCGGGAATAATGTTTTAGCCTCGTCTAAAGTTTTGCATTTTAACAACGGCTGATAGATTTCCTGATGAACCTGCTTTAATGTAGGCATTTTTGACGGATTAGATTTTACGATTTCTTCAACTTTATTCAAAACCCTTTCCGGCAAAAGATTTTTTCTGTTTTTTAAAACATAATTAAGATCAATAAGCCTTCCCCCTTCAAACGAAAGGCTTGACTGCCTTGTTTGCCCGGAGTTAACAGTATTGTAATGAGATTTGTATTGATTAAAACCTATACTATTTATTAACATAGTAGGCAAAAAACTCATAAAAGGAAAAATTTGCCATGAAACAAGCTACAAGCTTAACATTTATTCATTTTTTGGCATTGTCTGAATACTAACTATTGTAATATTTTTTGTTTTCATGCTAAGATTTGGACATACACTAAATTTAAAGGAGAAATTTGAAATGAAAACATACGAATTGTTGGCTATATTCAAACCAAATTTGGATGCCGAAGAAGTAGAAAAAATGATTTCTAAAATCAGTGAGACCGTTGTTGAATTTGGCGGTAAAGTTGAATCAACAGACAAAATCGGCAGAAAAAAACTTGCTTATGACGTACAAAACTTCAGAGATGGCTACTTTACATCAATGGTAATGGAATTACCAAGTGACAAAGTTGCAGAATTCAAAAGACAATTAAGATTAAATGACAATGTTTTAAGAACAATGTTCTTAGAAGTTTCTAAAAAAGCAAGCGTATAAAATCGAGGTTAAATATGTCAATTGCAAAATCAGTTGTAACAGGAACTGTATATAGAGCACCCGAAAAGCGTTTCACTCAAAATAACGTTGCAGTGTCTGCGTTTATTTTGAATATCGGTGAAAGAGATGAGATGCTCATCAGAGTTGTATCCAGACGTCAAGCATTGGATGAGATTATTGATAACATTGATAAAGGTGAACGAGTTTTGGTAGAAGGCAGACTACAAACAGCAACTGTTAAAATGGATGACGGTTCTGAAAAAAGAATTTATGAAATAGATGCCAATACAATAGAAAAATTAGGTGAAGGTGCTATTTCATCAACATCATCTGGTTATAGCAATGATGAAATCGTTAAATTTGAATCTGATGATTTGTCAAATGAATTAATCGGAGAAGATGAAATACCGTTTTAGATTGTAAAAATATAAGGTCGAGCATCAATTGATGCAAAATAGAAAGGTAAATTAATTAAAATGGCAAAACAAGATATCGCAAAAGACAAAAAACGTAAAAATTGCAGTCTTTGTGCAGATAAAGTAACAGAAATCGATTACAAAGATGCTGCAAAACTAAAAAGATACTTGACAGAAGCAGGAAAAATCATTCCTCGTCGTATCACAGGTAACTGTGCAGAACACCAAAGAATGATTGCTAAAGCTATCAAACGCGCTAGAGAAGCTTCTATCATTCCTTACGTTTTTGATTAGTTATCTGATTAATCTATAAAAAAAGGAGGTTCTCACCTCCTTTTTTTGTTACCAGCCACCTAATAGCGTCGAACGGTTATTAGTCGTCCTGTACACAGTGAAATACGCTGATAATAATTCGTTACGCCCCGAAGTAGAAATTGTTGTTTCATCGTAAGGGAAATTATTAACATACTCAGTATTCACCGGAGGCTTATGTTTATAAATTAATGCAGCTTCAACTCTTTCACGATAATAAGAATCAACCTTAGTGCAAGAAAATGAAATTATCTCTCCCGCCTTAAGTTGTTTTTTCCAATCTTCCAATTTTTCATGATTTTCAAGCCTTTCACGCATATTACCTGCTTCCCCGATATATAGCAATCTTTTTAAAGTGACAGTATCGCTATTTGAATCATACGTTGAAGCATAAACACAATATACACCCGAGTTTTCAGGCACACCGCCTCTATTTACATAACGCCAATATCCTAAAAAATTTAAATCAAATCTTAAACTAGCCATTTTATTTCTCCTTTCCGGCTATTTATAATTACTACACTATGGAAATTTTTATTGAGAGCATCTGTGATAAAATCCCCAAAAATCTTCCGAGAAACGCTCTGGCTAGTTTGGTATTTTAGCTAATCTAAACATAAAGTCTATCCTCCACAAGTCTTACGACTAACTGAAGAATTGACAAATAAAGCTCCGTTGTGATAAAGTATAATTGTATGAAGAAAAGATAATACTTTATCTTTTGGAGGCTATCTGAAAATTTTCAGGTAGTCTCTTTGTATTTCCCCAAGTCATTGTTCACATGACTTTGATGAGAGTATTATATATTAAAAATCATATTCTGTCAACTGTTTAAACTAATTGATTAATGGGAATAGCTTAGAAATAGCGTCATATAAAGTATTTGTAAAGTTTGTTAACTCATAAACTTGATTTATGAGCACAATTATGTTATAAGTTTAACATACAGAAAGGAGCACTATGAGTATTAAAAGACTGCATGAACTTCTTAATTCTGACAAAGATGCAATAAAAATAAACAAGGATTTACTAAAAACTCTCGATCTTGAGGAAGCTGTATTATACAGTTATTTGGTATCAGATTTACACAAACACTACAAAAATATTGATTTTAAATCTTTTAATGACGATGTATACTTTTTATGTAACGTTGAAGACATCGAAAAAGCAATAAATTTTTCACCTTTTAGACAGAGAAACGCTCTTAATAAATTGCAGAAAAAAGGATTGTTAAAGGTAAAATTGGGTCAAGCCCGTGCCAGATACATATGTATAAACGAAAATCCTGCAAATCTTGAAAGAATATTGTTTGGTGTCGCAGTTTCTGATTTTGCAAAAGAATTCAACGATTATATTGAAAGACAGGTTGAACAATTCAAAGAACAGAATAACCTTTACATAAATAACAAATATTTAATAGATTACGGAACGCCTTGGGAAACAAAATTTTTAATTGATAAACATATAAATTTGAATGACAATTTTAACGAACTAGGTATTGGTTGGTTAACAAAAGAAATAGAAAACGATAATACTTTTAACAGCAAAATAAGTGCTTAAATAAATTTTAAAATAAAAAGCGAGGCTCGCCGACATGGCGGGCCTCGCTAGGCAAACGAATCAAACAACTACTGGGTTGATTTTGAGATCTTTACCTCCGCACAGCAGAGAAAAGATTATGGATTTTGCTCCTTACTCATTACAACCAAAAGCAATAGTAACGTGTTCTCTTGGATTTACGGCAGATATTTTATATCCGCGAGGGTCAACAAGGTAAGCAAATTCGTCGCCTGTTGTTTGGAATAATCCCATTGTACCGGATAATGCAGTTCTTGTTACGTCAACCGGAGCTTTAACAGTTTCCCATAAGCCATCACCAAGGTTACGTGCAGCAGCACCAAATTCGCCTTGGAAAACGTGACCTAACATATAACCTGCATCGTTTGAAACGTTTTCTACAGCGTTACCTAAGTTAGATACAACACCACCTATGGTTCTACCTGTTATACCAACCAATGAGCCAGCCCAAGTAAACGGCATTTCTACAAGTCTTGCAACAGGGTTTACGTTTTTAGATTTGTTGATTTGTGCACTCAAGATTTGTTTTGGCAATTTAGTTTTGCAATCACCATTTTTGATTTCTGTGAATGACAATTTCAACGCACCCTTGTCACAACCTGAAGGTCTTATAACCTCTACGACTTGACCTGTAACAGTTGAGCCGCAAGGATAAGTTACACCATTGATAGTAACATCTTCTAGAGTGTTAGCTCTGAAATACTGTCCAACGTGTGATGATTTAGCTGTAAGTTGGTCTATCATAGCTATTTGTAATGTTGGGATTTTAACTATTTGTTCTTCTTCAACAAAAGCATTTTTATCTACAGGACATGCCGGACAAATGCTGTTTGCTGTTTTAGGATTAGTGTCATAACCCAATGCTACACGTACAGTTTGCATCATTGATGCCACATCGGCACGAGAAGCATCTTTGTTTGGCATAATCATATTTGGATTAGGTGAATCTTTCAAAGCACCGTTTTCCAATGATTTAGCAACAGGAATTCTTGCCCAAGAAGGTACTGATGCACCATCTGTATATTTGCTCAAAATTTCATCTGCTTTACATTGATCGATATCACAAGTCATACCTTTAGCGATAGACGTTAAGGCTTCAACTCGTGTTACGTTATGATTAGGTCTGAATTGACCGTTTGGATATCCCTTCAACAAGTTTTCATCAACAGCTTTTGCGATTGCAGCATTAGCCCAGTTGCCACGAGGAACGTCTGTAAACATTCCTTCTCTTTCCAGACCGCAAGCATCAAGGTTAAAGCCTTTTACCAACATTGTTGCAAATTCAGCACGTGTAATATTTTGGTTAGGTCTGAATTTTCCGTCAGGATAACCTACAACAACATCATTCATTGCTAATTTGTCAATATCACATGCTGCCCAATAGTTATTTGGAACATCAGGGAACATACAAGCACCTGCAACACCTGCTGCAGCACCTGTTGTTTGATTTGCAAAAGGTTTCAAATCAAAAGGGACGAATGACTTTTTTATTGCTTCGATTGAATTTGATGATTGGAAGTCAATCGGGCAATTGTTGCCGTCCATAGTAGCTTCATTTCTGTTTACAGAAACACCATTGTTGATTGATGGCAATTCATTCAAGCAAGGCATTTGAGCAGCAGCACCTGTAACTTGACCGTCAGATGCAACCGTTACACCACTAATATTTGATGACATTTTACTAGATGAACAACCTTTCATCGCAGTTTCAGTTGAAAAGATTGAATTAGCCGGTTCACCAACATAATTGTTTGTACCGTAGATTGCTTGAGGATAACCGTAAACCTGTTTCATTTGGGCTTTATCAGGTTTTCCTGTTTGAGGACACAATGCACATGCAGGAACTGCAGGTTCGTCACAGCTTATTTCGTCAGGACAACCGCAATCAGTTTTTTGTTTTTCGCATGGATCGCAAGGTGCAGGTTCTTGTTTTTTGCAATCGCAATCAGGCAAGGCTTTCTTGCAAGTGTTGCATTTTGGTGCTGGCTGTTCACACGGACAAGCACCGCCTGTTACTACAGGCATTTGTTCTTCAATCGGACATGCAGGACCGGTCACTGTAGGTAACGGCTCTGCACAAGGGCATGCCGCCATTGCTTGATTCAAGGAACACGTTGCTATTCCAACGGCAATTGCAGCTGCCACAGTAAGTTTTTTAATAGTCATTTTTACCTCCTTGTGTTTGTGGGCTTTTCTTGAAAACCCCAAAGTTTAATTTAAAAAACAAACTTATACCAAATTATGTACTTCATCCAACGTTTGAAACATTACCAAAAGCGGTTATTCGACTAGGCTATTTGGATTTGACAACAAGATAAACAATTTTATAATTAGTTTTCAGGCTATTAATTCACAATTAAACATTTTTTGATGACATAATAAAATCAATATGATATAATCTTCTTATGATTAAAAAATTATCTTGTGTTTTATTATTTTTAGCAATTGTTTTTTGCGGATGCGGGAAAAAACAAGAGGTTTTAAACGACTCTTTGACATCTATTCGCCAAAAAGACATTGTGACAGTCGGAGTAAAGGTTGATACTCCGCCATTTGGCTTTTTAGATAAAAATGGCAACAATATTGGGTTTGACATTGATTTAGCAAAATTCATTGCCAAAAAATTATTAGGTGACGAGAGCAAAATTGCATTTGTTCCTGTAAATACAACAAATCGTATAATGAAACTTTCATCTGGTGAAGCTGACATGGTTATAGCAACTATGTCTATAACACCTCAAAGAAAAATGATTTTAGATTTTTCTATTCCATACCACACAGCAGGACAAGCTATGCTGGTTAGGAAAGACAGCAAAATCACTTCCCTCAGCGATTTAAAAGATAAAAAAGCTATAATAGTATATGGCTCAACTGTTGAGAGAAGCTTAAGTTCCAGTGTCCCAAATATTCAAATAATAGGTTATAAAACATACCCGGAAGCTTTTGCAGCACTACAAGCCGGAAAAGCCGATGCAATGATTTCAGACGACACTATTTTAATGGGATTTGCATACAATAATCCTGCTTTCAAAATTTTGCCTAAAAGATACTCAAAAGAACCTTACGCAATTGCATTTAGAAAAGGTGAAGAATCTGATAAATTGATTGAAACAATCAATATAGAACTCAAAGAGGCACTTAACAAGGGTGAAATCAGACAACTAAAAGAAAAATGGGGAATCAATTAGCATCTCTTAAAAGCAGAATTGTTTTTTCAACTTCTTTTTTCAAAAATTCAAGCTGTTGGTTAATATTGTCCGGGTCATAAATATATCCGGCACCTGAATATGCAAGGTAAGGGTTATATTTTTGAGCTTCCGCTCTCAAAAGTGCTATAGATTTTGCATGAGTACTCAAATCCATTAACCGTTTGAAGGAAATATATTCCCCCTCAGGTTTTTCAATATATTTTGTTCTAAGATAGTCCGCATTCTTGTTAAAGAAGTACACTTTTGCATTAAACAATTGAACATTTTCACCTTCTTCTATAGAATCATATATCTTTTCAAGCATCGGTATAAATTCGTTTATGTCATTAACATAACGAGAAGTTTTATCCTGTTTCAAAATAATATTCACAAAAGTTGGATTATCCCGTGGAATCGGTTTTACTTGATCTGATGAATGAAAATTTTCAACCTGTTCAATAATAGGTTTTGTCGATTTTGGCTCAGTTGGCTGATATTGTCGTGTAAGATCAGGTAAAGTCCCGACATACCCCATTCCTTCAAAATTTGACTTTGTTTTCGCAAATCCTGAGGGTGAGAACAACAAAACTATAAAAATTATCGCGAATAATTTTTTCATACTAATATTATAACGATTTCGCCTTAAAAATCATCATTTATATGAATTAATCGAACTTTTGAGTTGATTTTGAGGTATTTTCGACATAATATATGTATAACAGACGGGAGCCGAAATATGACAAAAGATGAATTATTAAAATTATATAATATGGATTTAGAAGATTTGTTGGAAATGTCTTCAAGATACGTTTCTGACAGAGTTGAATTTTGTTCAATAGTTAATGCAAGGAACGGAAAATGCTCTCAAAATTGCAAATACTGTGCTCAAAGTTCACATTACAGAACTGATATTGAAACTTATCCGCTAATTGATGAGGACAAAGTTATAAAAGCAGCGTTAGATGCTAAATCCAATTATGCAGACAGATTCTCTGTTGTAACTTCCGGAAAAACTCCCGCTGAAGAAGATTTTGACAAAGTTGTCAATCTAATTAAAGCTGTAAATAAAATTGACGGGATTAAAAGCTGCGCATCTATCGGAATTTTAGATGAAGAAATGGCAAAAAAACTGGCAGATGCAGGCCTAAAAAGATTTCACCACAACATAAACACTTGCCGTTCATATTATCCTGAAGTTTGTACAACACATACCTGGGATGATAGATTAAACACCTGCAAATTAGTAAAAAATTACGGCATGGAATTATGCTGCGGAGTTATCTTAGGTATGGGTGAAACTGTTGAACAAAGAGTTGAAATGGCAATGGAATTGGCTGAAATAGAGCCGGATTCTATACCTATAAATATTCTTATGCCAATTCCGCAGACACCGTTTGAAAATTACTACGACAAAATAGATGAAGAAAATATTTTAAGAACACTTGCAATATTTAAAATTGCAAATCCTAAATCTATCCTGCGCTTCTGCGGCGGAAGAATGCGCTTAAGTGAAAAGAACCAAGAACTTGCACTGAAAACTTGTGTTGAAGGAATTTTAATAGGAAATTACCTCACAACTGTCGGTAAAAATCCTGAAGATGATATCAAAACTGTTGAAAAACTAGGAAAGAAAATTAAATAACGTTATTATTTACGTAACTATCAAAATCAGCTCTATCCCAAGCTACATTTTCTCTTATTTTCTTTGCCGGTACACCCGCAATTAAGATGTTAGGTTCACTAAACTTCTTGTTAACAAGTGCCATCGCACCAACAATGGAACCCTCACTGATTTCCGAACCCTTTAATATCATACATCTTGTGCCTACCCAAACTTTATCGTGAATTTTTATATCTTCGGGTGCATTTAAAATTGCACCTGTTATAGTATCTGTTATTGTGTGTCCGTCATTATTTCTTATAATAATATCCCTTGCAAACATACATTCATCGCCTATATCCACACGTTTTCCGCTTTTGGCAACAACGTTTAAATTCCTATAAACCGATATCCCGCCACCTAAGGTTATAATACCGCCATTTTCCATCCCAAAGCTGGTATGTCTTATGAACCTATGACGAGTAGGCTTGATTGAAAAATAGTTATTATCACCGTTCATTATAATTGATGTATTTATAAATTTTGAAGGAAGTTCAATAACAATTTTGTTTGAATTACCTGTAACAGTTATCGATAAACCCTTTATAGGTTCGTGCGGAATTTCTTTCCCGTCTTTTATAAGAACTATCTCATTATTATTACCGCTTATATTCAAACCTAAAGTCATATCATTTCTCCAACTTTTCTT
>CALVBY010000058.1 GCA_944325905.1 Candidatus Gastranaerophilales bacterium | reverse complement strand
AAATTACTTGACGATTTCTAATTAATAATTATGCTATAATGTATCTATGGCAGATGAAGATAAACAGTTTGATGCCACTCCACGAAAACTGGAACAGGCAAGAAAAGAAGGTCAAGTTGTTAAATCCAAAGATTTTTCAACAGCAATTTCCTTGCTGATATTATTTTCTGCAATAGTTGCCTTAGCACCTTTTATATGGGATCAAATTGTACAACTTTACACTCTTTTATATGAACAAATTCCAAACGGCCACCTATCAAATATTGGACTTACATATATTTTGACCATAACACTCAAAGCATCCATTTTAATAATAGGTCCAATTCTATTTTTAGCTTGGTTTGTAGCTATTATGGCGGACTTCATACAAGTAGGGCCATTGGTTGCAACAGCACCTCTTGTTCCAAAATTAGACAAACTTAATCCAACAAAGTATTTCAAAAACATAATGTCTATAAAAACACTTTTTGAACTTTTTAAAAATATCTTAAAAGTTGTAATTTTAGGCTACATCGGCTGGAGCGTTTATATGGCACATATAGAAAGCATTTTAATGCTTGCAGCTATTGATAACAACTTTGCGGTAATGATAGAATTCGGCAAGCTAATTACTGAATTCATATTCAAAGCCTGCATAGCATTCTTAGTAATTTCAGCCGCCGACTACGGTGTCACAAAATGGAAGTTTTTAAAAGATCAAAAAATGTCTTTTAAAGAAATCAAAGATGAATACAAGAATACAGAAGGCGATCCGAACGTAAAAGCCGCACTCAGACAGCGCCGTATGCAAATGCTTCAACAAGGAATGATGGATGCCGTTCCTGAAGCTGATTTTGTCGTAACTAACCCAACCCACATAGCATGCGCCTTAAAATACAAAGCCGAAGAGATGGATTCTCCAATGCTAATTGCAAAAGGTACAGAACTTATTGCTAAAAAAATAATTGATATTGCAAAAGAACACAACGTCCCTGTTATTGAAAACGCACCGGTTGCAAGAGCACTATTCAAAATGGTTGAACTCAACCATACCATTCCTCCTGAATTGTATAAAGCAATTGCGGAAATCCTGCTTTTTGTCTATAATATGAAAAAATCCACCAAATAAATGGGTTCAATAAGTTTAAACTGTAATAATATAATTCTGTAATCATGGTTATGCAAGATAAGAACAAACTACAAGAATATATAGATATTGTACAGAAAGTAGCAAGAGTAGAGCATAGAAGAATTCCTTCTCACATGGTCGAATATGAAGAACTGCTTTCTATTGGCATAATTGCGGTACAAGTTTTAGTAAAAAACAAAACGCCTGAACAGCTTGAAAAATACAATGCAGCATACATAGCTACAGCAGTTCGTTGGGCAATTAGAAATGAACTTAGAATAAGGTATAAGTGGTACTCTTTAAAACATAAGGCTGAAGGAGAATACGACGAAGAAGAAGCCGTCGAAGGAATGGATATGAAACAGGCCAAAGTTCGTGAAGCCATCTACGAAACTATTCTTTCTATTGATGGACTCGCAGCTGCTGCAAGTGATAACGACTCTCCGTTTGATTTTGTAAAAGACCCACATGCGCTACCTGATGAAAATGCAGAAATAACCGAAATGGGTAGAATGATTAGAGAAGCGATCTCAAAACTCCCACCTAAAGAAAGAACCGTTGTTGAATATAGATTTTACAGAAACATGCAAGTAAAGGATATTGCAAAACAAGTCGGGCTTTCTTCTTCACGTGTTACAAGAATTGTACAAGCATCATTGAATACTGTTCGTGAATACCTCAATTCAAAAGAACAATACGGATACTAAGCTTTTACTATTTCAATTCGCTTGTCATCAGTTATATCAACCCCACCATTTTGTTTCTTTATATAATCGCAAGCAAGTTTATCTTTATCAAAATTATACACAGCTTCCGCCTCATGCTTTTTGTTAAGCATATGGAAACCATCACCACCAGTTGCATAGAAATCATCCATAGCAACTCTTAAAAACTTATCCGGATTAGGATTGTTTATATCAATTGGAGTTACCTTTCCATCATCTGTAACATATGACAAACTCAACAACTCACCCTTATCATTCATTGTATATTTCAATCCTGATACCATGACAATACCGGGTTTATTACCTGGATTTACAAAAGATTTTCCGCCCAGTTTGATAGCGGCTACTAAATCTTTTTCTGAAATTTTGACAATAACAAGATTATTTTTAAATGGAGTTATTTCTGACACTTTTCTTGTATCAATCTTACCTTTTTCAAAACTTCCACGAATATTTGCCGCATTTAACAATGCTATATCAGTCCCGAGTTCTTTTCGCATTGCATCTACAAGAAAATTTCCATGGGGATTATTTTCTATCAATCTATTCTTCGGAACTGGAGGAACCGAATTGATAACCCCAACGTGTTCAGGTTTGCCGATTATCTGTTCTACAGCATATTTTGCAGGTAAAGGTCGATTAAATAAAGCTGTTGGTATTACATTATTCTGAACAGATTTAATTATTCCGTTTTCATCAAATTCTAAATTCAAAATTCCGAAATATTCGCCATCTTTACCTGCTTGAGTGATAACGACCGGTTCATTATCCGAATTATAAAATAGGTTTTTACCTGACTCAACACCTTTAATCAAATCGTGTGAATGACCACCCAAAATAACGTCTATACCTTTTGTCTTTTTTGCTATTTCAACGTCATTACTATAACCACTGTGCGAAAGAAGAAATATCTTATTGACACCTTGAGACTTTAGGTTATCTACTTCTTTTTGAAGATTTACAATAGTAGTATCAATGTCATCAACAATCAAATCGTCTTTTGATACTCCATCTTTCAATCTTGAAAACATATCAGAAGGACCAATACCAACAATTCCATACTTATTACCATTATGAATTTCTACAGCTGATCTAACCATTGTGTCTTTTAAAACACTCGTATCTTTAGCATGGATATTAACTGCACCGAGCTCCTGATAATTTGAGGTTCTTGCATTTTCAGCATGAACTGAAGGTATTACATCAAATTCATGATTTCCATTTTGCCTTTTTGTTATTCCTATCATTCCCAATAACTTACTAACAGCCCTACTTAAAATAGGGTCTTCGCCCAAGCCATCATCGCCGGAAGATAACTTAAGTTTGTCAGCAGAAGTTTCAAAACTATCAAAGGTTTTGGACGCAGAATACATCCGTTCCAAATTAGGAAGCTTCGCATGAAAATCGTTCATGTACAATATGCTGGTCTTTGTTGGTTTATTTTGAGACTGATTTATAGGAGTTATCATAATTAAGCCGCCTTATTTTTCATTTCTTTATATATATTCAATCCTTCCACCCAATTAGGTGTTACAGTTATATCATCTGCCACAATACTTTCTGGTAAAGCTGCATGGTGGATTTTAGGAAGCAAATATTCTTCATTATATTCAACAGGTTTTGTTAAGTTATCATCTGTATCATTGCAGATGAATACCAACTTACCATCAGGATTATATCTATAACCAATAATAGTTATTTCGTGGCCATTAATAATTATATTGTTTTGATCAGTTTGAGTATAACCGATAATTACATTTTCACCCATATCCAAAGCCGTAAGCAGATGCTTTTTCATAGTATCAAAATCCGTTTCATAACCGATTAAACGAGCATTTTCATCAACGGTTTGATAAGTAACTGATAGCTTACTTTTGTCTTCAACGACAGATTCCGTAAATGTTTTTTCAAACTCAATAAGTCCTTTGTCATTTTGATTAAACTTACCTAAACGCTTATCTGTTAAGGAGTTGTACGATTGTTGAGAACCCACCTGCATAAATGTAGATTGCATTAAAACATCTAACGGTGATCTTTCGAGAGGATCTCTGTTTGTTGTCTGTATTTGAGCTCTTATAATAGCATTTTTGTCTGGTGCAAAAGTTAAAGTTGCACTTTCAAAATTATCAATCTCACTAGGCATTTCAAAAGCATTTAAAAGCCAAATTGAGTCAAGAGCGTTGTCTGCAAGATTTCTTAGCTTAATTTCTTTTTTAACTGACATACTTGTCGATGACAAACCTTCTGCAAAACGTGCAAATTCCGCAGGCATTTTCTCTGCCAAATTAAACTCAATGCTTGCTGCAACACAAGTGCCCGAATGTTCAACATCAATATCATTTGCTGCAACAAACTTTTTAAGTAAATTTGTCTCACCATCTGTATTTGCAGCTAAAGCTTTTTGCCTATAGATAGGAGGAATATCCCCAAATTGTTGGGTAATAACAAACGGGTACGCAATTGTCGTGATTGTATCTTTTAACAATCCATCTCTACTTAAGCCAACTGCTCTTGGAGTCGTTGCCATTTTGTACAAATTATCTAAAACCGTGGAATGGTCATTTGAATCAGAATTTAACAAAACACCGCTTTTCAAAAGTAACTCTAGCTGCTTACGAGTATTTTTATCAAGAACTTTTGATAATTCAGCATATTTTTCTTTTTCATCATTTGAAGCAAGAACTGTACGTTTGTTTAAAACACTCTGAGAAGAATTAAATGGTAATACATTAATATTTGAATGCGATACACCTTGATTATTTACAAAAGGAGTACCAACCTTAACAGCTCCAACATTTGAAACTGTGCTATAATTATATTGTTGAATATTATTTACTGAACTTACCATTCCTACTCCACAATAATATTAAAAATTAAACACAACAAAAATTGCTAACAAAATTAAATATTCATAAAAAAATGTAACAATGAGGCTAAAATTTGTATAAAATCAAACCACTAACCAAAGAACAAATATTAATTTCAATAGACCGACTTACAAGATTTAAAAATCCTGAAGTTAAGTACTTAAGAGTTTTTAAGGATCTAATTACAAATAATCTAATAACACCTAAGTTCAAAAAAGCAGAACTTGATGAAATGCCTTATGGTGAAATAAAAAATTTTGCAGAAGAAATTATTAACTTTTCACTGGAAAAATTAAATCTTACAACGGAAAATGACGGATTAATAAACCAAATACTTTTCGACTATGAAAAAAATATCTATAACCTGAATGAACATGTAGATGAATTATTGAAAAACAAAATTAATTACAGAGCATGCGTCGAATTAATAGACCAAAATGCTCCCATAAATTTAAAATGGCTAAAAAATATTACTATTTCAAAAGATAAAGTTAAAGACCGAAAAAATATGAGTTTGCTTTTTCCTGTTGAAAAAGTAGTTATATCTGAAGGTATAACTGAAGAAATTCTTCTGCCTAAATTTGCAAAAATTTATGGGTACGACTTTAATAAAAATGGTGTCTATATAATTTCTGCAGGCGGGAAAAATCAGGTAGTAAAACTTTTTTACAGACTTTCAAAAGAATTAAAAATTCCTATATTTGTTTTGTTAGATAAAGATGCAGAACAAAATTACAACGAAATCAAACCAAGATTAAGAGTCATAGATAGAGTTCATGTGCTTAAATGCGGAGAATTTGAAGACGCTATTCCGCTTAATTTAATCAAAAAAACTCTGGCATACGGACTTAAAAATATCTCAATGATAGAACTTGAAGCAGTTAATCAAAACATTGGCATGGTCAAAATTCTTGAAGACATATTTAAACATAGAGGTATGCATGAGTTTAAAAAATCAGAATTTGCGTTAATGGTAAAAGAAAATCTTGATACTGAATGCGACATTTCACCTGAAATAGCAGAAATAATCGAAGAAATTAAACAAACTTCAACAAATTCAAAAGTTATGGTTGACAATTAATTTTGCTTCGGTTATTATTAAAAACGTGAAAGAAATACACTTGCTCCCATCGTCTAGAGGCCTAGGACAACACCCTTTCACGGTGTAGACGGGGATTCGAATTCCCCTGGGAGTATTTTTTAGGGAAATTAAAATGACAAGACAATCACGACGATTAGTAAATACTTTAACCGAAGGCTTGTTTATCTAGCGAAAGATTTGTCGATTGTCAATAATAATAAGTTATAAACAAGACTTCTACGGGTCTTGTTTTTTTGTTAAAAAAAGTAAATTTAAGCCCCGATTAAGTCAATTAAAAAATTTTACAGATTTAAAAATAAAAAGGAAATAAAATATGATTATTAATCTACGACGACGATATAAAAATATATAGAAGTAATTAGCTCCGAAATTAAAAGGAGAAGTTTGTAGATTAATAAAAGGATAAATAAAAAATGATACCCGCAATAGATGTAAGCAAAATATATTCAACATTAGGAAACAATAGTTCATTAGTCCCATTAGCCGTAAAAGATGTAGCAAACAGCCTCGGACTTACAACCGGTTCGTATATTGTAGGAGATAAATTAGAAGGTAAAGATAGATTTCTTGATGAATTCGGAACACAGGCTATTTGGCTTTTTGGATTGCCTGTGTTTAAAAAGATAACCGATCTTACATTATATAAAGCACTGAAAATAGATCCTAAAGTAGACGTAAGATTACTAGATAACCCTGAAATCTTAGATAAGGCAATAGAACTTGAAAAAAATGATAAAATCAAAAAAGGTTTGTTAAATCTTAAAAATAATCCGAAGTTTTCAAGATCACTTGCACTCTCAAAATTTGGTATAGCAACGGCACTTACTATAGCGTCTTACACAGCTTTAACAAAATACAGACACAAAAAAACCAAAGAAGCTGCAAAAAAAGAAATCATGGCTGAACATGCCAAATTATTAACCGCTAAAAACAAATTTAATAATACAAGAACTTCTTTTGGTGATTTTATTAAAAATTCTGAAAACATGACAAACAATAAAAATAACAATAAAAATAAAACCACAACATTCACAGGTGCTGCAGGTTTAGTATCAAAACTCAAAGACTTCATGTTCGACCCGGTTAAAAACCTAATGATTGTTGATGGTTCAATAACGACAGAAAGGCTCTCCGAATCAAGAAACAAACAAGAATTTATTGGTTATTCGATAAAAGAGGGTGCAACCTGGGCATTTATGTACTTTGCAAGCAAACCTATACAGAAATTCTTAGAAAAAAAGGCTGTATTGAACCACAACAAATCTATTGATTTAGATGCAAGAGTAATAGAAAGTGAAGACTTAAAAAATACTTTTGGAAATAAAAACATAATTGAACAAAGCTTAAAAGAATTTCCAATCAAAGGAAGCGATGTTGAAATATATGAATTTTTACACAAAAATCCTGATAACTTCGTTGTACAAATGGCAAAAAAATCAGATGAAATTTCCACACTGGGGAAATTAGATAATTGGGTAAATAAACTCAAGAAAAAACTAAATATGTCTTATATGGAAGTTACTGACAAAAACGCTATTGATACAAGAAAATTTATAGATATTGGAAATCTTGAAAATAAGTCAGGTGTAAAGGGGATTTACGCCAAAATAGATACTCTATACAAACAATACCAAGCATCCGGTGAAAACTTGGATGATTTTCTGAAAAAAGTAAAAACACTAAAAAGACACTCAGTTCTCAAAAACCTCGGAATTTGTATTGCAGCCCTAGGGGTTGCAGTTCCCGCAGTAATGATTGCCGTGAGATATCTAAGTGGTGATAAGGAATTTCAAGTTAAAGAAGATTTGGAAAAAGAAATATCTTTAGATGCCTAATTTTTCCAAAATAGAATTAGCCGCAACATAGGCAGTAGACCAACAATTCTGGAGATTAAATCCACCACAAAATCCATCCACATCAATAACTTCACCGCAAAAATATAAATTAGGAACGACTTTGGATTCCATTGTCTTAGAATTTATTTCATTTAAATCGACACCACCACAAGTTACAACTTCACCTGTTTTTGAAGCTGCAATTATCTTTAATTTATAGTTATTTAACAAATTTAAAATTTTATCTCTTGTTTTGCCGTCAACGCTGTGAGATTTCAATTCAAAGTCAATATTTAACTTCTGTAAAATGTATTCAGCGAAAGATTTTGGAACAATTTCCGATAATACGTTTTTTATTGATTTGTGGGAATTTTTATCCAACAAATCCTGCAAATTTATCGAACCGCAAAAATCCAAATCAATATAATAAGGAAACTCTTTTCTTGCATTAATGGATGATATTTTATAAATAAGAGGACCGGATATTCCCTCGTGGGTAAAGATTATATCGCCTTCAAAACCTGACGATTTTACATTCCGCATGCTTACACCTTGCGGAAAATTATCTTCCGTTATCAAACCTGTTAACGCAGGCCTCGGTTCAACGATATGATGACCTGATTTTTTAAGAAAACTATATGAAGAATGTCCACCTATTGCAACAACTATAAAATCATAACTATTAAAATCCAAATTATCGACAAGTTTTTTTTCGAATTTCACTCTGTTAAGTTTTTGCAAAATTCTACTCCGAACATCTTTTGAGCTATTTGAAATCGGAAAAATTCTAAAATCATCTTGTATATAAGTTTTCACTCCGATATTTTCAAAAAAATCAATGGTATCGGATGTTGAAAACTTTGAAAAAATAGAATATAAAAACTTTTGCCCACGTGGGTAATTTTCTGCCAAAGTCTTGAAATCATATTCTGCATGAGCAAGATTACAACGTCCACCACCAGTGGGTAGCAACGTTCTTAAGGGTTTTGCAAAATCAAAAAGCGTCACATCAACATAATCTTGCAAAAAATACGCACAAGTACATCCCGCAGGACCAGCTCCTATAATAGCCACCTTAGAAATTAAATTCGACTCTTGTTCCATATAAAAACACCATCTCAGGATTTTCTAGATCAGCATGCAACTCCGAAATTGTTTTATTCAGAACGGGATGAACAAAATCAGGACAAAGCTCCAACAAAGGAACTAGTGTAAATGCCCTTAAATGAACATATTTATGGGGAATTACCAAATTAGCTTCATTTATAATGTCGCGATTATAAAACAAAATATCAATATCTATAGTCCTGTCATCGTAAGCATCTTCGCGTTCTCTTTCTCTTCCAAGTTGCTTTTCAATCCTCTGGCATTCACATAATAAATCAGATGGACTTAGATTAGTTTTTATTTCAACAACAGCATTAACAAACCAAGTTTCAGACGTCATATTCCAAGGCTCAGTTTCATAAAAAGCAGACGTTCTGATAATATTCACACCGTCAATAGCCCCCAATAGACTTGTAGCCTGCTGTACATAGCCTATTCTATCACCTTTATTTGACCCCAAACTTAAGTATACTATAGCCATAACAATATTCTATTAATTTTTTATACTTATGTCAATATACATTCATGTTTGGTATATAATTATAACCAAGATGTTTATTTATGGAATTATTTCAACACTTTTATTCGCAATTTTACTACCTATATACTATGTAGTACGAGTATTTAACGGTAAATTTCTCTATGGATGGAGAGAAAAATTAGGTTTTTTCAATCCTCCATATATCGGTGAAAAAGTTATTATGTTTCATGGGGTATCTGTTGGAGAAATTCTTGCTCTTGAAAATTTGGTAAAGAAAACCAAAGAAGTATTTCCTGATTATAAAATTGTGGTCACAACCGGAACTAAAACCGGACAAGAAATAGCACACAAAAAGTTAAGTGATGTTGCGACTTATATAACATATTTTCCTTTTGATATCCCATCATGCGTATACAGGTTTTTGAAGAAAATAAAACCTTCTATTGTACTTATTGCAGAAACAGAAATATGGCCAATTTTTGCTGACAAATGCAGACAGTACAATATTCCATTATATACAATAAATGGCAGAATGTCTGATTCTACATACAAATTATACAGATTCTTTAAAGAATTTTTCAAACACGTACTTGAAAACTATACAGAAATTCTTACACAAAGTGAAGAAGATAACAGAAAACTAATCTCAATAGGGGCACCTCCTGAGCGCACAAGAGTAATGAAAAATCTTAAATTTGACATTAAAAAAAGCACCGAAACCGTTGAAATAAAAAACAACAATAATCGGATAATAATTGCAGGAAGCACTCACAAAGGTGAAGATGAAATTATAATTAATACATTTTTACATTTACAAAAAAAATATACAGATATAAAACTTTTAATAGCACCAAGACATTTACAAAGAGTTCCTCAAATTAAAAAATTATTAAAAACAAATAACTTAAGCTACGGAACAAGATCTCAAGACAATAATTTTATAGAAAATGACGTGATTATTTTGGATACCTTAGGTGAATTGAGTAAAATGTACTCCATTTGTGATATGGCATTTATTGGAGGAAGTTTTAACAAGACAGGCGGACATAATCCACTAGAAGCAACTGTTTATTCAAAACCGGTTATATCAGGACCATCAATTCACAATTTTAGAGATATATATTGGATACTAGGACGCTCAAAAGCAGGAAAAGTAGTTAAAAACCAAAAAGAACTCAAACAATATCTGGAAAAATTACTTACAGATAAAGATTTTTACACAGAAGCTTGTAGTGATTGTAAAACTGTATTTGAATACCAGCAAGGCGCTCTTGACAATGTTATAGAGACTATGAAAAACAAACTTATTAAATATTAGCATCCTCCATTGTAACGAAATATTACAAAAAACAAATAAAAAATTAAAGAAAAAAATAAAAAAGCCGTAAACATGAACACAAGGAAA
>CALVBY010000057.1 GCA_944325905.1 Candidatus Gastranaerophilales bacterium | reverse complement strand
ACGGCGGGCATGTTGCAGTTTTTACCGATATTTTTGGGAATTGTAAAATCACCTTACGATCCTGCTCGTGCAACTTCTTGTCAAAAATGTGCTCGTGCAGGCGGAAAAGATTCTGATATCGAAAATGTTGGTCGTACTCCTCGTCACCATACATTCTTTGAAATGCTTGGGAACTTTTCCTTTGGCGATTATTACAAGAAAGAAATTATTCCTTGGGCTTGGGAATTTGTAACTGAAGTATTAAAGCTTGATAAAAACAGACTTTGGATTACGATTTTTGAAACTGATGATGAAGCGTACGAAATTTGGCGCAGTGTCGGAGTTCCGGCTGATAGAATTAAACGCAAAGGGAAAAAAGATAATTTCTGGGGCCCTCCGGGAGCTTCCGGTTCTTGTGGTCCTTGCTCCGAAATTCACTATGATTTGGGCGAACAATACAAATGTGATGATCCTCGCGGTTGCGGTATTGATACTTGTGAGTGTGACAGATGGGTTGAAATCTGGAACCTTGTATTCACTGAATTATACCAAGATGAGGAAGGTAATCAATCACCTTTGGAAAGTAAAAACGTTGATACCGGAATGGGATTAGAACGTATTACTATGGTTTGCCAAGGTGTTGCATCAACCTTTGAAACTGACCTTTTGAAACCTATTATGGATGAAGTTTCCAAAATGTCAGGTGTTCCATATAAAAAGTCTGAAAAAACTGATATTTCACTTCGTATAATAACAGATCATGCAAGATGTGTTACTTTCTTGATTTCTGATGGAGTAATTCCGGGTAATGAAGGAAGAAGTTATGTTTTAAGAATGATTTTACGCAGAGCCCTAAGACACGGTAAAATGCTTGGACTCGATTTGCCATTCTTATATAAACTTGTTGATGTTGTTGTGGCAAATTACGGTGAAGCTTATCCTGATTTGGTTAAAAATAAAGCTAAAATCGTTGATACTATTAAGAAAGAAGAAGAAAGATTTGCCAAGACTCTTGATAGAGGTTACAAATTACTGGATGAATTTATTTCTGCCAAGAAAAATATTGACGGAGAAAGTGCATTCAAACTTTATGACACCTTTGGATTCCCGTTTGAGCTTACAAAAGAAATAGCGGAAGAAAACGGCTTAACAGTTGATGAAGCAGGGTTTAAGGTTGCTATGCAGGAACAAAAAGACCGTGCTAAAGCCGCAACTCAAAAAATAAGTGTTACGGGTGATATGAAGTATGCCAAAATTGAAGAAAAAGTTGGTTCAACAGATTTTGTTGGATATGAACAAAATGAGTGTGATGCCAAGATTCTTGATTTGGTTGAAGGCGATGGTTATGTTGATATCATCCTTGACAAAACACCTTTCTACGCTGAGTGCGGTGGTCAAGTAGGTGATAGCGGTTATATAGAAAATGATGACTTAAAAGCTGAAGTTTTGACAACATTTAAGGTCAATAAACTTTTTGTTCATCGCTCTAAAGTAATTAATGGTGACGTTGTAATAGGTGAAAATGTTCATGCAAAAATCGATATCCCTCGTCGGGAAGAAATAAGACTTCACCATACATCTGCTCACTTATTGCAGGCAGCTTTGATTAAAGTTTTGGGTGATGAGGTTCATCAGGCAGGATCTCAGGTTGAAGAAAATCGTATGCGTTTCGATTTCACTTTCTCTCGTGCAATGACACCTGATGAATTGATGAAGGTTGAAGAAATTCTTAACAACTGGGTTGCACAAGGATTGAAAGTTTCAACTGAGGTTATGGATATTGAAAAAGCAAAATTAACCGGTGCGACAGCTCTATTTGGTGAAAAGTACGAAGATGAGGTTAGAGTTGTTTCTATCGGTAATGATGTTTGTATTTCAAAAGAATTCTGTGCCGGGACTCATGCAAGAAATACAAGAGATTTACGTTTGGTTAAAATTGTCTCTGAAGGCGCAATTGCCGCAGGAACAAGACGTATCGAACTTGTTGTTTCCAGTGCTGCTTTTGAATTTATGAATGCAAAAGTAAAAGAAATGGATAAGCTTTCACAGATGTTCAAAACACATTATTATGAAATTTTCGACAGAATCGAAAAACTAGTAGAAGAAAACAGAGAACTACAAAAAGAACTGGTAAAAGCTAAAGAAGAAAACGCAAGAAGTAAATTTGCTACATTTATATCAAAAGCTCAAGAAATTGATGGCGGTAAATTATTTATCTCTAAGGTAGAAAACTTCGATTCTGATGCAGTCAAAGCAGGTATTGAACTTTTATCAAACAGATTGGGCGAAAGCATTATTGTTCTTGCTAATTCAAAAATGGTTATTGCAAAAGTTTCAGACAGTTTTGTAAAAAATGGCATAAATGCTGGCAAGATTGTTGGCGAAATCGCGAGAGCAACCGGTGCAAATGGTGGCGGACGTCCGAATTTTGCACAAGGTGGTGTAAAAGATGCCTCTAAACTTGACAATATATTGGTAAAGATTGATGAAGAGATCAGAGCCGTTAAGATTTAGCAAATATTTTACGGTAGAGTTTATCCTCAATATGTTGGTTTGTTTTAAGCATAAAGTCACATTTTTTGCAGATAATTTCAGCCAGTGGTAAAAGATACATACAATCATCTTTATTTTTTAGATTTGATTCAAATGTTTTGTAAAAGCATTTTGCAAGACAGCTTGTTTCATATATATTGTCGCCTAATTTGTCACATATTTCGGTTATTTCATGCATATTGCCTCCGGTTTATTATTTGTTAATCTCTAATCTACAGTTTGATTTTATACAAATTTACTTGTTTTTTATCCTAATTTACCATGTTGCATTTAATTTGTCAATAAGTGATAATAATGAAATGAATATCAAAGCTTTAGGATTAAATATAAAAGCTGAAAGAAACAGAAAAGATATGTCTCAAGCGGAATTAGCAGAGATGGTTGATTTAAGTACAAATTCAATTACATCAATAGAAAAAGGTAGGCAGATTCCTAATGCAATAAATCTTTATAGAATTGCAAAGATTTTGGATGTTGATATAAATGAATTATTTAAAGGTATCGAATAAACCCTGGTTATTATATTGCCTGAGGAGTAATGAGATGACTGTATTAAAGATAGAAAGATTACCGCATAATAAGACTATTCCTCAATATCAAACAGAGGGTGCCGCTGGTATGGATTTGAGTGCTGCGATTTCAGAACCAATCACTTTGAAACCTCTTGAAAGAGCACTTATACCAACTGGTTTGAAAATTGAATTGGAACATGGGTATGAAGCCCAAGTTAGACCAAGATCTGGATTGTCGATAAAACATGGAATCACGTTAATTAATTGTGTCGGAACAATTGACGAAGATTATAGAGGTGAAGTCTGTGTTCCGGTAGTAAATTTATCCAATGAAACATACGTAATTCAACCTCAAGAGAGAATTGCTCAAATGGTTATTGCACGTGTTGAGCAGGCAAGAATAGAAGTTGTTTTGAGTCTGACTGAAACTGTCAGAGGAGAAGGTGGTTTTGGCTCAACCGGCAAATAATTTGCAGATTTATAATTCTCGTTTTTTGAAGATTGATATTTCATTTGTTATATCTTCAAGACTGGACTTAACAGCATTATCAAATATATTACCAAAGGACTGTTTTTCTTTTTTTTCAGCATTTTGAGATTCCCAGTAATTATCAGGAAGTTTTGGTAATCCGTTTGGAATTTTGTCAGAAAAATCAACCATTTATTGTCAACTCCGTTTTTATCTATAACGTGTATTACTGTCAAAAACTTTGAAAATTTACGAATAAATTTACAAGAATTTACAATCTCGGTACGCTTAATAACATTTCATATGGCACACAATATTCCTTAACTCCAAGATTTGCCATTATGAACATAAATTCAAGAATTTCATTGTTTTCAACTTCAAGCATTTCAAAAGGTATACATAAATCTATTGTATTTGCATGAGCATAATGTAAGTCTTTGTCCGATTGTAATGCCCATATTCCTCCTGGAACAGCTTTTATCAATCTTAAGAGTTTCAACTCATTATTTACGACTGATAATTGAAGCTCATTATGGAATTTTTCTCTTAACAAAGGCAAAACATTTTCTGTTTTATTAATAAGTCTTATTGGCGATAAGGAAGTTTTTTTGTTTGAATTTCTCATATAAATATATATTTGATAAGTTCTTTTTTTAAGTTCAGGGTTATCAAGAATATATTTATTTATGTAAAATCTCAGGTAGAAATTATTCTTATCATATCCATAACAAATTCTATCAAAAAATTTTGAATCTCTTAAGACTGGGCCATCAGGTATGTCAATGCAACCTGCATTTAGCCAAGAATCATCATCTTTATTACCATCAATTGATGGTGTAAACTCTCCTCTTGGATATCTGGAAGGTTTAGTAAATGCTGCTATAAGTGGTTCTTCTAAATATTCAGGAACTTCAAGGCCAAGGTATATATAAATATTCTTTAAATGCTCTCGGAAAATATAATCAAAAATATTATCACGTCCGGAATCATTTGGCTCACCATACCACCAAAACCAGTCACTGCCTTCACAGATAAACAATTCGCGTCTTGCATATTCTATATGAGGGTTTAATGGGTGCTCTTTTACGTATTTTGAAAAATCTTCACGTACTTTTTTTAGGTAATTCCAAGCAAGATTTTTTAATGGTTCATCAATCCATAAATTGAAATTCCTATTTATCCAAGAGCCTGAACTTATTTTGGTTAATTTTTTGTGATTATTTTCTTTATCTAGATAATCACTTATTAAAACTGTTTCTAAAGAATCATCATCTTCTATCAAAGTATAGAGTGTTTTTAAGAATGAAAGACCATCTTCCATGTAATTTTCCCAACAGTTTTCACCATCCATTGCGATTGTAAGAAGATGATTTGTATCAGGAGAGGACAGTAATTTGCTTTGAATTACCTTAATTCTATCATATAAATCATTGGCAGCTGCAATCGGGTTGTGATTTGGATATTCAAAGCTTATAAGATTTGGTATTGTACTATCACGGAATATAATTTTTATATTGTTGTTTTTTGTTTCATAATTGTAGGATTTTACCAGATGATATGGATCCTCAAGATGCCCTTTAAAATCTCGTATAAATTCAAAGTTGATAGAATCAGATAAAATCCCTTCATCTGAAACAGTCCATTCAACCCCGAGAGTTGACAGCATATAGAGGGTTTTTGGGCTTATACATTGCTCGGAAGGCCAAATACCTCGTGGGCGTTTACCAAAAATTTCCTCAACCCGGTCTAGTGCCATTTTTGTTTGGAGTTTGCCGTCCAAATATGTTTTTAAATTCTGGGGTGCATTTTCTGTACTTTTTTTAATATTTTTATTCTCTAGCAAAATTGGTAATATAGGATGATAGTAAGGACTTGTTGTAATTTCAATGCGACCTTTATTCAGAAATTTTTTATATGCAGGGATTATTTTGCGCATTATATCTCGCTGGATTTCTATGATTTTGACCCTATCTTCCAAAGTATAATTTTTGCCTTTTTTATACAATTTTTTTAGTGCAGGATACTTTGATTGATAGACCGGATCAAACCATGCAAGATTAAATAGTGCCATTAAATCGGAATATTCTTGATCTGTAAAAATATCAATTCCGGTATCAGGATTTGTTTGAATTTTATGATAAAGTCTGTTGTATTCTTCATAGGGGTATATCATTGACTGATAATTTGCATCAAAGAAGTTATTTATAATAAATAATTTTGCATCCTTTGATAAAAGTTCAACAGGTGTTATTGTTAAGCGCGAATGAATATCATGGATATCATTTTCTGCATAATCAATTATTGAATCTAAAAGTACAGGAACTAGATTAAAATTAAGTTTTAATTTTTTGAATTTATCCAAAATTTCGACCATATCTAAATAGTCTTTTACAGCATGTAATCTAACCCAAGGCATCAAAAAATCACCATCAGGTGTTAATTGGTAAACAGGCTGATGCATATGCCAATAGAATGCGATGGATAATTTTTTAGTTTTACTCATCATAAAAATCTTTTTCCTACAATGCTCATTATATCACTTTTTTTCTATAAAATGAATACTAGCATTATTTTATTGATTTTATTGAATTCTACAAGTTAACATTATGCAACTTTTTTGAGATTAGAAAATATAAATATTAAATTATTCAACTATTTTTTTATTATTTTTAACTTGCTGCAACCATTCATTTGTATTCTTTTGCAACAATATCATTAAATAAAAGAAACATCAAAATTTCTTTTGACTCAAATTTTGTCGATTTGTTAAATATTTATTTTGAATTCTACCTAATTTGCACTGGCATTATTAAACATACAAAATCTTCTTCACAATTTGGTCTTAAAACTGTTGCTGAAAGACTTGTATTCAAACCAATTTTTACTTCTTCACAATCTATATTTTTTAATGCTTCCAATACATATTTGTAATTAAACGCAATCAATAATGGCTCTGATGTATACTGGATATCTATTTTTTCTTCAGATTTACCTGAATCTGGCGTATCTGCATTTAATGTTAATTCATTATCTGCAAAATTCATTTTAACAATACTTGTTTTTTCATTAACCATAATAGACACACGTTCTAAAGCTGAAATCAATTGAGAAACATTAACAATAGCTTCTTTCGGACTTTCTGACGGAATAAGTTGATTGTATTTAGGGAATTGTCCTTCCAAAAGTCTTGATATTGTCATTGTTTTTTCTGATTTTATTATTAATTTTGTTTTTTCTGTGTATATTCTAACAGATTCTTCATCTATATATGCACTCATTTTTATAAATTCGTTAAGAGCTTTTGCAGGTATAATCAATTGTTTTGTTTTGTTATCTTTGTTATCAATATGTTCTCTAACTCTTGCAAGTCTGTTTCCATCAGTTGAAGCTATTTCCAAAACTTCTCCTGAAATATCACAAACAATACCTGACAAAAGGTTGCTTGTTTCATAACCTGCAGCAGCAAATCCAGCTTGTCTTACTGCTTTTGAAAAAGGTTTTAATTCTATCTCAAAACTTTCTTCATCATTCAATTCAACTCGATAAACTTCAGGAGGAAATTCATTTGCCGAAATTCCAATAATATCAAATTTTGAATTTTGGCAGGTTATATTTACAGTTGTTTCACCTTGCGGCATTTCAAAGGTTATCAATTTATTACCTAGTTTTGATACAATTTCATTTAAGGTTTTTGAAGGTAATGTTATTTTTCCTTCTTCTTCAACTTGAGCATCAACTAAAGCTGTAACAGTTAAATCTAAGTCTGTTGCAACAAGTCTTATAGTTGCTTTATCTACAGTTTCTATAAGAATATTTAAAAATACAGGTTGCAAAGCTTTCATGCTTGTAGCTCTTTCAACTATTTTTATACCGTCAAATAAATCCTCTTTTTTTACAACAAACTTCATTGAATACTCCTTTTAAAATCAATTCTTTCTAAAATTTTACAATAAAAACAAACCAAAACAAATTAATGTAAAGAAGTTTAAAAAAAGCTTGTTCTGTTTGTTCAAAACTTTTTATATTAATTAATATATAAATAAAATAAATAAAAATAATAGTAATAATAAGCTCTAAATATTTGTAGAAAACATTTAAAAAATAAAATAACACCAATAAAGATAATGTAGAAAAATTTGTAGAAAAAAATAAAACAAAAACACAAAAAATGTAGAAAAAACAAATAAAACAAAACAATTGTAGAAAACTCATGGGTTTTCTACCAAAAACAACATGTTTTTCTACAATGCTCATCCTATTGTATGATTTATTTAAGATTTTTATTAAAATACCGATAAAAAACGAAAAGGAGGTATTTATGTTTAATTCAGTAAATAATCCCTTCAATAAAAGAATAGAATCTTCTACGTCTTCAGATAGTGATAAACATCAACAACCAAGGGAACAGAAAAAAGAAGAAAAAAAATACCTCGAACAAGAAGAACAGGATGAAGTTAAAATAGGTGGATTACCACTGCTTACAGAAGATGAAGTTTTAGCAATGACAAGATCATACATAAACAAACTAAAACAAAAGCACGAAGAAAATCCAAAAATCATAAATAAATTAGATAAATACTTGTCTAATTTTGATGTTAAGAAATTTATGAAAAAAAATCCATCAATGACAAGTCCTGATTTTTACATGATTATGTATAATGAAACAGAAGGACTGGTAAAATAAAATGATAAAATTTATAGCACCAATTGTGCTTTTAACAATATCAAATGTTTTTATGACATTTGCATGGTACGGACATTTAAGATTCAGAAATACAGCATTAATAACAGTTATTTTAGTAAGTTGGGGAATAGCCTTTTTTGAATATTGTTTTCAAGTTCCGGCAAATAGGATAGGTTATGAAGTTTATAATGCGGCTCAACTTAAGACAATTCAAGAAGTTATAACATTGATAGTTTTTAGCGGTTTTTCTATTTGGTACTTGAAAGAACAATTCAGATGGAATTATCTTGTTGGTTTTTTATTCATAATTCTTGCGGTATTTTTTATTTTCAAAAAATGGTAAGTAGGTCATTAACCCTAAATTCTTTTACAGTTGAATAATCTGTTGGTAGAATAAATCTCACAAAATCAGAAGAGGCTTTTTTATCCATTTTCATAATAGGCATAATCTTATCCAATTTGAACTTTTGAACTTTTTTGAAGTCAAATTTTTTCAAAATATCTTGCATAAAGAACATATAATTTTTATCAATCAAATTATTTTTTAAAGCCAAATCAAAAGCAAAATAAATTCCTTCAATAACACACTCTCCATGAGTATATTTTTTGTATTTTGTTATTTTTTCAATGGCATGACCGTAGGTATGACCAAAGTTTAAAATTCTTCTCAAACCAGATTCTTTTTCGTCTTTTTGTACAACAGAAATTTTTAAAAGAATACATATTTTAATTAATTCAGATAGAGTATAAGTGTCTTTTTCAATAATTTTTTTGTTATTTGTTTCCAAAAAGTTGATTAAATTGAAATCTTCTTCAAAGCAACAACTTTTTTCAATGAAAGCATATTTAACAACTTCTCCAAGACCAGATTTGAAATTTCTAATATCTAAAGTTTTTAAAAAATCCGTATAAATAAAAACAGCATTTGGTTGATAAAAAGATCCAATAAGATTTTTTCCAAAGGGAGAATTTATTGCTGTTTTACCTCCAACGGAACTGTCTACACAAGCAAGCAATGTTGTAGGAACCTGAATAAAATTAAGACCTCTCATATATGTGGAAGCAACAAAACCTGCAATATCGCCAACAACACCGCCACCAATTGCAATAATAAAATCATCACGAGTAAGTTTTTTGTTCAAGCAAAAATCTATTATCTTTTTATAGTTTTTAAAGTTTTTTTGATTTTCACCATCCTTAAGGATAAAAACAGTTTCTTTTTTTAAATCTAAAATTTTTCCATACAAATTATAAATTTTTTCAGAAATAACGAAAATACAATTTTTTCCGTTAATAAAATCAAAAATTTCAGATTTCAGATTTGACAAATTGCAATCAATGAAAATAGGATAGCTATTTGATTTTTCTTCAATTTTAACTTCCAATTTAATCATTTTATTAACCTTTCAATTTTACACACTATTTCTTTTTTAGTTTTATTTGTAGTATCAATAGTTACATGGGCTTTTTCATAATTATTATGGCGTTTTTTCAGGATGAAGGCAATACTGTCAACAGAAAAGTTTTTGCGTAAAAGAGGCCTGTGAATTTCTGTTTTAATTCTATTAAAAAGACACTCAGGTGTAGCTTTTAGATATATAACAAAACCATATTTTTTTAAAATTTCTCTGGTTTCTTCATCTTCAAACCCCCCGCCACCAAGAGAAAGAACAATTTTTTTTCTATTAACATATTCAAAAGTTTTTAATTTTTCAATTTTTCTGAAATATTTTTCACCATATTCATTAAAAATATTTGTAATAGACATATTTTCAGATTTTTCAATTTCTTTATCAATGTCTACAAAATCGTAACCTATTACTCTACTTAAAAAAGCCCCAATAGTGCTCTTTCCACACCCCATCATACCAACAAGAACAATTAAGTTTTTCATAATATTCATCATAACATAAAATGATTAATTTTATTCATGATATACTAACAATATGAGAAGAAAACCAATAGTTGCAATAGTAGGTCGTCCAAATGTTGGGAAATCAACATTTGTAAATCGTCTTGTAGGTTCTAGAAATTCCATAGTAGATGATTTGCCGGGAGTTACAAGAGATAGAATTTATTTTGATGTCGAATGGCAAAATAAAGTTTTTACTTGTATAGATACAGGAGGTATTATTCCGGGAGACGAAGATGAAATAATGCTTTCTATTTTTGATCAAGCAAAAATTGCTTGTGAAGAAGCGGATGAAATAATATTTCTTGTTGATGGAAAATCAGGAATAAATCCTGTAGATTATGATATTGCAAATATTTTAAGACAAACAGACAAACCTGTATTTTTGGCTGTTAATAAATTAGACAATCCAAATTCACAATATATGACAAGCGATTTTTATTCTTTGGCTCTTGGTGAACCGATAGGAATATCAGCATTGCATGGCTCTGGTGGAGTTGGTGATTTGTTGGATTTAGTAACAAAAGATTTTGAAATTATTGATAACATAGAAGAAGACAATACAATTAAAATTGCAATAGTAGGCCGTCCAAACGCAGGTAAATCATCAATAGTTAATTCTTTGTTGAATGAAGACAGAGTAATTGTTTCAAATATATCCGGTACTACAAGAGATAGTATAGATTCAAGAATAAACTATAAAGATAGAGAATTTATAATAGTCGATACTGCCGGGATAAGAAAAAAAGCGAAAGTAAACTGGGGTGTTGAAAAATTTGCTGTAGATAGAGCAATACGTTCGATTAGAGATTGTGATGTTGCTGTTCTTGTAATAGATGCAACAGAAGGTATTTCGGACCAAGATAAGAAAATTTCTTCAATAATTACAGAAGC
>CALVBY010000056.1 GCA_944325905.1 Candidatus Gastranaerophilales bacterium | reverse complement strand
GTGTATGTAAACCTTGACGGTGCTGAAGCTGCTGATATCACGTCAAATTTTGGCGTTGATATAGATAGGCCGGGTTTGGTCATGCATGTTGACGTAAATGGTGATTCTCCACCGAATGTGATAGGTCGTGATATTTTTGTTTTTATATATGATAGTAATGTATTGGTTCCGGCTGGTGCGGATGAAACTAATGAGGTTGTAGAACAGGATTGTTCTGCAACAGGTCGCGGGTATTACTGTTTTTCATACATATTACGTAATGACTGGAAAATTAACGATGATATGATTTTGTAGAAATTACTTTGCCTCTTGTATTTGATTTATTTTCTTGATAAAATCTCTACATAGTACGAAATATAAGAGGGGATATTTTTATGTCTAAACGTGTATTGTTATGTATAATGGATGGATGGGGAATTAGTAAAAATCACCCTGAGTTTGACGCAACAAAATTGGCAAAACCTGTCAATGTTGACAAATTGGAAAAAGAAGAACAATTTATTAAGTTACGTGCGGATGGTGAATATGTTGGACTTCCCGCTGGACAAATGGGAAACAGTGAAGTTGGTCACTTGAATTTAGGTGCAGGTAGAATTGTTTATCAGGATTTGTCTAGGATTAATAATGCAATAAAGGATGGTTCATTCTTCACCAATGAACGTTTTATGATGGCTGTTGATCATGCAAAGAAAAATAATTCAGCATTGCATATCTTCGGGCTTGTATCAACTGGTGGAGTTCACTCCTCTTTAGAACATGTTATGGCATTAATAAAACTTGCGGCGGATAATGGTTTGAAAAAAGTTTATGTACACGCTTTTTTGGATGGTAGGGATACACCGCCTCAAAGCGCTTGCACTTATCTTCAACAAGTTGAAGACGAATTAAAAAAATACAATTTGCCGCCTATCGCGACAATTATAGGCCGTTATTATATTATGGACAGAGATAATCGTTGGGATAGAGTTGAAAAAGGTTATAATGCACTTTTATTAGGTGAAGGCGAAAAGGCTTCATCTGCTTGTGAAGGTGTTAAAGAATCTTATGCCCGCGGTGACAATGATGAATTTGTATTGCCAACGGTTATAGGTGGTGAAGAATCAAGAATCCATGATAATGATGCTATTATTTTCTTCAATTATCGTCCTGATAGAGCTCGTGAAATTTCTAAGGCAATTAATTTTGTTGATTTTGACGGATTTGACCGTAAAAAAATTCTTAAAAATATTTGTTATGTTACTATGACAAGCTACAATGAAGATTTTACATTCCCTGTGGCATTTCCAAAAGAACATTTAGTTAATATTTTGGGAGATGTTCTTGAGGTGAACGGTATTAATCAATTCAGAACCGCTGAAACTGAAAAGTATGCGCACGTGACTTTCTTCTTTAATGGTGGAATTGATGAGCCTCAACCTCACGAAACAAGAGTTTTGGTTCCGTCTCCAAAAGTTGCAACATATGATATGCAGCCTGAGATGAGCGCACCTGAGGTTTGTGAAAATGTCCTAAAGGCAATTGATGATCCTAAATATGGATTTATTTTGGTTAACTTTGCAAACCCTGATATGGTTGGACATACCGGTGTTGTTGATGCTGCTGTTAAGGCTTGTCATACGGTTGATGAGTGTGTCGGAAAAATCGCTGATGCTTGCAAAAAGCACGATGTGATAATGCTTTTGACTGCTGACCATGGTAATTCTGAAGTTATGGTTAATGCTGAAACAGGAAAGCCTCAAACGGCACATACGACAAATGAAGTTCCTTTCGTTTTAATTAACGCGCCTCAGGGTGTGGAGCTTAAAAATGAGGGCGGTGCTCTTTGTAATATAGCTCCGACTGTTTTACAATTGTTAGGTATAGAAAAACCTGCTGAAATGACTGCAGATTCATTGTTAAAGTAATAAGGAATATATGACTGATAAAAATAACTGGGATATAGATTTTTCTTTCAAAAAAAATAATGTTGATGAATTGTTTTTCAATTTGAGTGAAAATCCGGATGGATTTAAAAATAAGGATTTTCGATATACTTTGAGTATGATTTATCAAATTGTGGAAGATGAATTTGAAGGTGTTTTCTTGAGCCCGTATACGCCTGCAAGAAATACTAACTTTTTCTTGGTTAATGAAAATGACAAGCTGTCATTTTTTGTTACTCCTACAAATAATTTTCAGTATTATTTGAAGTCTAAGGGTTCGTTATTCAGATTTCATTCTCAGGTTCTGGGGCAAGATGTAGGTTATGCCTTGGCTTTGGATGTTGTTTTGGATTATTTTGGTGGATTTGGAAATATTGTTGATTTAGAATCACTTACGCCTACATTTATTTATATGAATAAGTTGACCTATTTTGTTATGAAGTTGATTGAAAAACTTTATTTCATACCAACGGTTAAGCGTAATGGTCAAATGTTTCGCATTGTTTATGAGCCGATTATATCTAATCAGCAGCTAGCAAGAATTGTTAATCAGTTTGAAGAGAATATTCCGGAAAACCTTTTTATAAAAGGCGAAAAACCTAAGAATTTTGTTTATGAATTCATTTATAATTATTTGAATTATGTTATTTATAAATTTTTGGGAATAAAAGCTTACAGATTTAAGGATGTTAAATCGGGCACATACTTGATTAAAGACCTTGAACAGCGCTCTGTAATGAGGGGTGTAGATTTAGCTGAAAGTTTTTCGCAATGGTTTGATGAATTATATCTTGGCAAATACGATGTTATACCGTTTTTCAAAATTGAAAAAGTCGAAGATGAATTGTTTAGACTTAAAGTCTATATTAAAAACAGAAAAACTGATGAAAGTGTATTAATAGATAAATTGTACACGGATGAAGAAGTTTTTGGTGCTAACTCGTCTGATATCGCAAGAATTGTTGAAAAGCAGTTGAATTATGCCATAAGATATATGCCTGAACTTGAAGATTTGTTTGAGGATGAAGAAAAGCTTGCGCTTGATTTGAACTTGAACGAAGTATACAAGATAATTACGCAAACAGCATATTATCTTCAAAAAGCTCAAATCGATGTTATATTGCCAGACGAATTGGTTAATGTTGTTGTGCCGAGAGCATCTATTAATGCCAAGGTAAAAGCTTCCCGTTCAGGCGATTTGGCTGACATTTTCAACAGGAATTCAACTTCAAAAATTTCGCTTGATGATATTTTGGATTTCTCTTATGAAATCGCAATAGGTAATGACAAAATTTCACTTGAAGAATTTAATAAGCTTGTGTCTGAAAGTTCGGGTCTTGTAAAATACAAGAACAAATATGTCCTTGTCGATAAAGAAGATAGTAAAAAGATTTTTGAGCAAATTGCAAAAGCTAATCTGAAATCAATGTCAAGAATGGAATTGATTCATGCTGCTATGTCAGGTCAGATTGATGAATATGATTTCGACTACGATGATGCGTTTGCAAGAGTTATAAAAGATTTCACAAAGCCTGTTGAAGTTACTGTTCCGGAATCGCTTAACGGAGAGTTAAGACCTTATCAGCAAGTAGGTTTAAAATGGCTTTGGACCAATGTTTCAAAAGGTTTTGGCGCTTGTATGGCGGATGATATGGGGCTGGGTAAAACTATTCAGGTAATAAGCCTTATATTGAAATTAAAAGAAGATGGCAAATTGACCAAACCGGTTCTTGTAATTTGTCCGACGACTCTTATGGGAAACTGGATGAAAGAATTGCAAATGTTTGCCCCTTCTCTTGATGCTGCTGTTTATCACGGTGCAGAAAGAGTTTTGGATGTTAAACATGATGTCATTTTGACGACTTATGCGATTATGCGTATTGATGTTGAAGAACTCAAAAAACAAACTTGGGGTATGATTATTGTTGATGAAGCTCAAAATATCAAAAACCCAGATACGGCACAGACTTTGGCTATAAAAATGTTGAAATCTGATATTAAAATTGCCATGACCGGTACCCCTGTTGAAAACAGATTAACTGAATTGTGGAGTATTTTTGACTTTATAAATAAGGGTTATTTAGGTTCATTAAAGGATTTCCAAAAGAGTTATGCTATTCCTATTGAAAGATTTAAGGAAACAAGTCGTGCTGCTAAATTAAAAATGTCAGTTTCACCTTTCGTCTTAAGACGTTTGAAAACTGACAAGCACGTAATCACTGATTTGCCTGAAAAAATGGTGCTTAATGAATACTGTTACTTGTCTAAGCCTCAAGCTGTCTTGTATGAAAAGACTCTTAATGAAATGATGGATAAGATTAGCGGATTTACAGGTATTAACAGACGCGGTAATATCTTTAAACTTATTACAGCTCTAAAACAGATTTGTAACCATCCTTATCAGTTCTTAAAATCGGGTGAGATGAGTAAAGAATTATCCGGTAAGATGGAAAAATGTATTTCGACTGTTCAAACGATAATTGATAATAATGAAAAGGCCTTAATATTTACTCAATACAAAGAAATGGGTGATATATTAACTAAAATTATTGCGCAAGAATGCAATACGGAACCATTGTTCTTTCATGGCTCTTTAACTGTTTCTCAAAGAGAAGAATTGATTGACAAATTCCAAAATGATGATGAGACAAAATTGATGATATTGTCTTTGAAAGCAGGAGGTACAGGTTTGAACCTTACAAGAGCTACAAATGTTATTCACTATGACTTGTGGTGGAATCCTGCTGTTGAAGATCAGGCAACAGATAGAACCTATCGTATAGGTCAGGACAAAAACGTTATGGTCCACAGAATGATAACGCTCGGTACATTTGAAGAAAAAATTGACGAGATGTTAAAGTCCAAAAAAGAGCTTGCAGATTTGGCTGTTTACGAAGGCGAAAAGATTATTACGGAGCTTTCAGACGAGGAAATTTACAACATATTTACTCTGTCTGCTTAGTAGCAAAAAATAATTTGTTTTGTTTTCCTATAAGTATGGACTTGATGAAACCCGGAATTTATGATAGATATCTTGAAAAATTAGGTCAGAAAACTCCCGTAAAAAAGACTATTAAGCCTAATGTTGATCCTAAATTAATTGAATCTGCCAAAAGGCTTTTGGGTGATGTATCTGACCAGTTTGTTCCGTCTGTTGCAGTTAAAAAAGGCAGGAAAAAATCCTTTTATAGACTTGACAAAGTTATTATTAAATAGCTTTCTTGAAATTTTTTTGGGTTTGTGTTATGATACGACCTGTACCCAGTAAGATTTATAAAGGTGGTGAAAATATAAATGGCAGAAGTTAAAGTAGGCGAAAACGAATCAATTGAAAGCGCATTGAGACGTTTCAAGAAAAAGATTCAAAAAGCCGGCATTCTTTCAGAAGTTAAAAAACGCGAAAGATATGAAAAGCCTAGCGTAAAAAGAAAACGCAAGTCAGAAGCTGCTCGCAAGAGAAAAGTGTAATGACTTTAAAAATATTAAAAAGAGCTCTTTTATAAGAGCTCTTTTTTTGTTGTTAATTGAAAATTTATTTTGTTTCAATAAAATTCGTATTTGGAATGTATTCCGATTTGTGTCCGTCAATTTGAATTTTGTTAATAATATTTGCACGTTTTTTACGGAAAAGCATATCAACAAACGCTTCCAAACGAGTAATGAAACCGGCTTCACCGGTGTGTTCATCAATTGTGAGGTTAAGTAACGGTTTGTTGAATCTTTTTGCTTTTCTTGTAATTCTTTCAACCATCAAGGAATCAGGGCCGCAGCCAAAAGCTGTTAGGGTTATTATACCGTCGACTTTATTATCTTTAAGATAGTGACCGGCGCTTCCTGTCATATCATATTCGTTCGCCCAATATTGTTCGTTTCCTAATGATGATATGCCGTCGTCCAATTGTTCATTTGAAAGCTGCAATGAGGTGTACACTTTTACATCCATCGCCTCGAGTTTATCAAATATCTTCATGCAAGTTCTGTCATCATAGATGTTATATCCGTGTGATACCAATGCAATTGATATAGGATATTCTTTTGTTTGACTTTCTATAAAGACTTTTCCTTGCAGTGCATAGTTGATAGCTTTTTTATAGCTCATACCTGATTTTGCCATAATATGGAAGTTGTTGTAGCATCTCCAGCCTGCTTTTGAGGCACGTTTTATAACATCTTTGTCGGTAATTCCGTAATATGAGGCGATTTCGCCTAAAAATTCATACAAGCCTTGATTTTTTTCAGATTTGTCAAGAGTTGCTTCTACCATAGTAAAATTACGCTTAACAACATTTCTTACCAAATCCGGCAGCCCTCTGATTTTTGAACAGTTATATATTTTAGGGGCAATTGATTGTATTGAAGGTACAAAGATTTTATCAACACCTTTATCAAGGAGGTTAAGTATATGACCTATATAAACCTTTATCGGTAAGCATGTTTCTGTAACTACAAGTGCAGAACCACTAGACATAGTTTGTTTTGTAGTTACATCAGATAAAACAATTTTTATACCTAAATCAGTAAAAAATCCATAATAAAAAGGGTAATTGTTATAAAATGACATCGCTCTCGGGATGCCTATCACTTTTTCTGTTTCGTTTAACATTTCCATATCCCGTTAATACTTTCTACTACCGTTATAATACTACAATATAAAATTATTTGCTATAGAAAAATATAAAATTTAACAATTTTGTTGTATCATTTACGTATGCCACACTTTTTTATAAAATCAGATTCAGTAAAAGAAAATGAGATTATCATTTCGGATAAGGAAAATTATAGGCACATAGCCAAGGCTTTGCGCATAAGAAAAAGTGAAAAGCTTCTTTTAATTGACGAAAATAAAATACAATACGAAACTGTTGTTGAAAAAGTTACAACAGATGAGGTTATTGTAAAAATTGAAAATAGTTATAAATCTAATAGAAGCCTTGGTTTTGGATTGTATCTGGCGCAAAGTCCGCTCAGAAGTGATGCGCAATCCTTTGTTGTTGAAAAAGCTACAGAGCTTGGTGTCAAAGGAATTTATCCTGTTCATAGCGATAATTGTGCTTTGTCTGAGGAGGTTATTTCAAAAAAAATAGAAAAATGGCAAAAGATTATGTATGAAGCTTCAAAGCAGTGTGAACGCGCGGATGTACCTGTTTGTTATCCGTCGGATTCTTATGAAAATTTAATTAAAAAATTTGATAGAATTATCGTATTTTGCGAGAGAATTGCCACAAAAACTTTGAAAGACATTGAGCCAATAAAATCAGGCGAGAATGTTCTTGTAATAATTGGTCCTGAGGGTGGTTTTTCAGACAGAGAGTTTGAACTGTTCAAAAATAATAATCTTGATATGCTGACCCTTGGTGATATGATTTTAAAGGCGGAAACAGCTGTTACAGTTGCATTAGGAAATATTGTTTATGAGTTTTATTCAAAAAATTAAAAATGACAAAATCTTAAACGCAGTTCTACAAAAAATGGATGGTGAAATATATCTTGTGGGCGGGGCTGTCAGAGATTTTATTTTGGAAAAGGAAACTTATGACAGGGATTTACTCATTGTTGACAGAGAAGCAAGAGATTTTGCGTTGGAGCTTGCAGAAAAGCTTGATGCAACTTTTGTTCCGCTGGATGAGGTTAACAAAATTTATAGAATCGTATTTAAGGATAAAATTAATTACATAGATGTGACAAATCCTTTGGAAAACTCTATAGAAGTTGACTTGAAACGCAGGGATTTGACGATTAATGCAATTGCAGTTAATCTGAGAACTTATGATGTTAATGATTGCTGTGGCGGTTTGTCTGATATTCAAAATAAAATGATTAATATGATATCTGAAAAAAATTTTCTTGATGATCCATTGCGACTTATTAGAGTATTCAGATTTCAAGCTTGTCTCGGGTTTGGTGTTTCAAATTCCCTGTTGCAGGTTGTAAACAAGCATAAAAATCTTATTCATAAACCTGCCTATGAGCGTATAACTTACGAATTAATCAAGCTATTTGGCGGTGAATATGCGCATGAGGCTCTTTTAACGATGGATGATTGCGGATTGTTGGTTGAGGTTTTTCCATTTGTTGAAGAATTAAAACAGGTTCCGCCAAATTCTCATCATCATTTGGACTTATTTCATCATTCAGTGGAAACAGTTCGTCAGATTGCTGAAATCTATAAAAGTTCGTCAGATTTTGTTAAAGAACACCTTGAAAGAGTTGATTTTGGCGGACAGACAAGGCTTACACATCTAAAATTGGCCGGTTTTATGCATGATATAGGCAAATTTTCTACTTGGACTATTGAAGAAGACTCCGGCAGGCACAGGTTTATAAAGCATGATGATGTGGGATCAAAATTGGCGCATAAAATTTTGAAGGAGATGCATTTTTCAAATAAGCAGATTGAGTATGTCACGACAATGATTAAAAATCACATATACCCGTCTCATGTTATGTGTTCTCCTGAAATTACCGATAAAATAATGATGAGATTTGTCAGAAAGATGGATTCAAATTCCATTGATAATATAATTCTTGCAATGGCAGACAGACTTTCGGCAAGAGGTCCGGAGATTACTGAGGATATTGTAGAAAAGAATATTTCCTCTCTGACTCGACTTATGGATTTTTACCTTGAAAAACGTGATGCTTTGGCACCTTTGCCAAAACTGCTTGATGGTAACGAGGTTATGCGTATATTGAATATAAAACCGTCCGCGGAGCTTGGGCATGTAATGGAAGCCCTGCATGAAGCACAAATATCTGGAGAGGTGCTTTCCAGAGACGATGCTGTGCAATTTGTTAAAAATTTGGGTAAGATTTAGCCCCATTTGGCTAAAAATTTACAAAAATTTACATTTTTTATCGAGTAAAAAAATTGTATTTTTGACAATTTTTCTTCTTTTTTTCTCAGTTTTTGTTCTTTTTTTTGTAAAAAATGTTTTAAAATGTTCTATTTTTATAAAAATATTATAAAATGCGTCTTTACATTAACTTAACATAGTGGCCCAATAGCGCAATTTTTGATTTTGACATCTTTTAATTTAAATATGCTGTTGTTATAATGACAGTATTCGGAAACGACCAGACAATTTATGATTAGTAAGATTAGTAGTGTAGACAATAGAAAAAATACCCCGAATTGGGATGCAAGTGAAAAGCAGCCGGCATTTAAAGGTGTTGGTGATGCTCTTTTACGCGGTGTTCAAATGTGCGAAGAAATGCCGATGCTTAATGTATCGGTGCTTGATTTGTCTACCGCCATTATCCCTCGTACTATCATTGAAACTAAAGAATCTAATGCATATGCAGGTATGGAAGCGTTTCGCCGTGAGTCTTCAGGCTTGATAGTTAACTGCTTATTGCCTAGCTTTATAGTTATGGGTATGGCAGCTCTCTTGCAAAAATCAGGGCTTGCTCATGGTATTAAGGGTATGTCTAATGTTTGGGCTAATGAAGAATCATTAAAAGTTATCCAAAAATATCTTCAAAACGCAGAAGGTAGCGGCTCTGTAAAATTAGAAAATGCTATTACTTCATTTGTAAATGATTTAACCGGTGTTGACGGTTCTGCTAAAAAGGCGTTCAAGGACTTTGACTTAAAAGCTGGTATTAAATCTGTTGCAAAATCTTCACGCTTAAAAAATCCTAAAAAGCTATTAAACAAAGGATATTTAGCTATTGCTGAACGCACGCATATGACAGAGCATCTTGAATTGGATGGGAAAGTTCTTTCTAAGAACTTAAAAGGTTATTTAGAAGATTTTGTTAAGGTTCAAAAAGCAGCTGTTAGAAATGGTGTAAAATCATCAGAAGGTTTCGCAAAATTCATTGATAAGGCTATTGGACTTGTAAATAAGAAAAGTGCGGCAGGATTGTTTGTTATATTGCCGCTTGCAATTTCAATGCAGCCTTTAAACAGATGGCTTACAGCAAGAAATTCAGGTGTTAAAGGTGCACCGATTTACAAAGATTTTGCACAAAATAATGATCAACGTGAACTATCACCAAAAGAAAAAGCAGCATTATTGAAACAAAAATTTGTTTCTGTAGGTTCAATGCTTGCGGTTATGTTTATGTCAATGGGATTTAAACTTCCAAGCAAGCAAATGCTACAGTTTAAAGGCATATTCCCAACAATGGATCAAGCAAGATTTATATCAACAGCAACCTTTGCAAGTCGTATGATGGCTTCTGAAGATAAAAACGAACTTAGAGAAGCAACTATTCGTGATATAGCAACATTCTCAAGCTTGTATTTCTTAGGTGACTACGCTGCAAAAGGTGTTGCAACTTTGATTGAAAAATTAAGACCGGATGTTAAACTTTTGAACAAACTTAAAGATGTTCCGAAAGATGCTAATATGGCAAAGAAATTCTGGCATTGGGTAAAAGATGTCAGCTTGAAGTCTTCTGATGAAGTAGTTAGCAAAACAGCTAAAAACTTCAGATCAGTTTGTCAGCTTGGTAATTTAGCATTCTCATTATTAGCTTTAGGTATATTTATCCCGCTTTACACCCGAACACAAACTAATAAAAAGCGCGAAGCGGAATTGAAAAAACTCGCGGAGTCGATTAATTCGACGAATGGTTTTTTAAAAGATCAAATAAAAAACAATTCTCCCGCATTTAAATCTTTTTTTAGTTTACAATAGGAATACATTATGAAAGTACAACAAATTAATTATCAACAAAATACAAATAGAAACAATAATCAACAACCCTCATTTAATGGTTTGGCTGATTCTGCAGTACAATTTTTAAGATTTTTAGATACAAACCAGGCTTGGGGTGCTACAGCAGTCGATTTTTCTTGTATGGTTGCCCCAAGAACAATAACTGACTTCACAAGAGGTCCTGAAGCAGGGGTTGAAACGATGCGACGTGAAGCCAGCGGTACGGTTAACCATGCTGCTGTCGGTCTTGTTTACGGACCTTTGGCTGGTATGCTATTGGCTACTGCTTTAAATAGTAAGTATGGCATCAAAGCTCAAAAGCTTTTTGCTGATGCCGAAACTGTTGATATGTTTGCAAAACCTTGGCATGAAGTTATTCATGCTGCAAATATTGAAGAAAGTGCTGTTAAAAACGGCTTGTCAGATAATTTGTTAAAGGCTTACACCGACAAAGTTGCGGGTATGCTGCATAAAGTTGATAAGGTGTCTGAAAAAGAAACTCT
>CALVBY010000055.1 GCA_944325905.1 Candidatus Gastranaerophilales bacterium | reverse complement strand
CTTGCAAAACCAATATCCGAAACTTCTTGGCAAGAAATCGCTGTTAATACATTCTTAGAAATTCTTTCAAAACACCAAATTCCAATACCTAAAGATATTTCAAATGATTTAAAACAAAAACTCCAAAATGCTGAAGATAAAAAAGAACTCTCTAAAGATACTTTATTTACAGTTGCAGATATTTTAACCACAACTTATAATCCTATGCACACAAAAGGAGTTATGAAATCTAAAGTATTTATAGCAACAAGCCTTGCTAAAAGATTTGACTTACCGAAAAATGAAATTGATAATCTTCGAATAGCAATGTTATTGTATGATATCGGAAACTTAATGCTTCCGCCTGAACTATTGCAAAAAACGACTCCTTTAACGGAAGAAGAAAAACAACACATTAAAGAACATCCTATAATCGCTGCACAAGAAATTTTAAAACCAATTTCATATATTCAAGATGTATTACCTATTATAGAACATCACCACGAAAACTGGGATGGATCGGGCTATCCCGAAAAATTATCCCAAAATGAAATTCCACTTACTTCACAAATTATTCTTATAGTTGATGCTTATTTTGCGTTAATAGAACATCGACCATATAGGGCAAAATTAACACCTCAAGAAGCTATTGAAGTAATCAAAAAAGATACGGGCAAAAAATGGAATAAAGCATTAGTCCAAGAATTTATAACACTAACTGAACTTGATTTAACATAAATGAAAGAGAAAGAATTTATAAAAATAATTTCAAATACACTAAAATCCGAATATATTGGGGATGATTGTGCATATTTGAAAGATTTAGGTATAGTGATTTCACAGGATAATTTAGTTGAAGATGTTCATTTTTCAATGAAATTTACGGATGCTTATAAGCTTGGCTACAAATCTGCTATGGTTAATATCTCTGACATCGCAGCAAGTGGTGCTGAGCCAAAATACTTAACTATCGGACTTTCTTTACCACATAATATAGGAAATGAATTTGTAGAAAATTTCTATAAAGGTTTAAAAGCCGCTTCAGATCAAATCACAATTGTCGGAGGCGATCTAACAGGCAGTGACAAGATTTTTATTTCAATCACTGCAATAGGTCTTGTAAAAGACCGTAAAATCTCATCCAGAAAAAATGCAAAGCTAGGTTATAAGGTTATTGTCTCAGGACAACATGGTGCAAGCGCAGCCGGTTTAAAAGATCTTTTTGAGGGTAAACAGAATAAATTTACTGACGTACACCTAATGCCTGAAGCTCAAGTCAATTTTTCCAGCAGCATTTCACAAAATATAAACACTGATTACGCAATGATGGACACCTCTGACGGTTTAATGGACGCATTACTCCAAATTGCTGAAGCATCAAATGTTATGTTGGATGTAGATTTTGAAAAAATTCCATATGATAAAGATTTAGAAAAATATCCCAACTATAAGGATTTAATTCTCTATGGCGGAGAAGATTATCAGCTAGTTGCCTGCGTTCCAAAGGACTTTGAAGTAAAAAATTCTTACGAAATAGGCAAAGTCATTGAAGGTCACGGCGTTCAAATAAATGGAGAAAAAATCTTAAACGCTGAAACTAAATTATATAACCATTTTAAGGAGTGAAAATGAAAACTTGTGCAATAATAACAGCGGGTGGAACTTCAAGCCGTTTTGGAAATAGAAATAAGTTAATGGAAAAAATTTACGGCAAAGAGGTTATCAAATATACAGTTGAAGCATTTGAAAAATCAGAAGTTGATGAAATTGTAATTTGTGCAAATAAAGCTATAATAGATGAACTTTCAAAAATGTTCAGCCATAAAATAGTAGAAGGTGGCTCAACAAGGCAAGAATCCGTATATAATGGGCTAAAAGCAACTGATTGCGATTTTGTGTTGATTCACGATGGGGCCCGCCCAATAATAACTCCTGAATTAATAAACAGAACAATTGATATGGTAAAAGAAAAAAACGCCGTTAGCGTAATGACAAAAACAATCGATACAATCAAAGAAGTTGAAGACGGCAAAATTATTAAAACTATAGATCGCTCAAAACTATATAATACCCAAACACCTCAAGGTTTTAAGTATGATTTAATAAAATCAGCACACGAAAAACTTGTTGGTCAGAATTTTACTGATGATGCAGGAATGGTAGAATTTCTTGGTCACGACGTTTATATGGTTGACGGCAGCTATAAAAATATAAAAATCACAACACAAACCGATATTGAAATTGCAAAAATATTTTTAAAATAAAAAGGTCCCTTTAAAAGGGACCAAAAATACACCTACATTTTACTACTTAACCTTTTACTAATATGAGGAATCTAACATAAACCTTTATTACGCCGCTTGTGCATTCGTTTGTTCATACATCAAAATTGATATGCATTTATGGGCTTTGTTAATTGCTTCAGACATTTTATCTTCATTTGACCACCAAGAATCAAGTTCACGTCTTGCTACTGCCAACTGAACACTTGCAGCATTGTAAACTTCAGTGTCAACACCTTGGTAATCTTTCAATCTTTCTTCCAAAGCTTCTAACATTACTTTTGCAATTTTATCACCTGTCATCCATCTTTCATCCATCAATGTTTCAGGCAAACCTAACGGATCATCTTCAGCATAAAGAGGTGCATAGTGTTTGTTCCATTGAAGCATTACTTCAACGACATTATCTTTTGTTATATTTTCTTCTAGATATTTTCTAATTCTGCCAGAACCGGCACCGTCTATTTTTTGATACATAGCATTTACGATTTCACGAACACTTTCATCATCAACATCAGCTGCCACAATATCAGCATTGAAAGATACTGTATCCAAATTACCAACTCTAGGAGCAGAAGGATTTGAACCAGGTTCAACCGGTCCTTCCGGAGTACCACCAGGAGTAACTTCTGCAGCCGGATCTTCACCTTCACCAACAGAGCCATCATCACTTCCGGCTAATTGTTCTTGGATAGCCTCAGCTACTTCTTGAACTCTTGCTTTCAACGCATTATATTCTGAACTAATTTGAGATATTGCAGTGCTTATTTGTTGAGGTGTTGCACCACGACGTTGCAATTCTGAAATATCATTTAATTTATTCAATAATGCTTCAACTTGACGTTTTAGTTCTCTTAATTGATTTTTTTGAGCATCTGTTAATTTATCAGAAGTTAAAGCTGTTTCTAATTGTGATTTCAAAGAAGAAATGTTATTAGCAAGATTTTGAGCAACAACATTGTTACCGATATTTTCACCAATAGCATAACCATTCGCATAAGCTGCTTGGTTAAGGTACATTTGCTGCATATTTTGGAATGGATTAAAATTACTATTGAATGCACCCATCAATTGAGAAAATTGATAGAAAGGATTGAATATATTTTGTAAACCAAAAGCTTGACCAGGAGTCAAATATGATGGCATAACGTTGAATTGATATTGTCCACCATAGTTTGAAGAATAATTATATGGATATAATGAACTCCAAGTAAATAGATTTACTGGTCCGCATGAAGTTGTTCCCCAAGTCATATTCCGTATCCCCTTAATTTGTTCCCCGTACTTATATAAAGAAAATATTCATGCAAAAATTGCCTAAATGTAGTGACAGATATGTTAGAACATGCTGAAAACAGCACTGGTAAAGCCTTTTTCGGGATAAATATTTTTATTTACATTGCTTAACAATTTGAGAATATACTTATGATATCAGTTTTTTCAATGTTTGGATTTACCTCTTTTATTGATATAATTGAATTTGTGGAAATATCTTCATGAAAAATCTTCTCTAACAGATGCTTATCATAATCATACAAAATTGAGCCGTGCTGTAGGATATATCCTTCTTTTCTACATTGGGCAGAGCCTATAAGTTTTTTACCCCTATAACATAAATCCGCACCAGTAGAGATCAACATACAATAATCAAATTTTGTATGAATTGGCTTTTCGCCACCAAAGATAAGCTCTATCCCAAGTTTTTTAAATTTATCAATAAGAAATTGTGAAATTTCTTTGTACGATTCAGTGACATTTTCACCGTTTTTTAAATAACTAAACGGACAAATAAAACTATAAGTAACTTCATTATCATGAAGCAGGGCTCTACCGCCTGTTAAACGACGAACCACATCAATATTTTCAGACTTCAAAAAATCATAATCCAAAAAATCATCTTTTTGATTTCTTCCTAAAGAAATACACGCAGGAGACCAGCCATATAACCTAAAAATAGGCTCTTTTAGACTTTCCGCAATTGCATAATCCAACAAATCGGAATCGATCTGCATATTTTCGACACCTGTTTTCACTTCATAGGGTATAAACTTCATTTTTCAGACTTTTCCCTTACCGCTAATTCCTTTTCAAATTGCATAAAAACTTCATTACCAACAAACTGTTCCAAAGCCGCACGTTTCGCATAGAAATCAGATTTAGCTTTTGACTGCATGTCTAAAGAAGTTCTGTAATAAGCATCCGTTATCAATATAATCTCACGAGAAGCATCTTGTGCTAAATCATAATTTTTTTTGCGTTGCTTAACAAGTTTATCAATCATTTCGAGCTGTTTTCTTGAAGTCATATAGTCATAATACAAGTCAACTGCCCTTTGTTGCAAATCTTCAATTTTACGCACAAGGATAATCATATCAGCATCAGTAACTTTTGTATATTTGTAATTAAGAGCCTTGGTATCCTGTGACATAATACCCAATACATTTCCACCAATTAAAGAACCTGTAGCAAGAATCGGGTTTCCCATGCCGGCACCTACCATTGTAGACATACTTGCAATTGTTGTGAGAACCTTTTTAATAGATTTTTCGTCAGGCTTATCCGCATCAGGATTTGCCAGTTTATACAATGCAAAGTTAATCGTATCACTTTGAGTAGCCGCACCACGCCACAAAAGTGATAAATCAGATATCATTTCTTTTTCTTCAAGCCCAAGTTCTGATGCAATCTCACTTGACATTCTTTTTAAACTCAAATCTGCATACGTAAGATCATTCGGAGAATGCTCAATTGAGGTATCTTTTTCTGCGTATTCTTTTTTTACAGGTTGAATTTCTGCCTGAACATATAATTTTTCAGGTGAATCTGATGTCCCCAAACGATATGCCGGATCTTTTGGGAAATTTATATCGTTATATTCAATCGCAAAAACACTATTACCTAAAACACAAACCAGTGCTAACAATAACAAATCACTTTTTCTTATCATTTGCACCTCCTGCCTTATCACCTATCAAAGCTGCATTATAATTATATTGGTACAAATTAAGGTTATCAACAACTTTCTTACCTGCAAGACGCTGTAACTCCAGATGATATTTTTTCGCAACCTGCATATAGTAAAATTCTTCAATAACAACATTGTCATATAAAGAAGAAGATATCGCTATTTCTAAAAAATCCTCCTCATCCATAGCTTTTGCATAATTTTTACTATATAAAAGCTGTCTTGAACGAGTTTCCTTCAATTGCATAAGAGAATTTTTGTAATTATAGTAAGCATTAATAATTTTATCCTGTAAACTTTCAACAAGACCAGCAAGTTCAATCAATTCAGTATCTGTCAAAGGGATTTCTTGCGGCATATTCTTACGATTTATAAGATTTTGTGCCAATCTGCCGGCGGCAAAAGCACCGGTTGAAAGCATATAATCAGATCCAATAGCATACGGAATAAATGAAGAACCTGCAACAATAGCCGATAAAGTTTTCGCCATCAAGGATGAATGGATACGTCTTTGGCTTTCGGGTGTTGAAAGTTTTTTTAGCGCAAATCCTATAACCTGATTGTTTTCAACGGTACCTTTCCAAAGATTTTCAATATCTTCAAGATCCTTTTCTTTTTGTAATTTCACAATCTCTTCCATGACTGCTTTATCGTTTATTACAATAGAATCTTTCAATTTGACGTTAGACTTTGGTATTTCAATTTTTTGTTCAGTAACATTGTCCAGCTTGATTTCATCAGCTAAACACATACTCCCAAACATTATTAACAATAAAGATACTAAAACCCTTCTCATAATAAAGTTATAGCATAAGAAAATAATAAATCCAACGATTGATTAAGTTTTACATCTTTTGGAGGTACTGCAAAATTCCGAAAAATTTTAGAATGGGTATGTAGTTAAGAATAAGAGCTTATTCAGGGGAGAATATGACAAAGAAATCACAATACATGAGCAATCCCGTTAAGAATTCTGCCGATTTGCTCAAAAAAGCCGATGAATTACGTAGCAAAAATGATTACCGAAAAGCAATCTCAAGCTATCTTAACTCAATTATGTTAAAACGTGACAACAACGAATCATATTACGGCATTGGAATTTGCTACAAACATATGGAAAATTACGCAAAAGCCATTCAATATCTGGAAAAATCTGCAGAACTTGACGGCGAAAATTACGATACTTATTTTGAACTCGGAATATGTAACCTTTTGAATGGAGTTCCTTGTGGTGCAATCAAAAATTTTATCAAAGCAATTCAATTAAATCCTGATAACCCTGAAGCCATTCTGCAACTTGGTATTTCACATGAACTTTGTGAAGAATATGATATGGCTTTAATGATTTACCAAAAGCTCATTGAAAATTCTCCCGAATATACAAAAGCATACGACCACAAATCTTCACTTTTAATGAAAATGGAAAGATATAAAGAAGCATCAATATTACTCAAACAAATGCTTAAGTTAGATCCGAAAGATACAAAAGCGTATGCAGGCATTGGAATTTGCTTGGATAAACTCGGTAAAAAAACAGAAGCTCAAAGATATTACCGTAAATTTCTCATAAATAAGCCTGAATCCCCTCAAGCAAGCTTTGTAAAAACAAGAATGCAAAAATTAAGAGCATGCAAAACCAATAGCAAAGTACTATCTTTGGTATAACTGTTTACAAATTATATGATTTCACCATTAAGATACCAAGTTTTTGCACCTGAAATTCTTACATTTACAAATTGTCCTGTCAAATCTTTTTCACATGGAATATGGACAGTCTTGTTGTTTCTTGTTTTACCTGTATTGATAAATTTTCCGCGTCTTTCATAGAAACTTTCCACCAAAACTTCCATATCGCGACCAACGTATTTAAGATTTGACTTCAAACAATTTTCCTGAACCTTTTTGTTCAAACGTTGAAAACGTTCATTTTTAACGTCTTCCGGAATATATTTGTCAACCCATTTTGCAGCAACTGTTTTTTCTCTCGGAGAATACGCCGCAACATTTGAATAATCCAGTTCAAATTCATCAATAGCCGTCAAAGTTTCCTCAAACTGCTCCTCTGTTTCCCCGGGAAAACCCGCTATAAAATCACTTGTAATTGTAACATCCGGAACCAAGTCACGAACTTTTTTGACAATTTTGGCATAAGTTTCTCTATCATAGCGCCTGTTCATTTTTTTCAAAACTTCACTGGAACCTGATTGCATAGGAATATGGAAATATTCACATACCTTATCAAGTTCTACTACAGTTTTTATAAGTTCATCTGTAATATCTGTGGGATAAGATGTCACAAATCTTATCCTAAAATTACCTTCTAAAGCATTCAAATCACGCAAAAGATCTGCAAGTCTGTAATTTTTATCCTTAAAATCTTTTCCGTAACTATCGACATTTTGTCCTAAAAGCGTAATTTCCTTATGCCCCTCTGCCAAAGCATCTTTGGCCTCTTTAATAATAACTTCAGGCAATCTTGAACGTTCTCGGCCTCTTGTATACGGAACAATACAGTATGTACAAAAATTATTGCAACCCTCTGTAATATTAATCCAAGCATTAACTGATTTTACACGCTTTATGCTGAATCCTCGGGTATCTTCAGTTTTATGTGTTTCCGTACATTCACAAACCTTTTCACCATTTTCGACTGCCTTAACTATTTCAGGAAGTTTGTAGATGTTGTGCGTTCCCAAAACAAAATCAACATACGGGGCACGTTTAAAAATCTTTTCAGCTTTTTGTTGTGCAACACAACCGCAAAAACCTATTTTTAAACTCGGATTAGACTCTTTTTTCCATTTTCCCCAAGATCCAATCAAGCTGTAGGCCTTATCCTCACTTAATTGTCTAATTGAACAAGTATTAACCATTAATAAATCAGCAAGCTTGGGATCTTCAACTTCTTCATAACCGAAATGAGAAAGCATACCGAGCATTCTTTCGGTATCTGACTTGTTCATTTGGCAACCCATTGTCTCTATGTAAACTTTTTTCATAACTTCCTTTCGAATATATTAAAAATTATAATACAAAAATATCTATATTACTTGACTTTTATCCTATAAAATTATATGCTGAAGTTAGTCGTTTACGTGGAATTATGGAGTAGGTATGGGGTCTAGAAGATACAATATGCTATCCGTATTGGAGGATAGAACAAATGAATTTAGTGATAGGATAGCATTAGGTATTAAAACACCTATGGGCTGGAAGGAATTTTCTTACAAAGGTATTGGTTTACTATCAAGAAAACTTGCAAGTCACTTAATTATGGATGTCCAAGTAAAAAAAGGTGAAAGAATAGCAATCCTTTCAGAATCCAAGCCTGAATATGGAGCATGCGTTTTTGCCTCAATTATGGCCGGAATGACCATAGTGCCACTGGATATAAAACTAACAAAGTATGAACTCAAATCAATTCTTTCGGATTGCGAACCTACCGTAATGCTTGTTTCACATTCTTTTGTTCAAATGGCACTTGAATTACAAAAAGAAATTACGTCCATCAAAAATATATTTGTAATTGATGAGCCGTCATATAATTTAGGACTAACAAGTATTTATGAATTCCCAAACATTTATGAATGCAAATGGAGACATCGAAGCTCCAAATCCACCGCTCTTATAATATATACATCCGGAACTACCGGAGCACCAAAGGGTGTTGAAATAACTTTTGCAAACATGTTTGCACAATTAGATGATTTAGAAGATGCATTGAACATAATCCTTCCTGACAGAAAAGTTACTGTATTGTCAATTTTGCCAATGAATCATTTGTTTGAAATGACGGTTGGATTTTCGACTTTTTTGAATTTTGGCTTTTCGGTATATTACACACAAAGTCTCAAACCAAAAGATATTTTGGGAATTATGGTTGACAAAAAAGTAGACTTCATGATTGTAGTTCCTGCATTTTTAAAATTATTAAAAACCGCAATAGAAAATGAACTTAATAATTCGCCAAAACACATTCAAACCGCTTTTAAGATTTTGTATGCAATTGCAAAAATTATCCCATCATACAAGGTTAAAAAATCAATGTTTAAAAGAATTCACGAAAAATTCGGCGGTCATTTTATGGGCTGTATTTCGGGAGGAGCGCCACTTGATGTTGCAGTAGGTGAATTTTTTGAAAGAATTGGAATAAAAGTATATCAAGGTTATGGATTATCTGAAACAAGCCCTGTTGTTTCAGTAAACACCAATAAGCGTGGTGATTTGGCATCAGTTGGTCAACCTTTAAAAAGTTACGACGCTAAAATAGATTCTGAAACAGGAGAACTACTACTACGAGGACCATCCGTCATGAAAGGTTACCATAATCAACCTGAACTTACTGCAGAAGTCATAGACCAAGATGGATGGCTTCATACGGGCGATATTGCCAAAATTTCATCTGACGGACATATCTATATTACGGGCAGAATTAAAAATATGATAGTACTTTCCGGCGGTAAAAAGGTATTTCCAGAAGAAGTTGAATCAGTTATAGAAAAAAGCGAATATATTGCAGAAGTATGCGTTCTTGGAACCTCAAGAACTTTTGGTTCTAAAGACGGCACTGAAGAAATAACTGCTGTAATTGTTCCTAAAGAATACTTGTATGATAAATATGATAGTGATACAATTGAGAAGTTAATACGTGATGACATTAAATTACTTTCAATTCAATTAACACAATTTAAAAGACCTACAAATATTATTATCAAAAAAGAACCTTTACCAAAAACTACGACAAGAAAAATAAAACGCAAAGAAGTCAAGGAATTGGTGAATATATAAGAAAGGAAGAAAAAATGAAAAAAATTTTAGTATTAGGAATTCTACTAACAATGGCAGGAACCTTCACACCCGCATTTGCAGGCGGAACATCAGGCCAACCGGGTGAAGTTTCAGGTAAATCAGTAGGTGCTGCTGCTTTATCTTTATTAATTTGGCCAGGCTTAGGACAATTAATACTTGACAACCCTGTTGAAAAAAATTGCACACACGCAATTTTAGGTTTGACAGGTATTTTTAGATTTTGGTCAGCGTATGACGCATTTGTTGACAGACGTGGTGGCGTTTGGCATAACAGAATTTAGTTTCCAAACTTAGAAATATTTACACAAAAATCCGGAATTTAATAATTCCGGATTTTTTCGTAAATAAAGTTTCATGTATTTTAACTATGAAAAGTATCTTTTCAAAAGGCCGTCAAAACCTTTACCGTGACGAGCTTCATCTTTAGCCATTTCATGAACTGTATCATGGATTGCATCATATCCTAATTCTTTGGCGCGTCTTGCAATAGCTAATTTACCTTCACAAGCACCATGTTCAGCTTCAGCACGAAGTTCAAGATTTTTCTTTGTTGAATCTGTAACAACTTCTCCCAACAATTCTGCAAATTTTGCAGCATGCTCAGCTTCTTCAAAAGCATATCTTTTATAAGCTTCAGCTACTTCAGGATATCCTTCTCTTTCTGCTACTCTTGCCATTGCAAGGTACATACCTACTTCTGTACATTCTCCGGTAAAGTGAGCTCTCAAGCCTTCCATAACTTCTTTATCTTCAACTACGCCGTCGCCAACTTTGTGTTCGCAAGCATAAACTTTATCGCCACCACCTACAGCTTTGAAAGTTGTTGCTCCGCATAAAGGACATTTTTCAGGTGCCTTATCAGCTTCTGTTGACCAACCGCATACTGTGCATACATATTTCATATTAACCACCTTTCTTTTAACATGTTTTATTGTAACACATTGCATTTTATTTGTAAAGTGAGAATAATTCTCATTTTTAATTTTTGTTAAGGAAAAAATTAATTAATGTATAATGTTCTGCAAATATTGTCTTACATTAGCAACATCTCTCGCTCTCATCACCTCCGCAAACTCAACGTTTGCGTTGTTGATGCTCGTCTCTCGCTCCGCTC
>CALVBY010000054.1 GCA_944325905.1 Candidatus Gastranaerophilales bacterium | reverse complement strand
ATGAATTTACTGGAAAAAATTGCCAAAACCGGTGAGGAAATGAAGGACTATAAATTTTGGGATCTGGTTATTGACGGTAACGGCTATAACATTATTAAAACCGACCGCCTAATCAGATACACTGCACCGACATTAGAAAAAGAAGTGGATCCAAACAGAATGCACTTTTTACAAACTATAAAAATCAAAACTGATCGCAGTACAGCAGCCGGCACAACAACGTCACATCTAACATTTGAATATCCAAACAATGAGAGTGCAATCATGGCATATGATAAATTCGGTAAACTGCCGGAAGAAGAAAGGTATATCGAATTGACAAGGATGTTAGAAAAACAATCCAATCAAATAGCCGAAGATCAAAAATTTGCTCAGAAAACTTTGGAAGAAAAACAAAACTTTGTATCTGATTTATTTAAGAAATTTGGTACAACGTCAAAAGAAATCTAAGTCAACTCATATAAATATAAAAAATCTCCTGCCGGTCAGTCAGGAGATTTTTTATATAGAATCAACTATAAAATAAGCAAATTATTTAGGGAATTAAGAGTATACCGAGAGCTTTCCGACAAGGATTCTCTGCTAACCTGCCCTGTTGCAACGAGTATCGTTCTTTCAACACCGGCATTTTTAGCTGCGATATAATCCATAGGCGCATCACCCACCATAACGGTCGTCAAAGGATTTGCCTTAATCATCTCCAGCGCTGTTTTAACAGGGACTCCACTTTCTTTTGTTTCTTTAGTCGATTCACGACCAATGACGACATCGAAAAGTTTTTCCCAGTCAAAATGTTTCAGTGTAAGCATGGTAGATTCTACGGAATCTGAGGTTACAATACCTGTTTTAACATTTTTTTCACGCAATTTTTTTATAAAATCAATTGCTGAATCAATCGGCTTTGTATATTTAACCATATCTTTATAAAACATATCACTGACATAATCAAATATAGCTTCCAAATCACTTTCGGATATATCAACCCCTAGGGAATTCAAATCCTTACAAAAGATTTGGATAATAATTTGCCTTGAATAAAGTGCCGTAATTCCGTCAGGGAGCATTCTGCATTTTGAGACGTCATAGCCGAGCTTGAGACACAATTTTTCAAACAAATCCTGCGACAAATTGTATCTTTTTATAATTTCTTCGACTCTCATCTCAGACATTTTGCCCCAAAAATAATGCAGATCAATAAATGTCCCATCCTTATCAAAAAGGACAGTTTCCACATTATCCAACTTCCAATCAGATGAAATTAAACTAACCATAATTCTAATCCTTTACTGCAATATCAACAAGCGATTTGGCAATTTCAACAGCTTCAGACATTTTTTGAGAGTTTTCAAACAAATCATCCGCCAACAGGTAATCTTTTACAATTTTTCTTGCAAAAGAACCAACAGCCAAACAATCAGGGTGAACATCACACGAAGAAGCCAACTCCATAGATTTTTTGTTTGTACCGCCTGACATCATAATATAAACAGGCATATTAGCGTTTTGGAACAATTGTGCCGTTGCAACAGACTGAAGAGTTGTGCCGTATTCATCATTATTACCGCTCATTGCGATACCGTCAGCCTGAACAATGGTTGTATAAGGCTTTCTGCACTCAAGCATTTTCCAAACTCTCTCTTTCAACTTTTTGTCTCCGAGTTCTGATCTGTCAAGTGATATACACAGCATTCCGTCAAAGAGCTTATTAATCAATTCCCACTTTTCCATAACATCAACTTCATCAGTAGAAATTGCGTGGAATTCAATACAATCGATACCTTTTGCAATAAGTTCCGGCAATACTTTGTCGTAATCAAGCAGCTGACTTACCATATCAATTGCATTTTTAGGGCAATTGTTAGCACATTTTGAACAACCGATACAACGTTCTTTTTTAACTTTGTATTTATCTAATTCAACAACTGCATCGTGCGGACACACAGACTTACATTTGCCGCACTTTACACATTTTTCCTGATCAATAACAGCCTTTGTAATATGAGGGTCGCCATTTATACCGACACTTACACAAAGGTATCTGTCTTTTGTTATTCCGGCTCTTTTCAACCCGCGCTTTGCAGCATCAACAATCTCAGGCTTTGCGCACAAATCAAAAAAGCAGCATCCGGCAAGTGAATATATTGTCACCAATCTTTCAACTTCTTCTGCATCTTCATTACCTGCACCGCAAACCAACTTAAAACATTTTTTCGCTTTCAATAAATCTTCTAACATACAATCATCTCTTTCTTAATTAATAATATTTACATCGCTATTATAGTAAAAAAAATTGCTTGAATACAGGCAAAAGTGTAAAATATTAAAAAAAATTCATCACAAAATAAAGACTTTATTTTATACTCAAAGTAACAATATTTTTGGAATTAAGAAGAACATGAATTCAAAAAAAGATGTTTTTATAATTATAAACACAGCATTTTTTGGCGACATTTTGTTGTGTAATTCGCTTTGTCAAAACATAAAAATTTGCTATCCGAATTCAAAAGTAGTATTTATAACAGGGAAAAATTTTGCAGATGCTGCAATTTACCAAAAAGATGTTGACGAAGTCTATATCTATGACAAAAATAATTTGCATAAGGGAATTTTTGGAATGTTCAAATTTTTGGAAGAATTTCCTTATAGAAATGTCAACGCAATATTTCTACCATATTCAAGCTACTCTAAATACATATTGTCGCTTTTAATTGGTGCCAAAAAGATTGTTACCGAAATAAAAGAAAACAAGCATCTAAAAAACCAACATAAACATACATTGTTATTAAGCAAAGTAACGGACAAAGAAATCAAAAACCTTCCGATAAAATATGAAACCAACGGAGAGTTGCCCCAAAAATTAGAAAAATATTTTAAAAAAGACACAAAATATATAGCATTTTGCCCAATAAGTAAAAGAATAGAAAAAGATATTCCGATAAATACAGCGAAAGAATTGATTAATCTTGTTAACGACAAAACAAATTATAAAATCATTTTTTGCGGCGCAGGACAAAAAGCACAAGAATACTCCGATGAACTTGAAAAGCTGGGATGCAATTTTATAGATTTAACGAATCAAACAACCATACCGGAGCTTGCATCCGTTATAAAAAATTGTATCGCCTTAATCAGTGTAGATACAGGCACAATGCACCTTGGCTGTGCTCTTGATATTCCAACTGCTGTCGTATTTTATGAAGATGAAAAAATACAAGCATGGGGACCTAATGACAGATTATACAAATCTGTTATAATAAATAGTAATCAAACTGCTGAAAATATCTTAAATAAAGTTGAATCATTATTGACAGGAGAAAATAATGCTAAAGGTTAGTACAACAAACTGCACCGGCTGCGGAGCTTGTGAGAATATATGTCCGCTAAATGCAATCAAATTGGAAGAAAACTCTGAAGGGTTTAGCTACCCCAATATAGATTCAACAAAATGCACAAATTGCGGTATGTGTGAAAAGGTTTGTCCGATAAAAAATCACACAAAACATGAAGAATTAGACTATGTCTATGCAATAACTACAGATGATGAAATCAGGATGAAAAGTTCTTCAGGCGGTGCCTTTACACTGCTTGCAACTGAAATATTACAAAACAACGGCTATGTTTGCGGAGCCTCATACAGTAAGGATTTTAAAAGCGTTGAGCACATAATTATTTCCTCCGTTGATGAGCTTTACAAACTGAATACATCTAAATATATTCAAAGCAACATAAATAATATTTACAAAAAAATCAAGGAACTTTTAAATAAAGATTTCGAAGTATTATTTTCAGGAACTCCTTGTCAGGTTGCAGGTTTAAACAACTTTTTAGGCAAAGATTACACAAATCTCACAACCATAGATATATTGTGCCATGGCGTCCCGTCACCTTTAGTTTGGAGAAAATATCTCGAAAAAATTAACCCTGAAAATAAAACCATTAAAAGTATCAACTTTAGAGATAAAGCTTACGGTACATATCCATTACATTTTTCAATAAAATATTCAGATGGAAACACCTTTATAGAAAATTCCAAGAAAAACCCTTATTTTAAAGGCTTTTTAAAAAACTTAACCTTGAGAAAAAGCTGCTACAACTGCAAATATGCAACACTTGCCCGTACTTCAGACATCACATTAGGGGATTTTTGGAAATTACAAAAATTTGACAAAAAATTAAACGATAATAAAGGCTATAGCGCCTATATGCCGAACACGGAGAAGGGAAAAGTCTTTTTAGATAAAATATCAAAAAACGCAAAATTATTCCAAAAAATTCCGGTCAAATACTTAGTAAAGGGAAATCCTACGTTAAAAGCTCCGCCTAAACCTCATACTAACCGAAACCATTTCTTCAATTTATTGAATACCACATCAAACATAACCGCTTTATTAAACGAGCATTTGGAAAACCTATACTACGACGGCATAATTACCAATATATGGTCATCCAATAATTATGGTGCTATTTTGACGGCTTATGCACTTCAACAATATTTTAAGTCAAAAGGCCAAGATTACAGGATTCTGGATTACACACCCAAACATAATCTAAAGAAACACTTTGAGGATTTCACAAAAAAATATTTAAACCTGACGCATCCGGTTAATGATTTAAAGGACTTGGTTGATTTAAATAATTACACAGAAAACTTTGTTGTAGGATCAGATCAGGTATTTAAAGATGAAGTTGTCAAAAAAACACCGTTTTTGTACCTTTTAACATACACTGATTTTTCGAAACACAGAATTGCATTTTCTGCAAGTTTTGGCAAGGATTCATTTGAAGCGCCGCAAAACGACTTTAACACTCTAAAAAGATGTTATAGCAGATTTGATGCGATTTCAGTGAGAGAGCTTTCAGGTGTTGACCTATGCAGAGAAAAATTTAATCTGGAAGCAAAACATATTCTTGATCCGGTATTTTTGACAGACAAATGTATCTTTGAAAGACTCGTTGATAAAAATTGCAACAAGTACAAAAATAAATTAGTATACTACACGCTTGATGCAACAAAAGAAATCGTTGACAAAATAAACAAAGTTGCAGAAGCAAAAGGACTTGAAGCTTTAAATATAGCACATAAGGGATTATCCGTTGAAGAATTTTTAACCGCAATACACGATTGCGAATGCTTTATCACAGATTCCTTCCACGGATGCTGCTTTGCCATAATTTTCAACAAAGCATTTTTATGTCTGGTAAATTCTGACAGAGGCTCTGCAAGGTTCGATTCTTTGGCAAAAACCTTTGACATTTCCAAAAACTTTGTCTCCAAACCACAGGAGATAACCTTAGAAAATATTGACATATCAAATATCGACTACAATAAGATCGAAAAAATAATATCTGACTCAAAAGAAATTGCCGATAAATGGTACAACGATGTTTTTAATAACCCAAAACCCAAAACAAATGTTCAAATATCGAATGAATTTGACTTTGTTAAATACGGTGACGATAAAAAATTAAGAATTATGCCTAAAACATCACCAAAAGACTTCATTTTTTCAATAAAAAAGGGCAGCGTAAGAATAACATTACAAATATTAGGCATAAAAATTCACTTCAAAAAAAGATAGGTTACGATAAGATGTTTTTCAGAAATAATAGAATATATAAAATAGATAAAAACGGAAACAAAAAAAGAATATTTTTTGTGTTGGGACTCAAAATAACCTTCAAAGGCAAAAATTCTACTATAACCATAAAGGAACCTTTCCCAAACTTTTTCAGGTGTAAAATCTCATGCGGTGATAATTGTAATATATCAATAGGGACATCTAAATTTAGGATGAAAAAATTGAGAATACTTGCTAACGGAAAAAATTCTAATATTACAATCGGTGATAATATTTCAATAAGAAATACTTGTGAAATTGTGGCCAGACCTGAAAATAATTTATCCGTAAAAATTGGAGACGACTGCATGTTTGCCTCAAGAATTTTGATAAGACCAACTGACGGACATATAGTGAAATCAGTAGCGACAGGAGAAGTTATAAACTACGGAGAACCAATTGAAATAGGCAATCACGTATGGATTGGTAATGACGTAACAATTCTGAAAGGTAGCAAAATTCCCGATAATAGTGTTGTAGCAGCAACCGCGACAGTAACAAGAGCATTTACCGAACCCAATGCTATCTATGCAGGAGTTCCAGCCAAACTTGTAAAAACAGGTATTGACTGGAGCAGAGAAGTACCAGGAGAAAGCTTGGTATAAAAAAATTTAATAATACATTTAATGTATAGACAAGTTTAAGATAAAAGCTTAAAATAGCCCTATGATTGACACACAAGTTTACAACACTATTTTAGAAAAATTTCGTATTCCGTCTGTGAAAGACTACATGGATATTATAGAGTTTTGCAACGCGTGCCTTGAAAAAGCAAATGATGATGCCGATGCATATTACATCAAATCAATGGCACTATTTGGGCTTGCAACACGCATCAAAGATCACGATGAAATTTATGCACTTATTAATTCAGAAGAAGTTAAGTATTCAAGTTTAAGAGGCGGGGATATGCTTAAAAAACTCCAAAATAACATCAAATTAGCTGACAAAGCTGTCGAAGTATTCAACAAAGCATATAATCTTGATAACAAAATCATTGAAAAACATCCATATTTGAGAGTAATTGTAGAATATGAATTAACAGGCATCAGATACTTCTTTTCTAAACCAATTTCAGCAAAAGAAATAGATGAATTAATATTTCAAAACCAAAAATGGACAGTAGTCGGAATTATGGGCATTTTAGCAGTAGTTGCAACGGGTATAACCGGATTTTTAGCTGGTGAATTGCTTGCCGTAAAAGTACTTTTGAGCTCAGTAGCCATAGTAATGCTCGCCATTTGGTTCTACCCAAATAAAAACACCGGAATACTAAACAAATACAAAGACTTTATAACCGAAGGGAATATCTAAACCCTATCTGATAAATATTATTTTTAACAATTGGCAATTTACATCCATAAAAATACTTTATAAATACATAGGGGAAATCACAAGGAATTTTTATGGATTATGCAACTATAGGTAAAAAAGTTTTAAATCTTGGAACCAAGTACGGAAAACACAAAGTTCCAAGATTTATCTACCATATGACAAACAAAACAAATTACGAATCAATGCTAAGAGACGGCTTCATTAAAACAAGTCCCGATGTAACACTTGGTAGAGGCGTTTTTGCAACAGAACTGACAAACCTGTTCAAAAGATGGCGTTTAAATAAATCTTGGAGAAATGCAGATGGTATGAAGATTGCATTCAATGATGGTGGCGGATATATCTATACTACCGTAGGCAAAAACAACAAGGTATTTGTTGAGAGACAAAAAATAGATGATTACCTAGGTGGTGCAATTGAAAATGTTAAAGAGATTAATCATGCTACAAATATTTTACCTGAAAATTTAGAAAATTTAAGAGAAACCTATAAAAAGATGGGATTAGAACTCCGAGATGGATATGTAAACGGACGTCGAGTTGTTTCCTTTAGTATATGCCCCAGAAAAAATCCTAAAACGCTTATGATGAGGCATTTTTGGCTTAAAACAGCCTCAAATGACGGTAATCTAACCCCTATGCAGCGGGACTTGTGGAAACTTATGGAACATCCTGATAAAATTGATCCGGAAATATTCCATAAAATTGCAGAGTTTGAATATGGAAAAGGGTTTGTAAACGCAAATTACGACTTAATCCTTTCAGCAATCCAAACAATGGCTAAAGGGCTATAATAATATAAATAACAGAAGGTAAAATGATAACATCAAAATTATTCCAAAAGGCAGTACAAGAAGGCGGACAAATACTTGAAAATGGCTGTGTCTATACATACCGCTACGGCAAACGTAATCCAAATCTTTTGATACAAAGAACAGTAGCCCCAAACGGAAGTTATGCAATACAGCTATCGGAGAACGGCAATATCACAAAAAGAGTAAACAAAACTATACTGAATGAAAAATCAGCGATTGTAGACAGCTGGGATTTTAGCAAAAATAAAGGTGTTCATTTGAGCACAGTTGAGGTTAATCCCGGACAATCCTCTATGACACGTGCCTTTGATAAAGCAAATGAACATACAATTTTGCGAGATGGATTAATTTACCTTTTAAGGAAAGGAGATCCTGAACGCTATGCTACACAAGTAAAAACACTTGATGGCATCACCTCTGTTGCAAAACCGTTTTCACCTCTAGGATGGTTAAATGAGCAATTTTATAAACTTTTTAATAAATAAATTAACAATATTAAGCAATTTCTAAGAACAAAAATACCTTATATAAATATCAAGGGGAAATAGGAAATATTTATATGGGATTGGACAAAATCGGAACAACTATAGGTAAAGAAATTATTGCCTGGACTCGTACAGGTGCCAGTAAAAGTTTACTTGCAACTAAACCTATAAAAGTTAATACGGCAGGATTAAGACTTGCCCCAAAACTTGAGGATGATGTTGTTCAAATTAGCAATTCAGGTATACAGCATGTAAAAAGGGCAGGAACTATTTTAAATACAAAAACAGGTTTACAAGAAAATATAACTTTTAGTAACTTACCAAATGAAATTGACCGATTAGATTATTATACTTTAAGCGCCTATAATCAAAAGAAAGAAAGAATAGGTGAATTAAGTTTTAAAAAGCTGGAGCGTAGAAACAAACCAAGTTGTTTATATATTAATTATTTTGGAACAGCCGATGGATATAAGGGGATTGGTTCTGAAATGGTAAGACAACTTGTTCAATTAAGTAAAAAACTCGGCATGGATGGAAGAGTTTAATTAGAGGCTTCAACAGGCAGTGTACCTATGAATTTCTGGTTTAATGGTTTTGCAAATAAGTGTAAAACATCGGCTGCTATAAAATATTATAAAATGGGTTTTCGAGCTGAAAGCGAACGTAACAATAGGGAAATATTAGAAGAAATTACCCGTGGAGGAAATGGAATTTTCATTGACACATGTGCATTAGGAAAATTTGAAAGAGATATGTTTGGTGCAACTCAAATGAGTTTGAGTGAAGATGCTATAAAAAAATATTTAGAAGGGATTTAATAGTTTAATCGTTTGTCGGTTGGGCATACTTGCCCAACATTTCTTGAGAAATAATATTTAATTGAAGATATAATTTGAGGTAACTATCTATATTTTTAGGATGTAAAATCATGTGGATATGTTCTGGCAAAACACAAATTGCAATAATTTCAAATTTATATAATTTTAGAACATTTTTAAATGCGGTTCTTAGGATATCAATATTATCTATAAATATAGATTTTCTATTGTAAGAAGTTATGATAATATTACATAACCATTAGGTACAGATACTCTGCGATAATTCATAATTTTGATATTAACATAAAATTTATTTTGTTGGGCAAGTATACCCAACCTACTTACTATTTCTTAATTTTAAGCAGTGCATATCCGCTTTCGCCTATCAAAAATACTCGCCCATCGTCTAACAATGTTGCAGAATATAAAAAAGTACGATACCTTTTGTTTAACAATTGGGACTTTCCCGTCTTAGGATTAAATATCTCCAACCTGTTCTCATATGTTTTTCCCATGAATGGTCCAGACCGTGCTTCATTTATCCCGCCAGAAACAAGTATATTCCCATCTGATAACTGTGACATTTTTGTGAGATCACCGGTATCACCATCTCGAGGGACTAAAAGTTCCCCTTCCATTGTAATTTGTGCTGTCCTGGGGTTATATACTCTAATTATATCCTTTCCTGGAAATGATCTCATATATGCAATTTGGTCATCTTTTAGAAAAACATATATATTTGCACATACCCTTGGCACTTTTGTAAAATTATGGTTTTCCGGATTGTATATTAATCCTGAACATGGCAAATATATATCTCCATTCTTAAACTCATATACATCATATAAAGAATTATTTTCAGGTAGGAAAACCGGCAATAAATGGAATGTTTCCGTCTCCGGATCAAAAATTTCTAACTGACTGGGTACGTTATCCATATCTGGATCTGCGGTCCCTATAGGAATTGTAGGATTCCTTGCTATACGCCCTCCCACAATTAGAACTTTCCCATCAGATAATGGCAACAATGCAAACCAATCTCTTCTTATATTTACCTTACCTTTTGTATATTCAATTGTCTCAGTCTTTGGATCATATATTTGACCATACATTGAATGTTCATATTTTTTTAGATAATCCTGATATTTTTTATACAATTCAGGATTTTTTTTAAGATATGGCAAATATATCTTTTCCTTTTCTTCTTCTGGTAAATGCTTGTATTCTTGCCAAGCCTTACGCGCCAAACGTGAATATTCTGTTGAACGTATTGGCCTTTGTAACTTATATGCTTCCAACTTTTTATTACAGAAATCATCATGTATCAAATGGTAGATTTCACTGCCAAACATTGTGGATGGATATAGAGTGTAAGGTCCAAGAAACAAAACCCTTCCATCTGATAATAATATTGCATTAGACATACCCATAGGAATTGTTTTAAACGAAGCCGTTTTTTTAAACTTGTTTGTTTTAGGATCAAATAATGTATTCCCTTCAGCACTATATAATAATAATCGCCCATCTTTAATTTTCATCGCAGAAACTCGCTCCGGAACTTCACTACTTAAAAATTGTAATGATGCGTTAATCTCTTTTGCACTTACACCTATGTTGATAAAACAGATAACACAAAATACCAGTATTGCTAATACTTTACTCTTTTTCATCACTTCTCTTAATACCATTAAAACCCCTTTTGATGTGTACATACTATCACAATATTTTTTCATGTCAATTACCCATATGGGTAATATTAAATTTAATTATATTTTACATTTAAACAAAAAGTTCTGTATAGTTTTTCGGACACTTTTGAAATCTGTTTTTGCTTTTCTTAATCGCTATGATTGGCTTTGTGTTTGAGTTTTTACCGCTTCCCCAAGTCTGAGAGTCGGGGTTTTGAAAAGTCCAGAATGTCCGGTTATTAGGACGAAAATGTCCGGTATCTTTCCATAAAATTTTATAAAATTGCCGAGTTTCCCTATTATATTTGAATTGTAGTCAAGTGTAAAAAGCGGACATTTTGTGTAATTTGCTATTCAAAATTTATATTAAACTTGGAAAAACCCCGCAAATTGTGCCTTTT
>CALVBY010000053.1 GCA_944325905.1 Candidatus Gastranaerophilales bacterium | reverse complement strand
AAAGTTGCAGTAGAATTATCTAAAGCTTTCAATTGTTCGGTAAATGAGTTACCATTATCGTTAGTCCTTTCTTGGTATGAGCAAAAGGCAGTTTGTATTTTATTAACACTTTTATATTTGGGCATTGAAAATATAAAACTCGGTCCTACATTACCAGCATTTGTGTCACCAAATGTCTTGAATATCTTAGTTGATAAGTATAAAATAAAGCCTGTTACAACACCTGAAGAAGATCTTAAGGAGATTTTGAATAGATGAGCGAAATAATTAATTTAAAAGATATTGAATATTCTGATAAAATTAATAAAAAACTTGTGTTTGACAACGAGCAGAGTTCTTTGACTCTGCTCTCGTTCAAAGCAGGTGTGGAAAGAAGTCTGCATTGTGATGAAAAAGATGAAGTTGCTCAAATTATTGAGGGATTGGCAGATATTACAGTCGGTGATAAAGTTTACAGATTGAAAGCTGGAGAAATGATTGTAATGCCTGCAAAAACACTTCATGGGCTAAAAGCTGTAGAAGATACAAAGATGTTACTATTACGCCCAAAACATATTCACTAATTAAAAATGTGAAATTTTTTAATGCTATTTATATGATTTATTTTTTAAAAGTTTTTAACAAAGTTAAAATTTGTTTATAAGCTATATTTTTTTACAATGAGCTTTACCAAAATAATCAAACCATCTGTAAATTGAAATCAAACCATTTGTCTTTTTACATAAAGAAACAAGACAATGCAGAAAAGGGGAACTTACTTCAAAGTTATTCTGTGAGTATTACGGGGCGTATTTGTATAATTTTTGCAATTTGAAATAAGAGGAGAAAGGTATGAATGTATTTTAATGTCCAGTTCGTTGTCTATAGAATAAATTTTCGGTTGGGCATACTTGCCCGACAACACTAAATTACAGATGGTCGGAAGTTGCTTGATTATAAAAAATCAAATCGGACAAAAATGGACTTTATTAGGACATAGAATTACAAAGAGTATTTTTAAATCAGGTTGTAATTTAATCAAATTAAAGAAATTTCAATATCCAGTTAATGTCCAAATTTATCGTTGGGCAGGTATGCCCAACCGAAAAAATTCATGTGGCCTTTTACACTGTACTTTAATGGTCAGATGTATTATCACCGGACAGCTCGATTATTTTTGCGAGATTTAGACGTTTAGAGTGATTGAGCGATAGGAAATTTTAACAAAACAATAACAAAACATTTTACAAAATACGAACAAAAGCAAACATTCTTATAATACCTATTTACGATAAGAATTAGTATATTTCATCTACTTAATATATTTACATAAGTTATATTTAGATGTAAAATTCTATTGTTAATAAGGGGAATATTTATATGGCACTATATCTTTTAAAATACCCATATAGGAAAATTCTGTTACCGTTAGCTAAAAAAATGGTTTGGCTCAATCCTGACTGGCTCGGTTATTTAGCGACTTTAATTGCATTTATTACAATGTTTTGTTATATTTATGCACCTGACAAACCTGTCTTATTATTGATTTCGATAATATTAACATTATTTAGAATGACATTAAATACGATTGACGGTGTTATTGCTATTGAAAGAGGAAATTTACGTCTTAAGGGTGAAATTGTTAATGCTTTACCCGACAGATATTCTGATATTTTTGTTTTAATCGGTATTGCTCTCTCCCCTATGTGCACTCCGTTACTCGGAATGTTAGGTATGGCATCAATGTTTCTTGTAAGTTATACTGGAATGCTGTCTAAAGCCATCGGGGCTAAGTGGCAGCACCATGGTCCTTTGGGTAAAGTTGAACGGCTTATTTTAATAATGCTTTTTACAATCCCGGAATATTTAAGACTAACAGGTAAAATCGGAGATTTTTATACATTAACATATTTTGAATGGTTAATGATATTATTCATTATCCTTGGACAGGTTACCGTATTTAACAGACTTAAAGCTCAATTGAAAGAGTGCAAAAAACTTGACTGGATTAAATATAGAAATATTGATAAAAAAATAATTGTAATATATGACACTTTGACGGGAAACACCGAAAAAGCTGCAAAAGAAGCCGCAGAGGCGCTGGAATGTGAAGCAGTAAATGTTAAAAATTTAGAAGAACAGGATTTATCGTCATATGATTTAGTCATACTGGCTGCTCCTCATTTAGGACGAAAAATAATGCCTGAAAATATGCTTAAGTTTCTTGAAAGTAATCATAATATTAAAAATTATGCACTTTTATTTACCTCTGGTATGCCTGTAGTTCGCATATTTTCAAACAAAAGATGCACTGATTACATTGTAAATAAACTTAATCAAAAACCTGTTTTAACAATAAATATTAAGGGGTATCACAGCATAGCAAAGACTTACAAAAACAGACCCAATGAAGACGATTTGCTTGATGCATATTTATTTGCAACAACTACATATGAAAGGTTAAAGTAATGAAAAATTTTATAGAAAATGTACAAATATCTATACTTAAAGTTGTAGTAGATACGTTGGGACAATTGAGTAACGGGATTAAGCTGGCATCAAAGGAAGGCTTTACCTCAGGAAAGATGCTTGATTATATATACAAAAATGAACCCGGCGGAGAATTTTTTATCGGCAAAATAATAGATAAGATTTATTTGAATCATCCGGGCTGGCAGGATGTCAGAAACAGAAAGAATAATCTTGTAAAAAATATAGAAGAAGCGGTAAATTTAACTTTGGAAAACAAAGATAGTGCAAGAATTTGTGATATAGCATCAGGTCCTGCCAGATATATAATTGATATTCTTACAAAGTTTAAAGGAAAACCGGTAAGTGCGGAACTAAGAGATCTTGATATAAGATGGCTTCTTGAGGCTAAAGACAAAGCTCTTGCAAATAGTGTAGATGTAGATTACAAAGTTGCAGATGCGCTTAAAGAAGAAGATTTTCAATTTGACAAACAGCCCGATATATTTGTTGCATCAGGATTTTATGACTGGTTTGACGACAGAGAAACCGTAAAGAAATCTATGCAGCTGATATATAATGCTTTAGCAAAAGGCGGATATTTTGTTTTTTCAGTACAGGCCGGTCATTTTGCATTAAGTTTAACAAATAAAATTTTCAAAGATTTTAACAACCATCAGCTAAAAATGGTAACTTGGGATATGGATGTAATCAATTCTATTTTAAAAGAAACAGGTTTTTCGGTTATTGTTATGAGATCTGATGATGCAGGACATTATCCTGTAATTTTAGCTAAAAAAGTTTAATCTGTTAAAACATCAGTATGAAAAAGAGGTATCATGAATACAATTACTTTAACATATAATGTAAAATTCTGTATTTTACTTTTATATCTGGTTTTGGCACTTATTACGATAGTTGCATATATTCTTGGCTTTATGAAAAAGAATGTTGAAAATTTCAAAACAAGAATGAAATCCTTCTGGATAATTGTCATTTTATTTACTGCGGCGTTTATGTTTAATAAACTTGCCGCAATAATATTTATAATGCTTATAAGCTATCTTGCATTAAAAGAATTCTTTTCAATGATACCGACAAGACGTTCTGACAGGCGTGTTCTTTTATGGGCATATCTGTCAATTCCAATTCAATTTTATTTTATTTATACCGGCTGGATTGCAATGTTTTATTTATTTATACCTTTGTATTTATTCCTTTTAATCCCTTTAAGAATGGTTTTAATTGGTGATACTGACGGCTTTTTAAAATCTTGCGGAACAATACACTGGGCATTAATGACCTGCGTATATGCGATAGGTTATTTTGCAGTATATTTTTCAATTCCGGAAACTGTTAATCCAATAGGCGGAGCATTGGGATTCCTTTTATATATATTGATATTAACAATTTCAAATGATTTTATGCAATATTTGTTTGGTAAGACCTTCGGCAAACATAAGATTACACCCAAAGTCAGTCCTAACAAAACTGTAGAGGGGCTTTTGGGCGGGGTGGTATCTACAGCAGTTATTGCTGGTATTCTTGCTAAATTTTTAACTCCGTTTTCTTTTTGGCAGGCATTTATTTTAGGTGCAATACTTGCAATTGCAGGATTTTTCGGAGATATTACAATGTCTGCAATTAAAAGAGATATAGGTGTTAAAGACACAGGGGCGCTACTGCCTGGACACGGCGGCATTCTTGATAGATTAGACAGTATGATATTTACTGTACCATTATTTTTCCATTATGTAGCATATTACTATAACATAGGTATCTTAAATTAGTTTATGGATAAGAAATATTTAAACAATACAGCAAAGTTTTTATTTTTTCTATTGTTTGTAAAACCTTTTATTTTTTTCGTTCTTGGAATAAATGTACGTAATTTGGAAAAACTTTTACAGAACAAGGGGGCTGCCATAATTGTTGCCAACCATAACAGCCATATAGATACTCTTCTTATTATGAGCCTTTTTCCGATATTGACTATTTTAAAGATTCATCCCGTAGCGGCGGCAGATTATTTTTGTAATACGAAATTTAAATCTTTTATATTCAAAACACTTATAGGAATTATCCCTATAAGCAGGCACATAACCAGGCAGTCAAAAGAGGAAGTTTTTGCTGATATAAATACAGCATTGAAGAATAATGAAATAATAATAATCTATCCTGAAGGCACACGCGGAGAAGATAATCAAATAAAAGAATTTAAAACAGGAATTGCCCATATTGCAAAAACGAATCCAAATGTTCCGGTAATTCCTTTATACATTAACGGTCCGGATAAAATTCTTCCTAAAATTGATGCTATTTTAGTTCCGTTTATATCAGATATTTATATTGCTGATCCCATTTATTATGACAATACTTCTACAAAAGAATTTACATCAAAGGTAAAATCCATTGTAGAGAATTTATATCTTACTCATAAAAAGAAAGAAAATTTATAAGATTAAACTTTTAGCATTTCATACCAATCTTTTAACTCTTTACGTTTGACTTTTCTGGTAGACGTTTTCGGAAGTTCGTCACGATGAAGAACAACAACAGTTGGTGCTTTATACGGAGCCAGATTTGCCTCTGAAAGTCTTTTCACCTCTTGTTCTAATATTTGATTAATTTCATCATCTGTTTTGCTTAATAGTTCATCACAGGGTGAAATAATTGCGCCGACTTCTTCTGTCCCTGCTTTATTGCCGGATTTTATTGTCAAAGACATTACACATACTTCTTTAATAAGCTCAGAAGTTTCCAATACTGCTTCAACTTCTTCAGGAAAGATTTTTTTGCCGCCGCCCAGAACTATCATATTCTTAATTCTGCCCGTAATTTTAATAAAGCCGTCTTTGTCGATTTCACCGATATCACCTGTGTGAAACCAACCGTTTTCATCGATTACTTCGGACGTCATTTCGGGTTTGTTGTAGTAACCCTGCATAACATTTGGTCCTGTCGCAAGGATTTCACCGTTGTCAGCTATTTTTACCTGTACAGAAGGCAGAGGCTGCCCTACCGTTCCGATTTTAGAATGTCCGTATCTGTTTGTAGAAATTGTAGGAGAAGTTTCTGTTAAGCCGTAACCTTGAAATACAGGAACACCGATTCGTTCAAAAAATTCGGCAACACTGTCTTCCAAAGGTGCCCCGCCGCATATGAAACATTCCAATCTTCCGCCTAAACCGTCAATTACTGACTTGAACATCAACCGACGAATTTTGCGCGGCATAAATTTAGAAATTCCGTATAAACATTTGAAAATCTTTTGCGTGCTTGCAGACTGCTTTTTAATTTGTTTATCAATACTGTTTTTAAGCATTTTAGCCACAAGCGGAACTACAATCATATTTGTAATTCCCTTTTCTTTCATAACAGTTGTAAGTTCTTTCGGGTTAAGTGTTTTGATATAAACAATTTTCGCGCCCATGTAAAGCATGCCGAAAAATCCGCAATCAAGTTCCAACAAATGATTTAGCGGCAAGATAGACAAAAGAGTATGCTCATGTGTAAGCTTAAACATTGCTTCAAAATCTCTTAATTGAGAATATATGTTTCCGAAACTAATCATTACACCTTTTGGATTGCCTGTTGTTCCCGAGGTGTAAACAATTAATGCGGTTTCATCCAATGAGCGTGGTCTGCCCAGATCTTTTTCAATATCTGCATCCAATGCTGACACTGAAGGTATTTCCGGATGATTCCGCTCCTCATCATCCAGAACAAAAATCTGTTCGATTGACTTAACATTATTTTTAACTTCAATCGCATGCTCCAAATAATGACTTGAACAAAGCAAAATTCGCGGATTGCAGTCATTCAAAATATGCGTATGCTCGGGCACAGTAAGTTTGACATCCAGCGGAACAGTTATTGCACCTGTTTGGATTGATGCAAAAATTCCTACAGCAAATTCCGGTCTGGATTCGCAAATTATAGCGACTCTTTCGCCGTGTTGGAGTCCGGCTGTTTCGATTAAATAATTGGCGAATTTTTTTGCTCTGCGTGACAGCTCTATATAACTCAATTCTTCATATCCGTTTTTGGTTTTTAGAGAAAGAGCATTTACCTGACCATAAATATCACTTTTTTCCTGCATTAAATCAAGAAAGTTTGAATGGAGTTTATGGTTAATATTGTAAAAAACGCGGCGTTCAAGAGATTTTTTCATGAAATTTACACATGTCTGTAATTCATGAGCTATCTCTTTTTCATCACGGTCAAAGTCCGTAATCGGTTGTCCGAACTGGATTACGATTGTATTAAAAAGTTTGGGCAATTTGCGTGTCTGTCCCCACGTTTCAAAGCCGCCTTTTATAGCAAAAGGTATTATCGGGGTATTTGTGCCTTTTGCCATTAATCCAACACCTCGGTTGAATTTACATAATTCTCCGTCAGGTGTAAATTTGCCTTCCGGAAAGATTATAACGGCTTCACCTGCATTTAATTTTGTTTTTGCCGCGTCAATAGCCTCAAGACCTTTACCAAATTTGAGAGGCAGTACATTAAAATATTTCAGAAAATGTTTGACAATCGGAACTTTGAATGCAGCCGGTCCGGTGACAAACCAGAGTTGTCTGTGAGTAGCCATTTGAACGATAAAAGGATCAAGATGGCCGGTATGGTTTCCTGCAAGGATTACTTTGCCTTTACGCGGAATATTTTCAGCGCCTTCGACTTTATAGCGGAACAACAGCAGGAATATATGTCCAAGAGCAGCTTTGAGCAGAAAATATCTGAATGATTTGTCAAGGATAAGGATAAGAGCCGCCAGAATGAATGATATTACAGCTATTCCTTTAAAGATGTTTAAAGGATTAATAAAACCGGCAATATGAGCGATAATAGCTGTGCCTATTAAGAAACTCAGCGTATTAAATGTCAGCATAAGTCCGAATATTTTTCCGCGCATTTTATCCGGTGTTACCTTTTGCAAAATAGTATCAAGCATTACAAGAACAACAGCGTCAGCCATTCCGATTGGAATAAGCCATAACCAGGCAGTGTCAACGCTTTTGCATAGAGGAGCCGTAATTAAAGCTGCACATAAAATAATAAAACTGCTTGCGAACAGGTGCGGAATTCTCATAATTCTTGCAAAATAAATTGCGGTTCCCATACCGGCAATTATTCCGATACCGATAATGGTTCTCAAATAGTTCAACTCTGGATAGCTCAATCCGTAATGCTCCGTAATTAGTGCATTTAAACCGTTTGAAAACGCAGCAACAATAAATTGCAGACAAACAGACAACCCGACAAGATAGAGAGCTTTTTTATGTTTTTTCAAATAATCGAATGCTATGCACATATCATTTGATTTCTGTGTTCCTGTAAAGTAGTTTTGCGGGATTAAGAACTTTATTATTGAAGTTGAAAACGCTCCGATAAAATACATTGCTGTAACAATATATAATGCTTTTACAACACTTAAATTTATAAGATGATTTGCTGCTAAGGCGCCGAACAGGAGCGAAACCGCACCGACTGGAGAAGTAAGGGCATTTGCAAATTTAAACTGATTCCTTTTGACAACATTGGTCACAGCAGACATTTTTGCAGGATAAAAGAATGCAGCACCGATTCCTAATACAAATGCAAAAATATAAATTAAACTTGTAGATAATTGAGGGAGTAATAAAATCAATACTCCAATAATAAAAGCCCTAAACAGACAACTAACGGTCAAGAGAACTTTTCTTGAAAACCTGTCACTCAAGGCTCCGGAAAATAAACTTAATAAAAATTGCGGAAGTAAAAACACAAAAAACATTGTTGCAACTGATTTCCCCGGATTTTCCGAAATTTGTAAAAGTATTCCGGCTAATAAAAATTGTATAATTGCATCTGCCAAATGTGAAAATAGCTGACCAACAAAGAGTTTAGAAAACTCTAAATTTACTAATACCCCAATCTGCTTTCCAATGCTGTTCATTTCATCTCCTTAGTCTCTACAACAGAATTATTTTAGCATTTTTTTTGACCAGTGCAAAATATGTATTACAATTTATAAATCCATAATGCTCAATTTAGAATTTAAAACCTGTAAATAAAAATTTTTGCTAATTTAAATACGTCCTACTGATTGTCTACTGTTTTTAGGGGACACTTCAGAAAGCCCAACCTACAAGCTCTAGAACAAGGATTTTGTATGGCAGTCCGTTCCGCCAGTTACAAACATTTTGAATTTTTTAATAAGTTTTTCCCGCATTGGTTTTATCGAATCGACATATTCTTTATCCCATCTGTTATATTGATAATTTCCTTCCACTCCGTCTATACCGTGTTTTTTCAAAAACTCAAAAAAATCATCATTTATTTTATCCGGGGTAACTATGGGATGAGCCCAGGATAAAATTCCGCCGGCATTTTTGATTTTGTGAATATCCGAGACCTGATTGTTTGGCGCAAAACCTTTCATCAGTGTCTCAAGAGTTTTGTCAAAAGGTTAAAACCCAAGCCAACAGCTTCAAATGCCGGGTGAGGTTCTTTATAACCATGTAGCAAAAATTCACAACCGGCAACGAATTTAAAATTTTTATACTTGCCGGGTTCTTGAGATATCAGTACAATTACTTCCTGAGAGCTTTTTACCCTGTCATAATCAGTAATTGCGGCAGAAAATGCAGGCAAATTGTCATTTGCTTTTCCTGACTTAAAAACTCTGTTTGCATAGCTGGTGCACTGTTTTAAAAATTCCTTAGGAGTTAGTCTGCCATCAGACGCGATCGTATGCAGATGAAAATTAGCTTTGAGTTTCTCCCCTACTTGATAGTGTTCCGGTTTTAGTTTGTTAATATTTGCTTTAATTCAAACGGCTCTGCAACGGCATTTAAATCCTCCGGTTTGCACGAAATGCCAAAACTGTCTTGCAAGCCCTTTTGCAATAATTTTTTGTAAGCTAAATCTTTTGGATGTAAACAAATGAAAGTTATTCTGCAATTTGTCTTTAAGTTTACTTTCATATACCAATTTTAACATAATTGAATAGAGATTTTGCCACAATAAATTTTATTTTTACAAACTACTCTTTTATTAGAGTATGGTTGACTTTTAGCTCAACAAAATAGTCAAATCTTCTGTAACAAAAAATCAAACCATGTGTTCTTTTACAATAAATTAGATTTTTTGTTTTGTATGGTTAGTATTAATTTATATTAAATGAAATAGCAATTTCTTTTTTGTAGATAACTTTATCTTAATAGCGGTAGAAAAATTCTTGGAAAAATTAATGGGACAATTTTTAAATTCAATTAAGGAAGTAAGAAAAAATTATAATAAATATGATGCTTGGGAATAAAAGCAAGCTGATGAAAGAGCTCAAAAAGAGTATTTAGCCGCAAATATTGAAATTCCTAAAGATAAATTAGAATTGACAAATAAAAAGGCTCAAACAGTTATCAGAGCAACAGAAATGATGGATGCAAAATCCGAAGATAATTGTCAAGATATGGAACAGTTTACAGGACTCATATCTATGGTTCCTGTACTAGGATTAACTTTTGCTCAGAATCCACTACTAAATTTTGTTGATAAAAAAATCACTTCTAAATTATTCAAGAAGATTTATAAATTAAATCAGGAAATTAACAATTCATTTGTAAATGACAGTAATAGAGCTCTAAAAATTTCGGAACATAAAAAATTGACCGAAAGAGTTTTTAAAGTTCGTTTAGGTCTCCAAAAATACGGACCCCTTGCGATGATGGGCTTAATGCTTGCTAGTGTAGTTGGTATGATTCTTTGGGGAAATTCCAAACAAAAAGAAGCTTCAAGAATAGGTCGTTATCAAGCAAAGCATAATGAATTAAAAGATATCAAAAATTTTGTGATTTATACTCCGGAACAATTAGAAAAAGCTAAAGAAATTGCAAAATCAATACCTGATGAAAAAGAGCGTAATAGTATTTCTAAGATGATTAAAGAATTAATGGATATTTCAAAGGATAAGAAAAATTATGCGGAATGGTTGGCGAACAAAGATCCAAATGAAATAGAAAAACTTAAATCAGTAAATCTATCTCCAGAACAATTGCAAAAAGCTCAAGAAGATAGGGAATTAATTGTAGATGCTGTAAAAGAAATTAATATAAAAGCGGAAGAATATTCTGAAAATGTTGAAAATGCATTTGATACATTTGGAACGTTATCTTGGATAGTGGCTGCTCCATTAGGTTTTGGAATTAATAAAATATTAAAGTTAGCTAAAGCAGATAAAAAGATTAGAGGAATTGCATCTGTTGCTATTCCGGTTTTAACTTCTTTTGGCATACAAATGCAGGGAACTTTAGAAGAGAAAGAGGCATCCAGAATAGGAAGATACAAGGCAAGACAAGATTTATTGAAAAATACTACAAGACTAATGTCTTTTTCTGATGAAGACATGAAAAAGGCAGAAAATATTAAAGCAGAAAAACAAAAACAAAGTTTCTTCAAAAAATTGGGTGGAAGTTTTTCATTCTTGGCTTCTTATGTCAGGGATAAATCAGAATACAATAAATATAAAAAGACAACATACAAAGAAAATGAAAAATTACAAAAAGCATTAAGTCAAATTGAAATAACTGATTCTCAAAAAGCAGACGCTCAAGCTTTGCAAAAGAATGTATTTAGAGCTTTTGATGAGGTGGATGAAATGTCTCAAAGATATTCTGAAGATGTTGAGGCTGGTTCTGAAATCGCAAAAGAATTAGGGGTTACATTATGGAGCATTGGCTCTATTTTAGGTTTAAGATTTATAGGTGCATCAGTTATTAAGGGTAAATTCCCTATAACAAAACTGGTAAATTGGCTCACAAATTTAACTTTTGATTCTAAATCATCAATAAAACAGGCAGTTAACAATGTTTATAGCGTTGTAAAAAAACAAGATAAAGCTACAGTCCAAAATTTTCAACAAGCGATTGTTAAAGGTAATCTAAAAATATTTTTGGGTGATCCAAAAAATAAAGATTTAAAAAACGCGGTAGAACC
>CALVBY010000052.1 GCA_944325905.1 Candidatus Gastranaerophilales bacterium | reverse complement strand
GTATCAGAAAGAATTTTCAAAGCTTCGTCTTTATTATCAAGAGCAAGAAGCTCGTTTATAGTACTCATAGCAACAACTGTTGACATATCGTTGATGCCTTTACCTTTGTTTGTAATTGTTACTGCAAGTGAATCGTGCATATTTTTTCTAACCAATGCACGAGCAGTTAATTCTCTGATTTCGTCATCAGAAGAATTTGTTCCCATTTGTTCCAAAACTCTGATTGAATCAGCATCTTCATGCAAGCATAAAGCTTCAATAATATTTCTTATTTTTCTGTTTTTGTTATCTCTCATCTTATCTCCTCCTCTATGCTGCAACGTTTAATCCTGACAAATCTTTCCACATAGCCTCAAGTGAAGCAACATCTTGTTTTCTTAATTTTTGCACGCTGTAATTATCAGCCATTGATGCAAAGCTTGACTTGATTGCTCTGCCTGCACCTGCAAAATCTATAGAAATTTCCATGTTGCCAATTTCGTTGATTTTATTCATTGCAGAAGAAATACCTTCCTTCATTCTATTACCAAATGCAACGACTGATTCAATTCCTTTGCGGAAAGTAGGGAATGCATCACCGATAGAGCCTACAAAAGCACTTAGTTTTAATTTATCTTTCATAGATGCCTTTGGAGCTTTTGTTTCAAACACATCTGCAGTCAATACGTTACCTTTGAATGATGATGCTGCAAATGGATTTGATGAGTGATTAACTGTCTTTCCGATTTTTATTGGGGTGTTTAGAACCTGACCAATCTTTGCAATTATAGCCATTAATGTATACCTCTCTCTTCACTATTCACATACTAAGAATAACATAGTTCAAAAATATGAAATCCACCTTTTGGTGTATTATTTAAAATAATAATATAAACTTTAGTTGGAATTTGTGCTAAAATTTGAATATGGGATATGAAAATTTAAAAGAATTAATAGATGTAATAAGAAAACTGAGAGCACCTAACGGTTGCCAATGGGACAGAGAACAAACACACAAGACTCTTCGGCCGAATATGCTTGAGGAAGCTTACGAGGCAGTTGACGCCATTGACGACGATGATATGGTGCATTTAAAAGAGGAACTTGGCGATGTGCTTTTACAGGTAGTACTTCACGCTCAAATCGCCGAAGAAGAAGGTGCTTTCAATATTGATGACGTGGCAAAGGGGATTAAGGATAAGTTAATCCACCGCCATCCGCACGTTTTTGGCAATTTGAAGGTTAATTCTACCGATGAAATTCTCCAAAATTGGGATAAGTTAAAGGCCGAAGAAAAAACTCACCGCAAATCTGCTATGGATGGAATTTCAAAAGCACAATCTGCGTTGATGAGTGCACAAAAAATAAGTAAAAAAGCTGTAAAAACAGGTTTTGAATGGCCTGATGAAAAATCTTTGTATGAGTGTATTTTTTCTGAATTTGACGAATTTAAGGAAGCCTGTCAAGAAAAAAACAAAGAACATATGGAAGAAGAATTCGGTGATATTCTGTTTGCTACGGTTAACCTTGCCCGCTGGAACAAAATTGATGCCGAACAGGCGCTTTTAAAGGCGAATAAAAAATTTGAAAAACGTTTCCGTAAGATGGAAGAGCTTGCAACAAAACCTTTAAACGAATATTCTTTTGAAGAATTTGACGCACTCTGGAAACAAGCTAAAAAAGCAGTATAATCTGTTTTTTGCCAGAATATTAACAAATGTAAACTCAACTGACATCAAAAAAGCAATTTCGGATGAGAAATTCTCTTTATATAAATATACAGGTTGGAAAGAGGATAACTCAGATGAAAGAACAAGAATTAAATACGATGATGTCAGTTGTGTCAGATCCGATTAATAACGTTTATAAAATCAATTCCAGAAAAGATTTGGAAGAAATTCAACGTATTATTCGTATCTTCAATATAGCAGAAGAACAGCATAACAAGCACGCTATGCTTTCTATAAAAAATTTAGCAACATTCAGATTAGTGTTGAGTAACAACTAAAAAATAAAGAAAAGTAAATGTGATTTATTGAGTCTTGATGAAAATCAAGACTTTTTTATTACACAAAAAAGTCCCAAATAGCCGGTAAAAAAAGTACAAGGCCAATCGCAACAGCTATAAAAGTATTAAACATAACAGCCCCTGCCGCAATATCCTTTGCCATTCCGACAAGTGTTGAATACTTGTTTTTAAAAACAGCATCCAGTGAAAATTCTATTGCAGAATTAACCATCTCGGCACAAATTACGGAAGAAATTGTCAAAAGCAATACACAAATCTTTGTTGTAGAAAAATCAAGCCCCACAGCTAATATTAAGATTAAAGCCGCAACACAAAAGTGCACCCTGATATTTCTTTCGCTTTTCAAAACGAGCCTTATACCTTTTCGTGCATTTTTAAAAGTATTTGAAAATCCTTGAGATTTGTACTTTGTCATAACCCTAAACTTTCCAGCGCTTCATTTTGTAACCCTACAACAAAATTATAATCCTCAATAGTTTGATGGTCAAATCCTAAAAGGTGCATAATCCCATGGCTTATTAAAAAAGCCAGTTCATGGTCAAACGTCGTACCTTTTTTTTCAGATTCTTCCTGAACCTTGTCGAGTGCGATTATAACTTCACCCAGATTAATCTCACCGTCGAAGATGAACTTTTCCTCGCTATCAGCAAAAATTGCAAAAGTTATAATATCGGCAGGGTAATCCTTATTTCTATATTCTTTGTTAATCTCGTGAGTTTTATTGCTGTCACAGTACAAAAAATCAAAAGAAATCGTATTAAATTCATAACCGTTTAAGCATGATTCTGTGAACATTTTATCCATATAAAAGCGAAGAACCTTTTTGGCGATATCTACGAATTTTTTTTCATTAATGTCGCGTTCTTCAAAAATATTTTCGCTAAAAACGTTAATCTTTATTTTCTTCACTGCGTTGTTCCAGCTGTTTTATCTTATTTTCCAAATCTTCATCAAGAAGTTTATTAGGCATTATAATCTTACTTTTGTCGAATTCTTCTGCCAGATTTTCCTGATACTTAATTCTATTGTGCTGCATACCCCTTAAGATTCTATTGAATGTTGCCGCAATAACCTTCAAATCATGCAAAGTCAAAGGACTATCGGCAAGCTGAGTATCGTTCAAACGTTCAACTATTATCTTATCAATAATCTTTTCAATTTCTTCCGGAGTCGGATTTTTCAAAGATCTCACCGCAGATTCTACGGCATCAGCAATCATCAATATAGCAGTTTCTTTTGTATTAGGCTTAGGACCTGTGTATCTGAACTGTTCTTCCTTAACGTTTTCGATACCTTCTTCTTGAACCGCTTGATTATAGAAGTAACTTGCCAAACCTTCACCATGGTGCTGCAAAATAAAGTTATGTATAATAGGCGGCAAACCGTATTCCTTTGCCAACTCAACGCCATCTTTAGGGTGAGCTGTAATAACCATCTTACTTAAACGCGGATTGAGCTTTGTATGAGGATTTTCAATACCAAAATATGACTGGTTTTCTACAAAGAACAACGGTCTTTTTAATTTTCCGATATCATGATAAAAAGCTCCGACTCTTGCCAAAATCGGGTTTGCCCCAATAGCTTCCGCAGCAGCCTCACAAAGATTAGAAACCATCAAGCTATGGTGATAAGTCCCGGGTGCCTCAAACTGCAAACGTTTCAAAAGCGGTTGGTTATGGTCTGCCAGCTCGGCCAAACCATATGGAGTAATTATACCGAACCAGCTCTCAAAAACAGGGAACAACCCTAATGCAATTATCGAACTCAAAATACCATTTATAAATATAAATACACAATTTTCAACAATCAACATATTACTTACGTCAATAAGACATTTCTCAATCAAGTAAATGCTTAACGTAACAACTAATCCAGCAAGGGAAATATACAAACCATTCTTAATTAAATCAAAACGCCTTGAATAACGGATTTTTGAAAGGGTAATCATTGAAACCATACCCAAAAGTATAAACGTTATAAGCCATTGAATATCATATTGCGCGCCAACAGCCAAAACTGAAGACATTATAACAGTAGCAATAAAAGCAACTCTGGGGTTTAAGAATATCGCCATAATAATCATATAAGCAGGAATAGGCAGAATATATGGCGAAAATCCCGTTGGAATAACTGTTGCAATAATAGCAACAACTATTGATAAAACTGCTGATATTGATATATAGCGGGCTTCAAAAAAAGTCTTTTCAAAAAACTTCATATAGCCCAAAAACATTAGCGTGGTTAAAAATACTAAAATGTAAATAGCCGAAAGCCCTTGCCAATTTAGCTCATAAACGTTGTACCCGGCTTGTCTTAACGCATCTCTTTTTAATCTTGTAACAGGTTCCCCTTCAAATAAAATTTTGTCGCCTTTTTGGAAAGTTATTTCATAAGGCTTAACCGAATTCATAGCATTTTTTCTTGCAATTTCTGTTGCAAATTCATCTACAACAAGATTTGGTACGATAACCTGTTCCAAAAGCGCACTTATTACAGAAATTTGACGTCTTGAAACATTGGAAACCATATTGTTTATTACCAACAAATGAATATCATTGTTTTCATAGTCACTTTCACTTATACCAACATGCAAAATTCTGTCCAGAGTCATATTTGCCTTATCAAATACTTCATGCAAGCTGGCATCATCAGATTTAAGCAAGAAAGTAGTAATAAATTCTTTACGCGGATTTCCAGACAAATCCAACAATATACTCAACTCATCGAGTTTTACCGCAGCATCAGTATCCTTTTTTCGAATTTGCAATATGGAATTTTCCATAGTTGTTAAATTCGTTTTTATAAAATCATCTTCGGCCGCAGTTAAAACAGGTTCTACTTTAGAAGCAACTTCTTTTCTATGTTGTTCGGTTCTTTTTACATCTACAACAGTAAGTGTTTTTTGCGCAACTATATCACGCTTGCTTATACCATTTTCGATTATATTTTGGAAAAAGTAATTCTGCGATGCAATTACACCTGTCATCAATAAAGTAAAACCGATCAAAGCAGAAACCTTAACTGTATTAGATGATGTTAAAAATTTTTTTAATTTATTTACAAATTCAACCATGATATATTCCTTTTTTATATATTTTATAACTTCCTGTTTTTTTTTCAAGTCCTGCTTGACAGCTCCCTTGATGTAGTATAATTGAATTGTATCCCTCTTGGGAAAGATTAGGGAATGAAGTTAATAATTTAAGTATTCTGCACAACGATTATTAACCGGTTTTAAAGAGATGATGGAAGTATTCGGTCGTTTTTACAAAACTTCATAATTAACGCAGATATGGCAATTTTAATTTTGTTTAAAACTCTATATATATAGAAGGTATTTGTAGGTATATATCATGAAAGTAGAAAGTATTAATCGTAATTTTGCGAGCCCAAAAGTACAAAAGCGCGATGCTAAACCGAATTTCACCGGTGGTATAGGATCTGTTGCAGAACAAATTACAAACGCATTGCCTGGCAAAAACGCAATTACCAAAATGAAAAATCTTGAATGGTTAAAAGGAGAAATTGGAGGTATATTAATTACTGCACTCGGTACAGGTTTGGTAGCACCAATTTTTATAGGATTTAACCCTTTTGTAAAGGCGCCTAAAGGTTCTTCCAAAGAGCAGAAAAAAGATGTTGCTAATACAAAAATATATACCGCTATGAGGCAACCAATATCCGCTGTATTAGCAATCTTATTCCAAGTAAGTGCACTAAAACCAATTGATAAATTTCTTGATCAAATATTGAATAATCCTAAGTATTCAAAAAATTTAAGTTTACATATTGACCAATCCGCTTTGAATAATGATTCTTACTTAAAGACTATTACCCGCAAAGAATTAGAGGCTGAAGGTCATAAAAAGCCATCCATTTTTGGAATTTTAAAAGACGGATACGCAAAAACAAAAGAAAAACGTGCTGAGTATGACAAGTTGTTAAAAGACAGAGTAAAAGCAAAAGCAGATGCTCAGCTTAGCCAATTAGCCGAAAACTTTACACAAACAGGCCGAATTAAAATTGGTGAACGTTACTTAGATGACAAAACTCTTGCAGAATTAATTAATAATCAAATTAATGATTACATAGGTGATGCACAAAAATTAAAAATTGACAATAACGGTCTTGCATTCTATACAAAAAGAGCTAAAACACTTATAGGCAATGAAGATCACTTGAGAGAAATCTTTAAAGATATTCCTTACGAAGAAATACTAAAGGAAAACGATCCAAATAAACTTCAAAACCTATACAAACAAACCGAAACAACCCTTAAAGCTCTACTTCAAAAAGAAGAATCTCCTGAAGTAAAAGAAATAATACAAGAAATTCTTAACAGACCAGAAGACATAAGAGCAAGCAGAGTTTCACGAACTCTTAAGAGAATTGAATCTATAAAACAAGCATGCCCTGAACATGTATTCTCTCCAGATAAATATTTGGATGCAATGTCTTTAAGGAATGCTGAACTTGACAGAACAATAACTAAACTAAAATTAAGCAAAATAACAGATCCTGCATCTGCAAACGGAAAAACAATAACCGATACAATTGCAAAAGTTGTCGACAATTGCAGGTTTGAATCTACAGATGAACTTTTAAAATCAATATTGCATGATACAGATACATTTGATTCAAATGTTGGCAAATTAACTTCAAAAGTTCATAAAGACATAACAAAACTATACAAGAAATTAGTTGAAAATAAATACAAAGCACCAAACCAAATAATAAAAATACTAATCGGTGTATGTATAACATTACCAATAACATGTAATGCTCTAAACTGGGTATATCCAAGATTTATGGAATTAGTATTCCCTAAGATTTCAGGAGTCAAAAAAGGTGAAGCGCAAAAGGCTGGAGGTGATAAATAATGATTAACAAAGTTTTATCAGTAACATCCAAAGCCATAGGTGCAGTAGAAAAAAGCAAACCACTACAATGGGCAGAAAGAAAATTTCGTGAAGACCCTGAAAAAGCTCTCGGCATAGCTACAGTAGCATCAATTGTAATAAAAGACGGCGTAGGTTGCTATAAATACGTTACTCAAAGTATGAATAACAAAAAAATCCCTGAAGAAAAACGTAAATTTGTTGCAGCACTGGATTTGACAAACGGCGTTTTGATGATATTGGCACAGATCGGAATGTTCTTTGCAATGCGTAAATTCAGCGAACCAATATTCAATAAATTATTCAAAAAATCATTCAATGCAGAAAACGCTAAAAACATAGCATCAAAAATTCGTATGCAACAACAACAAGCCGGACAAGTTGTATCAAGAAAACTTAACATAGAAAAAGAATATAATAACGTCAAATCGGATGCATTAAAATTATTCAAGTTCGTTGCAGATATAGCAGCCGCAACAATTATAGGAAAACGTGTAATTGTACCTTTCATTGCAACACCATTAGCTGCAAAAGTTAAACAAAAAATGGATATGCACGGAGGGTTAGCGCCAAAAAACTCTGAAGGGGATAAACAAACTGAACAAGAAAAAAATGAAGCTTCTACAGTTAAACCCGAAGTTCATAAACTTGATATAACAACTACAAATACAAATCTTTTAAAGCGTTATTATAACTATCACTAATTGATAGACAAAAATTCACAGACTTGAGTCGCAATTTCGATTGCGACTTTTGTTTGAGTTTCAATAGTACTGGCTCCAAGATGAGGAACAGCAACGACATAATCCGGATATTTCAAAAGCGGAGAATTACTTATATCAGGCTCTTGCTCAAAAACATCCGTTGCAACTCCTGAAATTATACCTTTTTTAATACCTTCAACCAAATCATTTTCGACAGCGAGACCACCTCTTGAACAATTGATAATTTTAACTCCCTGTTTCATAATAGAAATAGTTTTAGAATTAATAATTCCGACAGTGTCAGGAGTTTTTGGGAGATGTAAAGATACATAGTCACACCGAGGCAAAAATTCTTCCAATTTATCAAAATAAGGATACAAGTCAGTTTTGGATCGGGAATAAACAATAACATTCATTCCAAAAGCCGAAGCCAACTCAGCAACCCTTTTCCCAATTCTGCCAAACCCAATAATACCAATGGTTTTACCATACAAATCGTTTCCCATAAAACGACTACGTTCCCATTTTCCCATAAAAACAGAATCACACGCAGCAGGAATATGGCGTGACAGAGCGAGCATCATAGCAATTGTATGCTCCGCAGTTGCAATGGTATTTCCGTCAGGTGAATTGATAACATTTATTGAGGCATTTTCTGCAGCTTTTAAATCAATATTATCCAAACCTGCTCCAACACGACCGATTATCTTTAAATTTTTAGCAGCGGCAATAACTTTACCGGTTATATAAGTCAAATTTCTCAAAAGGATTGCATCAAAATCACCTATAATACGGCACAACTCATCTTCTGATTGCGGAGGCAAAACAACTGTCTCAACTCCTGCATTTTGAAGAACTTCAATAGCTGCATTATTAACATTATCAACAATAAGAGCTTTCATCTAAAACGGCTTTGTTTGATTTAACTTCAATCTCAAATCACGGAATCTTGCAATATCTTCTTGAGTTTTTCCTGAATCTTTAAACACTGCCTGAGATGCAGGATGAACCATCAAAACATAATCCATATGAATTTCCAAAAAATTATAACGTCTTGGGGATTGGTTAACATTACGAGGATAAATTTCAGCGTTAGTAACCGCCAAAAATCTTCTTTCTCTGTCGTTCAATAAATCCGTAAGTTCTCTGTTGGTATTCGTGTATTTAGAAACGTGGACAACCCCTTTAATATCATGATCAGCTGTCAAAATACAAACTTCTATAGGAACCGTATCAATATTTTTTGCCATATAATTTACCCTCTCAATGATACAAGTATATTATATTTTTAATTAATTGTCCATATGTAAAGTTATTCTTTACAAGCAAAATTAAAATTCTATATCTTATTAACCCTTTTTTTCAATCTGGCACCGTATGTTTCGTGAACATCCACAATTGACATAAACGCATTAGGATCAATTTCTCTAATAATTTCTTTCATCTTGGACATTTCAAGACGAGAAATGATACAATAAATCATTGTTTTATCAACCCTTGAATAACCACCTTGTCCATAAATATAAGTTATACCGATATCGAGCTTGTCAATGAGTTCTTGCCCGATTTCATAAGACTTGTCGCTGATAATTCTAACAGCTTTTGAGCTGTTCATACCTTCCATAACAATATCAATAACCTTGTAGGCAATGAAATATGTAAGCATAGAATACATACCTCTGCCCCAGCCAAAAACCAACCCGGCACCGCAATATATAAAAACATTCATCCCCATAATGAATTCACCGACAGAAAATCCCCATTTTTTTGACAAAACAAGCGAAAGAATTTCCGTACCGTCAAGTGAACCCTCGTTTTTCAATATAATACCGACACCTATGCCAAGAATAATTCCGCCAAAAACAGTCGCCAATAACAAATCATCCGTCGCCTGATGCCCATGAAAAACATTCAAAAATGTTGAAAACATCGCAATGGCAAAAAACGTTTGAAACACAAACTTTTTACCCATTTTGGTAAAAGCAAGACAAATAAACGGAAAGTTAATCAAAACAACGAGCAAGCCTAAATTTTTTCCGGTCAAATAACTTGTAATCATTGATATACCTATAACGCCACCATCAATAATCTTGTTTGGCAACAAGAAACTTTCGATTGCGGCAGCCGCAATAAAGGCACCTATCGATAAAAACAACATTTTACGAATAACTAGAGCTATTTTGATTTTTAAAGGAATTTTTTTTGTCTGCATATTATTTTTTCTTAATTGTTATAAAATTGTTTATCTTGAACACAGTTTTATTTTCATCTTCAGACTCATCCGAAGTTTTAACACCAAGTATGCTTTCCAAATCAGCTTTAAGAGTTACCAAATCGTCATACTTTTTCAAAGTCCCATCAATAGAAATCGAAACATCACCTGTTTCTTCGGACACCACAAGACAAGCCGCATCACTAACTTCAGACATACCGATAGCAGCTCTGTGACGAGTACCGTATTTCCAACTCAACTTGGGATCCTCCGTCAAAGGAAGCAACACACCTGCAGAAATTATCTTATCCCCGTTTATAACCACTGCACCATCGTGTAAAGGCGTATTGGGGTGGAAAATTGTCAATAACAATTCCGTTGAAACATCTGCATTCAAAACCGTTCCGACATCATAGTAAGTATTACTCAAATCACTTTGGAAAACAATCAATGCGCCGGTGTGAGATTTAGAAAAATATTTTACCGATTCCACAATTTCCTTAACGACATCTATCCTCTTGTCGTCTTTATTTTTAGATGAATTATCAAACAACTTGTTAACAAAATCCACCTGACCCAAAAATCCCAAGAATCTTCTCAATTCAGGCTGGAAAATAACAATTAAACTCAACGAAATCAAAGTAACAATTGCCTTTAAAAACACCCCGAGTATTTTCAAATCAAATCTTATGAGTATTTCGCTGAAAATCCACAAAAATACTAAGAAAAATGCGCCTTTGACGAACTTTTCAGACTGGGTATTTTTAATGAACTTTTTATAAAAAAGCCAAAGAATAAGAACAATAACAAATATTTCAACGATATTTGTCCAACTAAAAGACAAATCCATCAACCCTATTAAGTTTTGAATATACGCTGAAATATCGGATATCATAACTAACCTAACCCATTCGGAATAACGTCGTGAGAAATTATATCATCTAATGTCTCTCTATATACTATAATATCAGATTGAGAATTATTTACAAGTACCATGGCAGGTTTTTGTACTCTATTATAATTAGAAGCCATAGAATAATTATATGCACCTGTATTAAAAACGCAGATAATATCGCCTGTTTGAGGATTTGGAAGTTCAATATTTTTTATCAAAATATCACCAGATTCACAAAATCTTCCGGCAATTGTAACTGTTTGTAAAGAATCTATACAATTTGGCTTATTAGCGATAACAGCAGAATATTCCGCACCATACATAGAAGGTCTTGCATTGTCGGCCATTCCGCCGTCGACAGCGACATATTTTGTACCGTTTGGAACCTGTTTAGAGCTTCCTACAGTATATAAAGTTACACCGGACGTTGAAATTATGCTTCTGCCGGGTTCAATGTATATAGTCGGAGATTCTACCGAATATTTTTCAAGCGCTTTTTCAAGACTTTCAATAATAACCTGCGCAATCTTGTCAACTGACGGCGGGTTGTCATTATTTGTATATTTAACTCCCAAGCCACCGCCAAGGTTAATTTCATTCAAATTCAGACCAAATTTTTCATTCAAACGCGCAAGTTCTTTAACAAGGATTTCGACCTCATCCGCGTAGCTTTTTGTTTCAAAGATTTGAGAACCTATATGCGCGTGAATACC
>CALVBY010000051.1 GCA_944325905.1 Candidatus Gastranaerophilales bacterium | reverse complement strand
AATTTGATCAATATCTGTTATTGTAGGTATATTGTTAAGTTTTTCGTTTATACTTTCTGTTTTGGCAAGTACCTCAGAAATGTCATTTTTTTCAGCCAGTGGCTCAAATTTTGATGATATGACATCAGTTTTTGCAATGATATTTTCCAACTCAAACTTGTCAGATGCGTTTTGAATTTGTTCTTTTATTTTTTCTGTAGTATTCAAAAGAGCATTATCGATGTAATCTTTTTGCGGAAGTGATGCAATTTGAGCTTCCAGTTCGGTATTTTTTTCAGCAAAATATTTTAAGTCTTCTCTCAATGGCAAAGAATTTATTTTTTCGGAAATTTCGGACGTTTTGTACACCAAGCTGTCGAGATCAGTTTTTTCGGTAATTAAATTAAATCTTGAATTTATACCTTCATATTTTTCCAGTAAATCATTTAATTTTCCCAAGGCTTCTTGGAAATTATCTTTAGTAATAAAATTTTCAAGAGCTTGCGCAAGATCATCATTTTTTTGATCTACAACATGCAATGCTGAAAGAATTGCATTGGTTGACAAGTATATATTTTCTAATTCTCGTTTTACTATGTCGTTTTGTGCCGTAGGATCCATTACAATCAAGTTTTTGAATATAGATTGGATATTTGCATTTATATCTGATATTGAAGTTTCAAAACCTTGATTGATTATTTCCACATCTTTTCTGACTGCATTGACAGATGAGATTATGTCGTTTTTATCTGTTTTATCAGAAGCAAATGTTGAGAATCTTTCATCATACTGTGCTAATAATTCTTTCTGTCCGTATAATTCTCTTGCAATACTTTGCATGTTATTTGAAAAAATATCAAACAATTCTTTCATCTCAGTAGTTTTGGCAAGAGAAGATTGTTCTTCTGTAAGGGTATTAAAGGAATTTGTTATTTTATTGAATTCTTCAACAACAAGGGCATGCCTATCCTCAAGGGTCTTTTTTAATTCTGTTAAGTAAACTTTTATGAGATCATCAGCCTCAGTATCATTTGATATAAATTCAAGTTTATTATTAATACTTGTTAATAGCTTGTCAAAAGTTTCGGCATTATGGTTTGCCTCAATTTTAATTCCTTCCAATAATTCAGAAAGTTCTTCTATAGTTTGTGCCATTGTTCACATTTTCCTTAAAATATCCCTACTGTACTATATAGTACCAGAATAATAGGGGAATTAGCAAAAATATTAAGTTTATTTATTAAAATTGTAAAGATTATAGCTAATTTAAGATTAGTTGGTGATACAATAGAACATGTATTATTGTGTCGAGGTGGTATTATGAGCCGAATAGTCATAGATAGCGAAAAATGCAAGGCTTGTTATTTGTGCGTTAAGGAATGTCCAAAAAAACTTATAAAAATTAGTGACAAAACAAATAAATTGGGTGATAGAATAGTTGAGTTTGTTGATCCGGAAGGTGTTTGTTTGGGGTGTGCAATGTGTGCAAACAGATGTCCGGATTTAGCTATTAGAGAAGTTTATAAAGGGTAGAGTATGGTTGAATGTTTAACTGGTAAAAAAGTTTTAATGAAGGGAAACTATGCAATAGCAAATGCTGCTGTTATTGCCGGTTGTGATTGCTATTTTGGTTACCCGATTACCCCCCAAAGTGAGATTGGTGAATTTATGAGTGGTAAGATGCAGGAGCTTGGAAGGGCTTATGTGTCTGCAGAGAGCGAGCTTGCTGCGATTAATATGTGTATAGGAGCTTGTTCTACCGGTAAAAAAGCAATGACATCATCTTCATCATGTGCCATTTCATTGATGCAAGAAGGTTTATCTTACGCGACATCGGATGAGTTGCCAATCGTATTGATCAGTGTTATGAGAGGTGGACCGGGACTTGGAAATATTTTCCCGTCTCAAGGTGATTATAACCAAGCGACTATTGGTGGCGGAGATGGCGATTATAAGCTCATAGTTTTGTCCCCTTCAAATGTGCAAGAAGCTATTGACCTTACTTACAAAACATTTTATTTAGCACATAAATACCGTAATCCTGCAATGCTTTTAGCTGATGGACTTTTAGGACAAATGATGGAACCTGTTGAGTTTGGTAAATATCCGTATGCTGAAATTGACAATTCGAGTTGGGCTTTGTCAGGAGCAAAAGGAAGAAATCCCAGAATAATTCGTTCTTATTCACCTACCGAGGGGCCACAGTGTGAACATATCAGGCATCTTTTTGATAAATATAAGCAACTGGAAGAAAATGAAGTTATGTACGAAGAACTCTATACCGATGATGCTGATTTGTTGGTGTTGAGTTTTGGAAGTCTTTCAAGAAATGTAAAAGCAGCTATCAAGCAGCTCAGAGATCAGGGTATGAAAATAGGATTTTTTAGACCGATTACACTCTTCCCGTTCCCGAATAAAAGGTTAAATGAACTATCTCGTAAAGTTAAGAAGTTTCTTACTATAGAAGTTAATATGGGACAAATGGTAAGGGATGTAAGACTTGCGGTAAATGGGAATGTCCCTGTAGAATTTTACGGCAAGCCGGTCGGTTCTTGGCCAAGTGTTGAGGATTTGCAAACAGCTATAGAAAGGGCAATGATATAATGGAAACACAAGTTTTTAAAGTACCGGATTCTTTCAAAAAGGATTTCAAATACACGTTTTGTCCGGGGTGTGATCACGGCGTTGCGATTAGACTTGTCGCGGAAGTTATGGATGAGTTAGGTATAAGAGAAAATACTATTGCTGCAACTTCTATTGGCTGTTCTGTAACAATATATGATTTTTTGAATATTGATGCTATTGAAGCTCCACATGGCAGGGCGCTTGCAGTAGCAACAGGTGTTAAAAGAGCTACACCTGACAAATTTGTTTTTACTTACCAAGGTGATGGTGATTTCGCATCAATTGGCTTGGCTGAAAGTTTGCATTCGGCGCTAAGAGGTGAATGCCTTTCTTCGATTTGTATAAATAATACTACTTACGGTATGACAGGAGGTCAGCTTGGACCTACAACACTTTTGGGACAGGTAACTACAACTTCTCCAACAGGTAGAAATGTTGAATATTACGGCTATCCGATAAAGATTGCAGAACATGTTGCCTTGTGTGACGGAACGGCTTTTTCAGCAAGAGTTTCATTGGATACGATTGCAAATATAAGAAAGGCAAAACAAGCTATTAAAAAGGCTTTTGAAGTACAATTGAACGGTCTTGGTTTTGGGTTTGTTGAAATACTTTCAACTTGTCCGACCAACTGGAGAATGTCTCCCGAAAAGGCTCACGAAAGAGTAAGAAATGAAATGATGCCTATTTTTGTTCCGGGCATATACAAAGATATTACAAGTAAAGGAAATAACTAATGGAAAAGAATTTTGTCATTGCAGGATTTGGCGGTCAGGGTGTGCTATTGGCGGGAGAAGTTCTTGCAAATGCCTTTATGATTGATAACAAAAATGTAACGTGGTATCCGTCATACGGTGCAGAAATGCGCGGAGGAACCGTTAATTGCGAAGTTGTAATGAGTGATGATGAAGTCAGCTCTGTAAATAAAAGAGAGACAGATTTTATCATTGTTTTAAACCAAGCTTCATTTGACAAGTTTGAGAATAAAGTTAAAAAAGGCGGCTATTTAATCGTAAATACTTCTTTAGCAGAAAAAAAACAAAATAGAGCTGATATCCATTATGTATTTGCGCCAATATCAGAAATGGCTGAAAAGCTCGGCAATGTCAAGATGGCAAATATGCTTGCTCTTGGTTTACTTTTAAAAGCAAGTGGTCTTTTGTCTGTTGATATTTTAGAAAAAGCGTTGGATATGGTATTACCGCCTCATCGAAAAAATTTGTTGCCTTTAAATAAAAACGCTATGGAAATAGGCTATAAGTATGATTTATTTGCTTTAAATTGCTAAAATCAGCTAAAAAGTCGATTTAAAATTATACAAAGAATATTATCCTGTTTCATGTCGGAATAAAGAGGTTAATAGTGAAAAAAGAACTGGTATTATCAATAAAAGAGAAAGAACGCCAGCTTGCTCAACTTAAAGAGCATATGGATAAGAGTTCTGTTTGTGCTGAACTCTATAATAAAGTCGTTTTGGAAAAAGCTATCCTAAAAAAAGAACTTGAAGATTCTGAAAAAAATAAATTTATCGAAGGCTTGAAGGGTTTGTTACCCCGTAAAAAGACTTTAATATGTGATTATTTCAGGAAATAAACCCGCTTGTACGCGTTTTGTAAATAGTTATTAAAGATTGATAACAAAGTTTTTATGTTAGAACTCATGTTCATGGTACAATCTAAGTTGTTTAAATTTAGATTTTAGAATAGGAGAAAAACTATGACAGAAAAACGCGTGTGGCTTTTCAGAGAGGGTGATGCATCAATGCGTAATCTTCTTGGCGGAAAAGGTGCGAATTTGGCTGAAATGACCAATTTAGGATTACCTGTTCCTCCGGGCTTGACCATCACAACTGAAACTTGTATGGATTATATTAATAACGGGAACAAAATGCCTGCAGGACTTATGGATGAAGTAAAAGCAGCATTGAAAGACGTTGAAGAACAAAAAGGACAAAAATTCGGCGATTCTCAAAATCCGTTGTTGGTTTCTGTTAGATCAGGTGCAAGAGTTTCTATGCCAGGTATGATGGAAACAATTTTGAATTTAGGTTTGAATGATGAAACTGTAGAAGCTATGGTTAAATTAACTAATAACCCAAGATTCTGCTACGATTCATACAGAAGATTTTTAACAATGTTTGGTTCTGTTGCTTGGGAAATGGACAGACAAAAATATTTTGAGTCTGAAGTTGAAAAAGTAAAAGAACGTGAAGGTGTAAAATCTGATACAGAAGTTTCTGCTGAAGGTTGGAAATCTTTGATTCCTGTTTACAAAAAAGTTATCAAAGAAGTTACAGGAAAAGAATTCCCTCAAGATCCATATGTACAATTGCAAGAGGCCATTGAAGCAGTATTCAGATCTTGGAATATTCCACGCGCAGTTGCATATAGAAACATGAACAAAATTGATCATAATTTTGGTACTGCTGTAAACGTTCAATCAATGGTATTTGGTAATATGGGTGATGATTGTGCTACAGGTGTTTCATTCACTCGTAACCCTGCAACCGGTGAAAATAAATTCTACGGCGAATATTTGACAAATGCTCAAGGTGAAGACGTTGTTGCCGGTATTAGAACTCCAAAACCTATTGCTGAATTGGAAACAGAAATGCCTGAGCTTTACAAGCAGTATGTTGATATCGCAAAGAAACTTGAACTTGGTTATAAAGATGTTCAGGATATGGAATTTACAATTGAAAAAGGTAAATTATATATTCTTCAAACACGTAATGGTAAAAGAACCGCTGCTGCAGCTGTAAAAATTGCTGTTGATATGTGTGAAGAAGGTATTATAACTAAGGAAAGAGCAATTCAATTGGTCGATCCTTATACTGTAAACCAAATCTTACTTCCTTGTTTCGATACAAAAGCAATGGCTGAAGCTCATAAGATTTGCCAAGGTGTAAATGCATCTCCTGGTGCTGCTGTAGGTAAAATTGTATTTGATACTGAAGAAGCTGCAAGACGCGGTGAAGCAGGCGAAAAAGTTATCCTTGTTCGTGTTGAAACATGTCCTGATGATATACATGGTATGGCTGTTTCTCAAGGTGTATTGACACTTCGTGGCGGTGCTACTTCTCACGCAGCTGTTGTAGCTAAAGGTATGGGCAAACCTTGTGTATCAGGTTGCGAAGATTTGAAGATCGATCTTGCAAACGAAACATTAACAGGTTGCGACGGAACTGTTTATCGCAAAGATGACATAATATCTCTTGACGGCGGTAAAGGTATTGTTATGGAAGGTGCCGTAAAACTTGTTGAGGCACGTATTGATGACAATTGGAACAAGTTCTTTACTTGGGTTAACGAAATTAAAAAATTAAAAGTTGAAGCTAACGCTGATACTCCAAAAGATATCGAAAATGCTCTTAAATTCGGTGCTGAAGGTGTTGGTCTTTGCAGAACAGAACACATGTTCATGGATCCTGACAGACTTCCTTGGGTACAAAAAATGATTATTGCAGGAACTCCGGAAGCTAGAAAAGAAGCTTTGGACAAACTTCTTCCTATGCAATATTCAGATTTCTATGCAATGTTTAAGGCATTAGGTGACAAACCTCTAACAGTAAGACTTCTTGATCCACCACTTCATGAATTCTTGCCTGATAAAGAGTCTTTGATTGCTGAAGTTGCAACTCTTAAGGCATTGGGCAAAGATGCAAAAGAAAAAGAAGAGTTACTTCACGTTGTTGAAGGCTTGTCAGAATCTAACCCTATGATGGGCTTGAGAGGTTGCCGTTTAGGTTTAACTTATCCTGAAATCAATGAAATGCAAGTCAGAGCAATTTTTGAAGCTTGCTGCGATTTGAAAAAAGAAGGTGTTGCTGTTAAACCTTGGGTTATGATTCCTCTAATCGGCCATGTTAACGAATTGAAAGTTGCAAAAGACATTTTGGTTCGTATTGCAAAAGAAGTTATGGCTGAAAAGGGCGTTGAAGTTGATTACAAATTCGGTACTATGATTGAAATTCCGCGCGCTGCATTGACCGCTGATGAAATTGCAGAGTATGCTGAATTCTTCTCATTCGGTACAAATGACCTTACTCAAATGACATTCGGTTATTCAAGAGACGATGCTGAAGGTAAATTCTTAAATCGTTATGTTGAACAAAAGATATTGCCTTCTAATCCATTTGAAACTTTGGATCAAAGAGGTGTTGGTCAATTGGTTGAAATGTCAATGGAAAAAGGTAAGAAGGTTAATCCTTCACTTGTTGGCGGTGTTTGTGGTGAACACGGCGGTGATCCTGATTCTGTTAAATTCTGTCACAGAATTGGTTTGGATTACGTATCTTGCTCACCATTTAGAATCCCTCAAGCAAGACTTGCTGCAGCCCAAGCAGTTGTTGAAGGTAAATAGGAATATTTTCCAAATAACAAAAAAGAGCCTTTTGGGGCTCTTTTTTGTTATGTTATAATAATTATCAAAGGAGAAGTCTATGATTATAATTATGGAGCCTTCGGCTTCACAAGAAAATATAAAAAGAGTTGTTAATATTCTAAAAGAACATGAATTTAGAGTTATTGTAAATAAAGGTGAAATCCATACGGTTATTGATGCTTTTGGAGATAAAACTTCTATAACCCCAGGTAGAATAAGTGCTTTAGAAGGGGTTAAAGAAGTAAAGATTATTCGTGAACCTTTTAGACTGGCATCTCGTGACAGAAAACCTGAAGATACTATTATTGAATTTGAAAACGGGGTGAAAATCGGTGGTGCAAATAAGCCTGTTATGATTGTCGGGCCGTGTTCTGTTGAAAATGATTATGAAGGCTTAAGACAGGTTGCTTTTGCGGCAAAAGAAATGGGTTGTGAATTCTTGCGAGGCGGGGCATTCAAACCTAGAACTTCTCCTTACGATTTTCAAGGTTACGAAGAACAAGCGTTAAAATATTTAAAAAGAGCAAGTGAAGAAACAGGTTTGTTGACTGTAACTGAGGTTATGGATTCTGCTGATTTGGAATTAGTGTCCAATTATGTTGATGTCATACAAATTGGTGCAAGAAACATGCAGAATTTCAAACTTTTAAAAGCGGTTGGAAAGTCCAACAAGCCAGTTATTTTAAAACGAGGTTTGGCAAGTACAATAAGAGAATTTCTGCTTGCGGCAGAACATATTATGTATAACGGAAATGAGAATGTAATACTTTGTGAGCGCGGAATTAGGAGTTTTGATAGTACTTTTACAAGAAATGTTATGGATATAGCGTCAATTCCGGTAATTAAAAAGTATTCTCATTTGCCTATAATAGTTGATCCAAGTCATGGTACAGGCCAGCGATATTTGATAGAACCTATGGCTAAAGCGGGCTTGATTGTTGGGGCAGACGGTGTTATGGCGGAAGTTCATCATAATCCTGAAAATGCACTTTCGGATGGAAAACAAAGCCTTTCTATTCCGATGTTTAAAGATATGATGGGACGTATTAATTCCATGATAGATCACATACATTATGAAAGAAAATGCCTTTCTGCAAATGTGGATTAAGAGGGACTGTTTAAACTAGCCCTGTCTTTGAAAGAATGATGCAATTTCTTTATGAGGAATTATGTGTGATATTGGTCTGCCGTGAGGGCATGTGTATGGCATTTTAGTTGTGCGCCATTTTTTGATGATTTCTTGCATTTGCCATGTTGAAAGTTTTTGACCTGCTTTGACGGATGCTTTGCAAGATGTTGTGATTAGAATTTTTTCTTCCAACCTATCAATATCACCTTCAATATTTTCCAAAATATCTGCTAAAATTTCTTTTGGGTTAACCTTTGCAATGAGTAAAGGTAGTTTTTTAAATATCAGTTCATTGTCATTTAGAATTTCTATTTCGTACCCAAATCTTTCAAATTTATCCAAATTTTCCTTGATTATAGCCATATCTGTTGAAGAAACGTTCACGACATCAGATATAAAAAGGATTTGTGATGCTATTTGTTTTTCGGCTTTTAATTTTTCATAAATATAACGTTCTTCTGCTATATGTTGGTCAACAATTTCTAGGCCGTTTTCTTGTTCAATTAATATGTATGTGTTTTTGTATTGCCCAATGATATTTTCTTCAGGTTCCGGTTCAGCTGTTTGTTTTGTGGAAAGTATTGTTTGTTGCTGAAATTCTTCTTTTGTGGGTGCAAAATTATCTTGAATTTTTTGCATAAGGCTGTCAGAAACATACATTGTGTCATCGTCACTGTCAATTTTTAAGTCTTTTGATGAAATAGCTTTAAAATCAATTATATTATTGTTTTCAACCGGAATAGGTTTTATTTCCTTTTCGACGTAATTAGCAAGTCCAGCTTCGACTGCAGTTCTTACAAAATTAAATATTTGGTTCGGGTTTTTATAACGAACTTCTTTTTTTGTCGGGTGTACATTAACATCAACATCTTGAGTTGGAATTTCAAGATTTAAAACAACAAAAGGATATTTATTATTGGCGATAAGTGTTTTGTAAACGGTATCGATAGCCTTTTGGATAACAGAGCATTTTACAGCACGTGAATTAATATATAGGTGGTAATTTTTTTTGCTTGAGCGTGTATAATCGGGTTTACTAACCATACCGCTTATTTTTAAGTGAGAAAGTTCATCAGTTTTTAAAACTGTTTTCAGGTTTGAAACAACTTCGGGTGAATACACTTCTTTAAGTGTTTGAGCAAGATCTCCTTGCCCTGTGGTTTTTAAAACAGTTTTACCATTTCTTTTTAACTCAAATGACACTCCGCAATTTATAATTGCAAGTGCTTGTACTATTTCTTGAATATATGAAAATTCAGTGTTCGGATTTCTTAAAAATTTAAGTCTTACAGGAAGGTTATAGAATAGATCCTTGATTTCCATAATTGTTCCGACAGCGCAGCCCGTTTCAACTTTTTTTACTTCGGAGTTTTCACACTTTACCTTTGTACCTGTTTCAAAATCTTTAGTCCTTGTAATACAGGTTAATTTAGAGATAGATATTATACTTGAAAGAGCCTCGCCTCTGAATCCAAGTGTATGAATGTCATACAAGTCCTCGTCGTTTTGAATTTTGCTTGTTGCATGTTTTGAAAAAGCAAGCATAATGTCATCAGGATGAATTCCTGAGCCGTTATCGGCAACTCTTATGTCACGGCAGTCATTTGTGATTTCAATGCTTATTTTTGTGGCTCCGGCGTCAATTGAGTTTTCAGTTAATTCTTTAACAACTGATGCCGGTCTTTCTATAACTTCCCCTGCGGCAATTTGATTAATTAAATGTTTTGAAAGTTGTTTTATTCTTGCCATTTTTTTCCTATATATTCATAAAGTGCATTATGAAAAAGTCTTTAACTACATGAAACTTAGTAAGTACTACCACAACCAAAAGTGAAACAATCATACCAAATGTGACTTTAGCAAGGTCTTTTACAATGTGTTTATACATTTTTTTAGGGGATTCAAAACGCAATCTATGATAAAGAGCAATTTCACGTCCTGCCAACAAACCTAGAAATACCCAAGTTGTTGACATAGGTATGTTGTTTAATTGAATAAAGTATAAAAGAAGTGAAGCATAAATTAAGTCTATTATAGTTGCAGAACGAGGATCTTGAACATTTGTTTTCATTTTTACAATATTTTGGATTTCTCCGCCACGATTAAATGATATGTAGCCCAAGAAAATTGTACATGCAACAAGCACAAATATAAGTTCACCCAAAGAAGCTTTTCTTGGTAAGTATACAAATAGGTTTGCGGCATCCTGCATAATCCACTGTGACCATAAAAATGCTGTAGAACACCATTTTGCAACCATCCACCATTTTGAAATATTTTTAGATTGTTTTTTTTGGGTGTAATAAAAATATCTTTCTATGGGGCGTGCAATAATGTTGTAGATTATCAAAGAACAGATTAAAGCAACACCATATCCTATAAAGGATTTAGTAAGCATCAATCCAATAATGTGAACATCATTTACTGAAAATATACTCAATATTAAAAACGCTGTGGCAACAGGTATGCCAAAGCGAGTCAAAATTAGTAATATTATAGGCGGGAAAACATGTATTAATGTGAATGTGTGAGTAACCGGAATTCTGTCCAAACGTCCAAAAGACATATCTCCATTATTTACTACCCAGCCTATACTTATCGTAAGTATCCAAATTGTACTTATAAAAGCCCATATATAAAGAGAATTAGTTTTTTTGTTGGCAGTTAAAAAAGTACCCAGTGTTTGAATAATATCATTTGAAACACACGAGAACATTGCAAGAAGAAAGCCTACTATCATAAAAAAAGTGTTTAAGGTAAATCCGTATTCTAGCATACTTCCTCCATTCAATTCCAATGTACTACAAACACAAATTCATCTAAATGTTTGATTACAAATTTGAAACATTTCTATAAAATGAACCTATATTAATAAAGCGGGGGAAGAGAATTGGTAAGATTGAAATCTAATACTAAATTTAAACCGTCTAAAAAGGCGGATTTGCAGGTAGTTAAAGAGGTAAAAACCACTAAATACAGTGATATAAATCTTAATGCTTGGCGTGATTATGACCATGTAAAAACAGACACATTGTGGGAATTCCCGTCAAGACTTAAAGAACATGGTCATTCTAATGAATATCATGGCAATTATATTCCGCAAATCGCTCAGCAGCTTTATGAAAGATTTACTAAAAAGAATGATGTTGTTTTGGATTTATTTTTTGGTTCAGGAACATCAGGTATTGAAGCTATCAATATGAACAGACGCTGTATCGGTGTTGAGTTAAAAGATGATTTGGCAGAAAAAGTTTCCGAAAAATTTACTCCGAAACAGCTTGTAACGGATGTGAATATTATTTGTGCGGATTCCGCTTCAGAGCTTGCAAAAGAAAAGGTAAAAGCAAGACTTGATATTATGGGCGAAGATTATGCTCAATTTTTGATTCTTCATCCGCCTTATGATGATATTATCAAGTTTTCTGATAAGAAAGAAGATTTGTCAAACTGTGCATCAACTGAAGAATTCTACGATTTGTTTGAAAAAGTTGCCAAAAACGGCTACGATTTATTAGAAAAAGGTAGATTTGCGGCGCTGATTATTGGTGACAGTTATAAAAATTCAGAAGTTCAACCACTTGGTTTTGAATGTATGGCTAGAATGCAGAAGCTAGGATTTGCTCTAAAAGCAATCATTGTAAAAGATATGCAAGGCAACGAACGAGCCAAGGGCAAAACGGCTAATCTATGGCGTTACCGTGCTTTGGCAGGTGGTTTTTATATCTTTAAGCATGAATATGTAATGGTATTTCAAAAACGATAAGTAATTTTTCTCAATATAACCCCGAAAACCTGAGAGCGCAAAAGCGCTCTCTTTTT
>CALVBY010000050.1 GCA_944325905.1 Candidatus Gastranaerophilales bacterium | reverse complement strand
GGAAACCCTTATGTTAACAAGGTTGGCAAGTTATTGGGATTTTCAGACGTTCAGATGGATGAATTCTTTGAAACAGGTGATTACACAAAACTTCTTCCGAAAACCGAGGATGCGGTCGAGGAAAGTGTTTAAGAAAATTTAGAAAGCGAGGAAAATAATGGATAATGTAATGAAAGACGCATTGAAAGATGTGTCGCTTAATTATGGCGAAAAAGCCGCAGAGCTTGCCATTGAATTTGTGTTTGAATTGATTAATAAGGCGGCGGAAGTCAGCGAAAACAAGCTGGATGATGCTTTTATGCCCGTTTTGAACTCATTAAAGCCAAAGGCTTTGGAATTGGCGGAAATGATTTATAAAGGTGATAACCAATGAATTTAACTCAAGTTATAAATGCAATTGCGGAGGCTTTAAAAAGCCTCTTCGATTGCGCTGAAAACGCTAAAACCAGACAATCTGAAACTCAAATTATAAAAGACAAAAAACGGCTCAAAGAAGCTACGAACATTGCAGAAGAAATTTTTAGTATCACGGATTTGTACAAAGGTGTTTTTGCCCAAGAGCATTTGGATGAGTATGAAAAATTAATGAGAAAATTTAACAAAAAAGATTAGCCGATGGAGAGAAAAAATGACAGAACAACCGGACAAATGTTTTGAGCATCATATGCTTTTAAAACATGAACTTGAAGATTTTAAAAAAGAATTTGATGATTTAACAAAAAGCTGCAAGGATATGCACTGCTTCTTTTTTGGAGGAATTAACCAGCTTGATGGGCACATATCCTTTGTCGACAAGGTAAATACGCTTTATGAAAACCAAAAAAATAACAGAAATCTTTTGCTGCGTTTTTTTACGGTATTCGGCGTAATGTTTGTGACCGCACTTGTCGGGCTTGGGTTTCAGCTTCACAAAATTGATATGGTGGCAAGCAACTGGGATAGTGCAATTCAAGCGCAAAAAAATCTTGAAATAGAAATTGCGCAATTAAAGGCAAAGGTGGTTACGTATGAAACTGACTGATAATTTTACGATAAACGAGATGACTTATTCCGTGACGGCTCTGGCAAACAAAATTGACAACAGACCATCGGTTGAGGTTATCGCAAACCTTAAGAGTTTGTGTGAAAATGTTCTTCAACCTCTGAGAAATCATTTGGGGTGCGCGATAATTGTTACAAGCGGCTATAGGTGCCCTCAATTAAACCGAAAAATCGGAGGCAAGCCAAATTCCCAACACCTAAAGGGACAGGCGGCGGATTTGGTGGTGCCTCAAAAAAAGTTGAAAGAAGTTTTTGATTACATAAAAAATAATCTTCCTTATGATCAGCTACTTTATGAATTCAACAAGAAAGATAAGTGGATACACGTGTCTTATTGTTCAAATAAATCTAATCGCCGTCAGGCGATAGATAATTATGCTGCAGAATCTTTTTCTTAAATCCTTCACAATCTCCTGCAAGATAGAGTTAAAAACTCTGTTTTGCAGGGCTTTTTTTATTCTTCAAAATCCACATATACCCTCTCTCGCTCGATTGAATAGCTTGAGTAATCCTCGTTTTTTGTCCGCTTAATTGCATTTCTGTGCTCGAGGTATTTTTTGAATCCTTGTGCTTTAAGGTTAGATTTATAAATTCCTTTAACCCTTTTTTCGCCTATAAATGGGTCGTATTTGTACAAAATATAAACTTCTTCTTTCGATACGTTCATACCTAAAGTATAAGTATTTTTTTTAATAAATCAAAAAAGCGGGCAACGAGATTTCGTTGTCCGCTGTGTTTTTTTATCAGGGTTGTTGATTAAATCATTATTTAACCGTTAATTTTTTCTTAGATTCTTTTTCTAAGTGAACCTTAGGTGCGTTAATTTTTAATACACCGTGTTCAAGTTTAGCTTCGGTTTTTTCAACATCGATTTCTTCAGGGAAGTAAACAGTTCTTGAAAATTCGCCGTATCTGAATTCGGATTTTTTGTAAGAATTTTCATCAACTTCGCATTCTTCCTCTTTTTTAGCGTTGATAGTGATGTATTTTTTGTCTATGTCGATATCCAAATCTTCTTTTTTAACGCCGGGTAATTCGGCTTTTACAATGAATTCTTTGCCTTTATCGGTCATTTCCACAGGCATTGAGTATTTATCCATATCTTCCCAATAGGCTGCTTCAGGGAAGTAGCTGTCAAAATGTCTGTTTAACAAAGAGCTGATTTCATCATTTACAGTTCTTATAAAATTTTCCGGTGCTTTTCTAACTAAAAATTTCATATTCAACACTCCTTTCAAACTTTTTTTAACTCTCTACACTTACGTTATAACTCCGATTTTAAAAATTCCCCTTCTTTTTAACCAAAAATTAATAATTTTCGAAAAGCCTTTTAAATCGGCAATTTTCGTAATATAATGAATCTATGGCGGATGAATTCACGGTAAAAATAGAAGGTTTTGCAACTCCCGGATGCGGTATAGCAAGGGTTGACGGTCAGGTGGTTTTTGTTGAGGGAGCTTGCCCTGAAGATGTAGTTAAAATTGCTATAACCAAAAAAAATAAATCTTACGCAAATGCGAAGGTTGTTGAAATTATTGAGCCGTCCTCTCACAGAGTAAAGCCTTTTTGTGCGATGCAAAAGGTTTGCGGGGCTTGTCAGCTTCAGTTTATAGATTATGATTATCAGCTTGAATTGAAGCGTCAGATAGTTCAAGACGCGATGAGAAACATCGGCGGGCTTGATATTTTGGTGAATGAGGTTATAAAAAGCCCTGAAATTCTTGAATATAGACATAAAATTCAATATCCGGTTTCTCAAACAAAGGTTTCAAAGCGTATTCTTGCAGGGTATTACAAGACAGGCTCTCATGAGCTTGTGAATATTAAGCACTGCCCTATTCAACCGAAAATTTGTGATGAGATAATTGATTTTATCCGTGAAAAGGCTTTTGAATTTGGGGTTTTAGGTTACAATGAGAAAAAGCATTCGGGCGATTTGAGGCACGTTGTTATTAGAAATTCTGCATTAAATGGCAAGAATTTAGTGGTGCTGGTTGTTAATGCAAGCGATGTTAATAAAAATATTAAAAAACTTGCAGATGCTATTTTTGAACACTTTGCGGAAGTTTCCGGGGTTTGCGTTAATTTTAACACCAAAAAGACAAACGTAATTCAGGGGAATATTTCTAAATGCGTTGCGGGTAGAGATTTTGTGGTGGAAAAAATACTTGGAAAATCCTTCAAAATCGGTGCAAATACGTTTTTCCAGGTTAATCCCAAAAGTGCCGAAAATATATTCAAATACGTAAAAGATTATATTTCCTCAAACTTTAAAAAACCGACTGTTTTGGATGCATATGCGGGGATTACGGCCTTTGGAATATGCGTTAGTGAGGTTTGCGAAAAAGTCGTGAGTGTGGAAGAAAATACTCAATCCTGTATTATGGCGGAAGATTGCTTGAAAGAAAACGTGATTGATAATGTTGAGATTAACAATATGGATGCGGGTGAATTTTTTGCAAAAGAAAAAAGAAAGTTTGACGCAATAATTCTCGATCCTCCAAGAAAAGGTTGTACTAAAGAATCCTTGGATAATGCGCTAAAACTTTCCAAGGGCAAAATTATTTACGTAAGCTGCAACCCTGCAACGCTGGCAAGAGATTTGAAATATCTCGCAGAAAAAGGTGCAAGGGTTGAGAGTGTTCAACCATTTGATATGTTCTGCCATACATACCATGTTGAAAATGTTGCTATTTTGAGCTTAATTTGATTTTTCCCCATACTTATAGTCGCAGGTTGTTTTCATTCTATATAGAGTATTAAAATCATATTCGGGCGGCACATAAGCTGGTGCAGGCAGGAACTTAGTGGCTCTCTTTGACTTGATGCCATAAGGTTCTCGTTGCCTTGCTGCAATATATTGTTCTTTTGAATATGCTGTTATGGCTCTTTGCAGAGGTTTGTTTGTTTTTAGTTCTTTTAAATGTTCTTCGATTATTTTATACTTAGGTGTAAGACTTTTGTTGTTTTTTAATTTATACAGCATGTCTTCAATTTCTTTTACTTGCTCTACGTCAATACCCATAAGTTGGATTTCACCTTTAAAGCCGTCGTTCAGGTAAACTGAAAAATGCACGGCGGTGTATCCTGAAGGGATACTGGTTTCAGCTCTTGTTACACCGTTTGTTCTCATTTTATTGCAAACTTTTTCAAGGTTGTCAAGTTGTTTTTTTGATAAATAAGAATATTTGGGCTCAGGTCTGTAATTTTCAATTTCAAAAATTTTTATATCGTTATTTTTTACACCTTCGATAAGTTTTTTCAAAACTTCATCGGTTTTGGTTGAATCTCTTAGAACAAGTCTTGCCCCAATAATGTCACCTAGTTCCTCTTTTACTTCATTTTTATTTTTGAGTCCGAGGGAGGCTGTTTTTTCGCAAATGGACGCCGGAGTTTTGATTCTTACGCTCAAACCCTTTTTATAAGCAAGAGGTCTGTCCGGATGGCGTTCGTCTGCTTTTAGAGTGCCAAAATATTTTAGTAATTTTGAATTGAAATCTTTCGCAACGGGAACTGCCTCTGCATAGATTTGTTGGGCCAGCTTGTGGTTTACGGCATTAGAGCGTGATGACATGTGCTTTTCTCCGCCCTTAAATGATACCGAATCATAAGGCATCGGCTTTGTAGCCGGAAAAGCTTTTTGCTGTGGCGTTGCGTTATTATAGTTGTTATATATGTTATTGTTTGTTAGTTTGAACGGGTTAATTCTAAAAATCATGGTGCCTCCGCGTATATAAATCTTGTGAATAAAAAAAGTTGCGCAAAAATATTAAATATTAAAAAATATTTTACATCAAACTTTGTCATGGTTGCATGTTTGTATTATGATATTGGGCGTAGGTTATTTATTAAGTATAGCAAATAAGGAGGATACTAAATTATGCCGGGAAAAACTATAACAGTTGACGGTAACTACGCTGCGGCGCATATAGCCTATGCAATGAGCGAAGTATCAGCAATCTACCCGATTACTCCATCATCTACAATGGGTGAATGGATTGATGAATGGGCATCACAACACAAGAAAAACATTTGGGGCAAAGAAGTTAGAGTTGCCGAAATGCAATCAGAAGCAGGTGCAGCAGGTGCTGTTCACGGTGCTTTGGCAGCAGGTACTTTGACATCAACATATACGGCTTCACAAGGTTTGTTGTTGATGATTCCTGTAATGCACAAAATCGCAGGTGAAATGCTTCCGTCAGTTATCCACGTTGCAGCTCGTGCTTTAGCTGCACAATCATTATCAATTTTTGGTGATCACACTGACGTTATGGGTTGCCGTAACACTGGTTATGCAATGTTAGCTGCAAACTCAGTTCAAGAAGAAATGGATTTGGCTTTGGTAGCTCATTTGGCTACTTATAAAGCAAAAGTTCCGTTCTTGCAATTCTTTGACGGTTTCAGAACTTCTCACGAAGTACACAAAATCGAAGAAATTTCTTACGAGGACATTGCAAAACTTGTTGAACCAAAATATATTGAAGAATTCAAAAACAGAGCAATGAGACCTGAAGCTCCTATTTGTAAAGTAGGTGCTCAAAACACAGACGTATATTTCCAAGGTCGTGAAACTGTTAACAAATACTACGACATGGTTCCTGACATTGTTCAAGAATACATGGACAAAGTTGCAAAAGTAACAGGTAGACAATATCATCCGTTCGATTATGTTGGTGCTCCTGATGCAACTGATGTTATCGTGGCTATGGGTTCAGGTTGTGAAACAATAGAAGAAACTATTGAATACTTGAACGCAAAACGCGGTACTAAATACGGTTTGGTTAAAGTAAGATTATACAGACCGTTTGATGTTAAACGTTTCAACGAAGCATTACCAAAAACTGTAAAACGTATCACTGTTTTAGACAGAACAAAAGAACCTGGTTCTATCGGTGAACCTTTATTCTTAGACGTTGTTGCAGCTTTGGAAAACAAAGATATCAGAGTAATCGGCGGACGTTACGGTTTGTCTTCAAAAGAATTCACACCGTCTATGGTTCTTGCTGTTTACAAACACGCAGAAAACAACGGTTTCCACGGATTTACCGTAGGTATTGAAGATGATGTAACTCACAAATCATTGAAGGTTACAGAACACATCGTAACAGAACCTGAAGGCACTACAAACTGTATGTTCTGGGGCTTGGGTTCAGACGGTACCGTTGGTGCTAACAAAAACTCAATCAAGATTATCGGTCAATATACAAACAAAGATGCTCAAGCATACTTTGCTTATGACTCTAAAAAATCTTTCGGTGTAACTGTTTCTCACTTGAGATTTGGTGATAAACCGATCAAATCAACTTACCTTATTACAGCTCCTGACTTTGTATCATGCTCAGCTCATGCATACATCGGCAGATATGACTTGTTAAAAGGTATTAAAGAGGGCGGTACATTCTTGTTAAACAGCCCTTGGTCAAAAGAAGAAGCATTCTCTCATTTGACTCGTGATATGCAAAAAACTATCATTGATAAGAAAATCAAATTCTACAACGTAGATGCTGAAAAACTTATCGAACAACAACCAGGTTTGCGCGGTAAAGGTGCTAACACAGTTATGATGGTTGCATACTTCAAAGTTTCAGGAATCATTCCGTTCGAACAAGCTTTGGAAGGTATGAGAGAAATGACTAAGAAAACCTTCAAGAAAAAAGGTGACGATGTTGTTAACATGAACCTTGCATTGATTGATGCAGCGGTTGATGCAACAGAAGAAGTTGTTGTTCCGTCATCACTTGCAGGTGTTGAAGCTGCTGAGGATATTAAACTTATCCCTGATGACGCATCTGATTTTGCTAAGAAAATCATTGAACCATCAATGAGACAAAAGGGCGATGATATCCCTGTATCAGCAATGAGCGTTGACGGTGTAATCCCAACAGGTACAGCTTGTCTTGAAAAACGTGGTATCGCACCTCGTGTTCCAAAATGGAACCCTGAATTCTGTATTCAATGCGGTATCTGTGCATCAGCATGTCCTCACGCTGCTATCAGAACTAAGTTGATGGAAAAAGATTCATTGAAAGATGCTCCTGCTTCCTTCAAAACAGTTGATGCAAAACCAAACGAAAACGGCGAGCAATTCAAAGTTCAAGTTTATTGCAAAGATTGTACAGGTTGCGGAGTTTGTATCGATCAATGCCCTATGGCTAAAAATCCTGAAAAAGCAGCTTTAAGCTGGTCAACAATTGAGGAAGAAGAAGCAGTAGGCGAAGTAGTTAACGAAAAATTCTTCGACTCATTGCCTGATAACGTTATGGGTAAAAATACAACCAAAACTATCAAGGGTGCAATGCTTAGAAAACCGTTATTCGAATTCTCAGGCGCTTGTGCAGGTTGCGGTGAAACTCCATACGTTAAACTTGTTTCACAATTGTTCGGTGAAAACATGATAGTTGCAAACGCAACAGGATGTTCTTCAATTTACTCAGGTACATTCCCGACAATTCCTTACACAAAAACTAAGGAAGGCCGCGGTCCTGCTTGGGCAAACTCATTGTTTGAAGACAACGCTGAATTCGGTTTCGGTATGAGATTAGCTGTTGATCAAAACAGAAGCACTTTGAAAACTTATGTTGAAAAAGTTCTTGAAAACGAAAAAGCTCCTGCCGATTTGAAATCAGCTCTTGAAGAAGCAATGTCACACTTCGAAAATTCAAAAACTGAAGAAGCACGTGCAGCTCAAGATAAAGCTAAAGAAGTTCTTGCTAAATACAGCGATGTTGAATGTCCTGATTTAGCAAAAGTTAGAGAACTTCAAGATTACTTCACAGATAAATCTGTATGGATTATCGGTGGTGACGGTTGGGCAAACGATATCGGTTACGGCGGTATTGACCACGTATTGGCTCAAAACCAAGACGTTAATATCCTCGTTCTTGATACAGAAGTTTACTCTAACACAGGTGGTCAAGCTTCTAAATCAACACCTACAGGTGCTGTTGCTAAGTTTGCTACAGGTGGTAAGAGAACTTACAAGAAGAACATGGGCTTGATGAGTATGTCTTACGGTTATGTATACGTAGCATCAGTTGCGTTGGGTGCAGACAGAGCTCAAACTCTAAAAGCATTCCAAGAAGCTGAAGCTTACAAAGGACCGTCTATCATATTCGCATACGCACCTTGTATCGCACACGGTATCGATATGAGCAAAACTCAAACTGAACAAAAACGCGCTGTTGAAGCCGGTTACTTCCCACTTTACAGATACAATCCTGAAAACGAAGTACCGTTCACTTGGGACGCTAAAGAACCTAAAGGCGATTACCAAGAATTTATCAGATCAGAAGGTCGTTATAAATCATTGATGAAAACGAACCCTGAAGCTGCTGAAGCGCTTTATGCTCAAGCTCAAGAAGATGCTGAAAAACGTATGGCTGTTTACAAAGCAGTTGGCGAATTGATGAGATAGTGCATCTTTTAAAAAAGCTAAAAAGAGGTTCCGATTTCGGAGCCTCTTTTTTTATGTCTGCTTAATTTTTTTATTTATAGCTATTTCCTATTGTGGCGTGTGAACAAATGACCCTCACCCGAGGTTGATATTCGCTACGCTCATTTAACCTCTACCCTCTCCCAGAGAGAGAGGGGGTGTTTTTTATGACTTCCTCAAAATAAAAACGTCGGTAGAAAATGCCGACGTTTTCTTATTTAATCTACACACTACACTTCTAATTTATTACTATGCTTTTTCAATCAATTCAACGTCTTCTTTGTTTTTAGGATTTGTAAGCATAAAATCGTTTTGGACTGCGAGTTCGGTCATTCTTCTTTTTGAAAGCTCAAATTGTCTTTCTTTTAAATCAGTGTAGTTTTTAGAAAACTCCTGAGCTTTTATCCTGCCATGATCTGCTGAATGAGTTACTGCACCCAGTCCGATAAGAAGCGGTGACCACTCAAGCAACCCTTTGCCAATATTTTTTAAAGCTGACGGTGTTTTGCTTGATAATTTAGTCGTTTGTTTTGAAATCCAATTCAAAGCTTTGTTGCCGTCAAGTTTTTTACCTGCTGTTACAAGTTTATTGGTAATTTTGTTGTTATATTTAGCAACTAATTTTACGCCATATTTGTCAATCAGTTTGCCAAACCCTTTCTTAGCACCTGCAATAGCTGCAAAGCTTAAACCTGCTGTGGCTAAGAATGACAACAACGGATTTTTATTTGCAAATTCGCGTGATTTTTCGGATACTTGATCAAGTTTGTTTTTACCTGCAAATACTAAATCAATAATCCCGAAAGCCGCAAACCATTTTGCTGCAGTTTCGCCAAAAGCTATAAGCTTTTCAATTCTGCCTGTTTTTGACCATAACTTTGGTGATGCAACCGCTGTAACAACACCTGCTGCTATCGGAACTAAGTTCATTAATCCTCGATCAAGCTTCCTATGGCGTTTATCATCAACGCTTTCAACTGTTTTTAAATAAGCTAACTGTCTTATAGTTTCGTCATCGAGGTTAATAAACGCATCAATATTGTCACGTTTGCCTCTAAAATTCTGCGCGAAACCGGTATTTTGTGAGCTAATCGCATTTACTTGCATTTTTACACACACCTTTCACATCTTCATTATACACATGTAAAACCCAAAAGTAAATTATTTTGTTATCCTATTAATTCTTTTTAATAATTATTTACAATCATTCTTATTTTGCTTATCATTAAATGGATGAAAAGATTTTTGATACACACAATGGGCTGCAAATCTAACCAGTTTGAAGGTTTTGTTATTGAAGAAAACCTTATAAAAAGCGGGTTTGAAAAAGTTTTGAGGTTGGATGATGCTGATTTTTATATCCTAAATTCCTGCTCTGTTACCCAAAAAAGTGACAACGAGGCGCTTTATCTTTTGCGAAATGCTAAACACAAAAATCCGAATATCAAAACAGTTTTGACAGGTTGTGTAGCTCAGATTGAAAAAGAAAGATTGTTGCAAAATGACTTTATAGATTTTGTAATCGGTAACGATGAGAAGCTTAATTTAATTGATTATATTAATAAATCCGAGCCTTATTGTGTGTCAGATATTATGGTGTTAGATGAATTTAGTAAAGTTAAGCTTGACGATATGACAAAAACTCGTGCAAGCCTAAAAATTCAAGACGGATGCGACAACAGGTGTTCATACTGTATAATTCCTTTTGCAAGGGGTAAAAGCCGCAGTGCTGATATTGATTTTATAATCGATGAAATTAACAATTTGGTAAAACACGGATTCTTAGAGGTTGTTTTTACGGGAATTCATATAGGGCTTTGGGGAAAGGATTTTGGACTTTCGCTTTTGGATTTGTTGAAAGAGGTTGAAAATCGCACGCAAATAAAGCGTTATCGCTTGGGGTCTTTGAATCCTTTGGAAATTACGGATGAGTTGTTGGATTTTCTCTCAAATTCGGAAAAATTTTGTCCGCATTTCCATCTTTCGCTTCAATCGGCATGCAACAAGACTTTAGAATCCATGAAAAGATTTTACAAGGTTGAGGATTATCTTGCGCAAATTGACAAGATAAATTCCATGTTCGAGCTGCCGTTTTTGGGAAGCGATATTATAACAGGCTTTGCCGGAGAAACTGATGAGGATTTTGAAATTACAAGGCAGAATCTTGAAAAGTCAGGACTTTCGCAAATTCATACCTTCCCGTATTCAATCAGAAAAGGTACGGTTGGAGCTGAAATGGCGGGGCAAAATCCGGACAATGTAAAAAATTCCCGTGCAAGTGTAGTTAAGGCAATTTCGGCAAGAAAATACAAGGAATTTGTTGAAAAAAATATCGGTAAGGTTTGGGAAGTTTTAATTGAAAAGCATGCCGATAAATCAGACGGCAGATTAAAAGGGGTCACGAGAAACTATTTGACGGTTCATTTGAATTCAGATGATTTATCCAAAGTAAACACGCTCTCTTATGCTAAAATAATTGAGGTAAAAGACGGCAAAATATACGGTGAATTGGTTTAGGGCGTTTCAGGGTAATTTAAGTATTAAAAAAGCTCCCAAATGGGAGCTTTAAAGTTATCTTCTGTCGCTGAGTTTTGCGAGCAATCTTAAGATTTCCAAATAAAGCCATACAAGGCTTACCATAAGCCCAAAAGCACCGTACCATTCGTATTTTTTCTCCAACAAACCTTGAGAGCCGCGTTCGATAAAGTCAAAATCCACAATCAAGTTGAATGCGGCGATTAGAACTACTACAACGCTAAAGCCTATACCGATTGGGCTTGAAGTGAAAATTTGAGGAATACCGCGACCGAAAAGGGATGCGATGATTTGGATTAAATAAACCACTGCAACGGAAAGAGTTGCTGTAAGGATTACGGCACGGAATTTTTCAGTGCAACGGATTGCGCCTGATCTGTACAAAATCAACATTGAGGCTAAAACCGCAAAAGTTGCAAATACAGCTTGCATAACTATTCCTGCGTATGCTGCTGCGTATACTGCAGAAATTCCGCCGATAAAGAAACCTTCACAAACGGCATATAAAGGTGTTAAAACGTGCATGGCTTTTCTTGTGAAAATTACCACAAAAGCCAAAACCATACCGACGATACCTCCGCCTATAGTAAGCATTTGAGCTTTATCGGTGTATCCGCTGAAAGCCAAAAACCATGTGTAGCATGCTGCCACAACAAGAAGCGCAAGCAAAATGAAAGTTTTGTTTACGGCACCGTTTATGGTCATTGGTTCGCCTTCAAGAATTCGAGTCTGTCCGACTACGTTCTCGTTAAAAACCGGATTTGACATATAAATTACCCCCTTTTTATGTAATATTACACAAGATATTTTATCATACAACTGAACAATTTGCCAATAAAAAAATAAAAAAAGTACTTTACAATAAAAATTTTTATCCTATAATAAAGATATAATCCTCAGTAGCTCAATGGCGGAGCAACCGGCTGTTAACCGGTAGGCTG
>CALVBY010000049.1 GCA_944325905.1 Candidatus Gastranaerophilales bacterium | reverse complement strand
GCAATATAGCCCTTTAACAATTCAAAACAAACCGTACAAACTTTTTCGGTAGCCTTTTCATCATATTCTGATTTATAGCCAAAATCGAACTGAACCATAGCGTTTAAGAAATCTCTTATTTTGTAGTGCATCAAGGTCTTCAAATGCAAATTTTCGTTGCATTTTTCACAAACAACACCACCCAATCTGGAAGAAAAATACATATTTTTATCATCGATATGGCACCCGCAACCGAGGCAAGTTTCAAATTCTATTCCAAACCCTGAAATCTGCATCATCTTCAACTGAAATTTTATAACCGCAATAAGCATTTCTTCCTTCGTTTCGGAATCGGAAATTTTTTCTAAAGCCTTGTACAAAATTTCATAAACCTCTTTAGAACAAGGATCATCCTCAACCCCAAAATTACTTACAACTTCCGAAATATACATTGAATAGAATATTTTATCCATATCACGGCGGGTTTTGTTGAAAGTATTCAAAACATCTGCCTGACAAATTCTATCCAGTGTTTTTCCTTTATAAAGCATCAACTTATTTGCAACCAACAAATCCATTCGAGCACCAAGTTTACTTTTAGGCTTTTTAACACCTTTAGCAACTCCCTTTATAAGCCCTTTGTCTTTTGAATACATAACAATAATTTTGTCAGATTCAGACAAATTATAAGATTTTAAATTAATAGCATCGGTCACAAAGTTATTCATTACTTATCCATGCCCGTACCGTGGAATACACCACGTATCATCTGTTTTAACTCATTCTTGTTGCTTGAAGCAATCAAAGCGGCATCTTCCGTTATTTCGCCTCTTTGAAGCATACTGTAAAGTGACATGTTCAAAGTAATCATATTATTGAACGAACCTTTTTTAACCAGATCATAAATCTGTTCCAACTCATTTTTCTCAATAAAATCTTTAATTGTAGAGGTTACAACAAGTATTTCACAAGCGGGATGTCTACCAACGCCATCTGCAAGCGGAACCAATTTTTGAGAAACAGTACCTCTTAAAATTTCAGCTAACTGATTTCTCACAAATGGTCTATCCGCAGGCGTAAACATGTTTATAATTCTGTTAACTGTTTGGATAGCATTATTCGTGTGAATTGTCGCAAAAACAAGGTGACCTGTTTCAGCAGCTTTTAGAGCATTGGCAACAGTATCTTTGTCTCTGATTTCACCAATAAATATAACATCCGGATCTTGCCTTAGCGCATATTTTATACCATCTGCATATGATGGAGTATCTACAAGCAACTGACGCTGTGAAATAATGGATTTTTTATTATTAAAAATAAATTCGACAGGGTCTTCGATTGTTATAATATGCTTTTGGTAAGTATTATTAATATGCTCAAGCATGGATGCAAGAGTCGTGGATTTTCCGGAACCTGTAGGGCCTGTAACCAGAACCAACCCATTATCAAGCTCTGTAAACTGATTAATAGTCTCCGGCAAATGCAAATCAGTAAGTCTTTTGATTGAATATGGAATAGTTCTGATAGCAATCGCACATTTCGCAAGCTGCCTTGAAACATTAACACGAAAACGAGCAACGCCTTTGATTTCGTAAGCAAAATCCACATCTAACATGGAATCTATACTATCTTTCAAATGTAATGGTGCAAGCTCACAACATGCCTTAAATACATCTGAATCGGTCAAAACAGGCATATCTATTTTGATAATTTTTCCGTCACGCCTAACCGCCGGATACTCACCTACATGCAAATGGACATCCGATGCCCCAATAGACACAGCTTGTTTTAAAAAATCAACTACATTAAAAGTTTGTTCTTCCATACTAATCCCTCATGTTAAAGATTATAGCATTCTCTCTTTATACTGGCAATATATTATGATTTGTAAAGCAAGTATTTATAAGGGTTTTTACATGATATGTTACAATTTCGTAACATAAAATAACAAAAAAGCAATTCCTTCATGCAAAATTCGTTTATATAAATGTAAGGGAAATTTAAAAATTAATAATTGGATATTAAAGCAATGCAAAAATTCGATTCTTAAAGTAACGAGAACGAAAAAGAAAAAAGTTTTTTTATACTCTCTCTCTTAATATCCTCGTGTTTATTTAATGTTGCCTAAAATAAGGCAACTTTTTTTTGCATTTAAATTCAAAGGCATTAATAATCCATTCTCCAACCTTCTTCAAATATTCTAGCTCCGCAATAATCGCCAGGATAAGACGAATTTCCAAAAGGTTCGACGCAAGTATCTTTCCAAGAATCACCACCCCAAGAATTTTGCCATCTTTGAGAACCTGGAAAGATTATTTCCCCATTTGCAAAAAGTGCGACATCGTGATAATCTCTGCCATTTTGATTAGGCGGATTATCTCCGTTAACATCAATACCAATATATCCCAAAAAATTAGAATTAAAATCGCCCCAATTTTCAACACCTCGTCCAGCATTAAACCTTAAAAAATATACAAGACCATCAGCACCGTAAACTTTTAATCTATCTTCTCTATTATAACCGCTATCACCATATTCATCACTTCCATCAATCATTTTATATTTAATATTAAAGCACGTATCATCATAAGGATTGCAATATTTCTGCACTTTAAAATATTTATTTAAAACCGCAATAAAACCCGAATAATCTAAAGCCGCAAAATTTCCTTGACTAATTGAGCCTTCAGGAAGGGCCTTCCAAAGAGTAGTATTTGAGATATTATCTACAACATCATCTGCCATAGCCATCTTAAAGACATTACTCATTGTAGAATAACCTTTTTGTAAACCTGCAACCAACTGTTTTTTTTGATAGTTATTGATTAAAGTAGGTATTGTCATTGCAGCAACAATACCAATTACACCCAAAGTTATCAGAACTTCAGCCAAAGTAAAACCTAATCTTCGCCTTAAATTTAATTTGGTTAACACCCCTTTCACAAAAACCTCCAATAATAATATAAATCATAAAATGATAATAGCTAATAAAAATCAAATAAGCAAGTATATTTAATTTATTAAAGCTGCTCAGTCATTATGCATTAATTTTATACAGGAACTTCTTCCAAAGTTTCAATATATTTAACCGCGTAAACCGCACCTATTGCACCATCTGCGGCGGCTGTGATAACCTGCCTTAAAGGCGTATGTCTAACATCACCCACGGCAAAAACACCATCAACTGAGGTTTTCATAGTAACATCAGTCATAATAAATCCGCCCTTGTCCTGCTCGATTTGACCGTTAAACAAATCGATATTCGGAACCATACCTATATAAGGGAATACCCCGTTTACTGACAATTCAGATCTTGAGCCTGATTTGACATTTTCAATAACAACAGAATTAACAAGACTTTCTCCCTTAACTTCTTTTACGACAGAATCCCAAACAAATTCAATTTTGTCATTTTTAAAGGCACGTTCTTGAACTATTTTATCAGCTCTCAAGGCATCGCGCCTGTGGATTACATAAACCTTATCTGCAAATTTGGTAAGATACATAGCTTCTTCAACAGCAGCATTACCGCCACCTACAACAGCTACAACTTTATTTTTATAGAATGCACCGTCACATACAGCACAATAGCTGACGCCTCTGCCGACAAATTCCTTTTCACCCGGAACCCCAAGCTTCATAGGCTGTGCTCCTGTTGCGATAATAACGGTTTTAGCTCTGAATTCAAACTCTTTTGTCAAAATAATTTTAGGAGAAGACAGCAAATCCACCTTTTCAATTTCTTGCATAGGGAATTTTTCTATCCCGAATTTATCGGCATGTTCTTCGAATTTTTCCATCAAATCAAACCCGCCGATTGTAGAAAATCCCGGATAATTTTCCAATTCCAAATAATTAGAAGGCTGTCCGCCCATCATATTAATATCAACAATCGCGGTTGAAACAGCGCCTCTTGCCGCATAAATTCCGGCCGAAAATCCTGCCGGTCCGCCACCTAATATTACAGTATCAAATTCTTTTACTTGCATATTTATCCTCACCTTATACTTGTACCAGCTATTTTTTCACCAACAAGCTTGTATGTTGCGCTTGCTGTTTTTATAACAGAATTATCCACATCAGAAAGTGTTTCAAGAACTAACGTATTCGTTCCTGAAAACTTATCGCCCTGAAGATATAACTCAACCGTATCAGTTAAAATTTTACCATCATAATTTCCCTTTTTCGTAAATCTGATTGCATCACTGCCAACATAACTCAACGTTATTGAGCAAGACGCCCCTGAAAACGGGTTACTTAAATTAATGACGTCACCTTCTTTAGATAAGTTCCAAATATCTATATTTTCTTTTTTAAAATTTTTAGAACTATTCGTATTCACCAAAACTGACTTTACTCGCCAAGTTCCAAAAAATGCCGCCGGTAATTTTTCCTGTAATGATATTCCTGCCTGTAACACATTACCATTATACGTTTCACATCTTACAACATTAAGAGAAAAAACGAGCATTAATAATGCTAATATAAAAACTTTTGAAATCCTAATCAACATCATAATTAATATAACAAAAACCTAAATTATGTCAATTATACAGCCACCATTTTTTCGTGCAGGATATGAGCTGATTCCTCATAACCAACACGCCCCATCAAAGCATAAGTATAATTTTTAGCCTGCTCAACTCCTGGTTGATCAAAAGCATTTATATTATACAAAGCCCCTGCAATTGCCGTTTGAACTTCTAACATATACAAAAGCTGAGCAACATAGTATCCGTTAATCTTCGGGATAGATATTGTAACCGTAGGCTTGTTATAATCAGCAAGCGTAACCCTTGTAGCATCTGCTTCAGCATTTATCAAATCATTAATCGTCTTTCCGCCCAAATATCCAATACCTGTGTATTCAAAAATCTTTGGAATTTCCAAATTTGTATCAAACTCCTCAACCCTGATAAAATTAATAATTTTATCATTAGGTCCCTCATTATAAAGCTGGATTTGCGAATGCTGATCCGTCGCACCTACCGCCTTAATAGGAGTCGGCCCGTTATTTACATATTCGCCGTCAAGATTTTTTTCTTTTCCTAAAGATTCTGCCCACAATTGAACATACCAATCGGATACATACTTCAATCTGCTAGAATAAGGCATCATAACAGAAATCTTTTTACCTTTTTGTGTATCTAAAAGATAATGTATCAGTGCATTTTGAGCAGCAATATTTTCATGAATATCAGTATTTTTCAATGCCAAATCCATATCCTTGACACCGCGGACGATTTCATCTATATCTAACCCGACAAGTGCAAACGGCAAAAGCCCGACAGCCGAAAATACCGAAAATCTTCCGCCGACATCATCCGGCACAACAAAAGTTTTGTAACCCTCCTGTTCAGCAATTTGTCTCAAAACACCGATATTTTTGTCGGTTGTTGCAACGATATTTTTTCTGTAATCATCGCCAAGCTCTTTTTCCAGCCTGTCTTTTATAATCATAAACTGCGACATGGTCTCAGCCGTAGAACCTGATTTTGTAATAACGTTAACAAGAGTCTTAGATAAATCCAATACATCCAAAAGCCCAACTATACCATCAGGGTCAATATTATCAAGGAAAAATATTCTCGGAAAATTGTTTCTTTGCTCTGAAGATAATAAATTCCAATAAGGCTTCAATAAAGCCTCAGTCACAGCCAAACCTCCGAGCGCAGAGCCGCCAATTCCAAGCACTAATATATTTTCAAATCTATTTTCAACAAGCGCCGCATACTCTTTAACATACCAAACAGTTTCCTCACTATACCCCAAATTCATCCACTGAAGTCCCTGTCCGCGCTTATCTTTATTTCCGTTTAAATTAGTAATAATTTCTGCAATACGATCTTTGTAGTTGTCAAATTCTTTTTGTATGTCAAGCCCGTTCGACTCACCGACAACACTGCTATCTGCACACTTATAATTCAGCTTAAGCATTTAATACCCCTCTCTATATCAATTGTATATAATCAAAACCAAATTTCAAGTGGCAACAGTACACTATATAACGATATTAAAAACTACTTTTCCACCTTATCCAGCTTGGCTACCTTAGAGAATCTTGAAAGCTTCTTTTGCTCTTCCAATCTTTTTTGCTTATATCCATAACCAACATAAATCATCACTCCCATCAAAAGCCAAAGAGGGAAATAAAGCGATGAAGTTGTCAAAAATTTCATAGAATAAAGCATCAAACCGCCGCAACTGATTATCCCCAATATAGGAAACAACGGCGTAAACGGAACCTTGAAGGGTCTATGCCTGTCAGGATCAGTTTTTCTTAAAATAAGAACCGCAATACATATTATGATAAAAGAAGTAAACGTTCCGAAATTACACAACTCTGCTGATATACTCAAATCCATAAACAAAGCACATACAATAACAACAATACCGGAAATCCAAGTCAAAACATGCGGAGTTCTGAATTTTCTATGGATTAATCTCAAAGACTTCGGCAAAAATCTGTCTCTGCTCATTGCGTACAAAATTCTTGTAGTACCCAACTGATAAATTAGTAACACAGAAGTGAGAGCACACAAAGCCCCAACAGAAAGCAATCCTGCAAACCAATCCTTCCCTACCATTCTCATAGCATGCGCAATCGGAGCCTGCGTATCAATCTGATGCAAAGGCACAGTTCCTGTTAAAACAAGCGCAACAAGGACATAAAGAATTGTACACAAAACAAGCGTACCCAAAATTGCAATCGGCAAATCTCTTTGCGGATTTTCTGTTTCCTCAGCCGTAGTTGAAATAGCGTCAAAGCCAATATAAGCAAAGAAAATTATGAAAGCGCCCATAAAAATTCCCTCAAACCCATTAGGGGCAAAGGGAGTCCAATTTTCAGGCTTAACATAAAAAGAACCAATCACGATAAAAGAAATTATCATGAACATGTTAATTCCAACCATAATACTTGCAACTCTGGTAGACTCTTTCACGCCTCTTATCAAAAGTAAAGTCAATACCAAAACAATAAATATCGCAGGCAAATTAATTGCCACAGGAATTTTATCAAAAATGAAAGGCATCTGCGTATGCGGATCCAAGCCAAACTTGTCGCAATACGCAAACATATACCTGTAGTCATTTCTCAACCACATAGGAAAATTAACAACAAAATCAGGCAATATATGCTTGAACCCCTTTAAAAACTGGGCAAAATAACCTGTCCAGGCACTTGCAACAGTAATATTTCCGATTGCATACTCCAACATTAATATCCAACCGACCATCCACGCCATAAACTCGCCCATAGTAGCATAAGTATAAGTATAAGCGCTACCTGCAACAGGAATCATTGCGGCGATTTCCGAATAACATAACGCCGAAAACACGCACGCCACAACTGCCAAAAACATAGATACAATAATCGCAGGCCCGGCACCAACACCTTCCGGTCCGCCTTGAATTGCGCTGCCGATTATCGTAAAAATACCTGTACCGACAACTGCACCAATACCTATTACAATCAAGTCAAAAACGTTCAGAGTCTTTTTTAATTCTGACTTTTTGCTGACAGCAATCAACTCATCGGGGCTTCTTTTATTTAATATATTTTTTAAAACTGTTTTTAATTCCATCTATTTAAGTATTTCCTGTTTTTTGTTATGAACTTTTTCGTTATGGATTGCATTTTCATTAAGACGATTTTTAACGAATCCATATAATAAATAAATCATTGCACCAACGCCTAGCCATACAGGGAACAAAATAGCTGAACCTGAAGGCTGCATTGATTTATATACCATCAAACCGCCACAAGTTATGATACCTAAACTTGGTACGACAGGCGAAAATGGTACTTTAAAAGGTCTTGGTCTGTCAGGATCTGTTTTTCTCAAGATCAAAACAGCAACACAGACAATTATAAATGAAGTAAATGTACCGTAATTACACAACTCAGCTGCCACATCCAAATTCAAAGTTAATATACCGACAACAGCCAACAAACCAACCGTCCAAGTTAAAAGCGCCGGTGTTTTGAATTTAGGGTGAATTTTTTGGAATCTTTTAGAAATAAAATGATCACGACTCATTGCATAAAGTATTCTTGTAGCAGCCATCTCCAATACCAAAAGTACGGAAGTAAGTCCTGCAAGCGAACCCAAAGATATCAAACCTGCGGCCCAATTTTGCCCCGCTAATGACATGCAATAAGCCATAGGCGCTTTCAAAAATTCAGCAGGAACAGGAACAGAAGTATCCTGCATACCTGTTAAAATTAACGCCACCAAAACATAAACAACAGTCGTAACCAATAGCGAACCGATGATTCCAACCGGCAAATCCTTTTGCGGATTTTTACATTCTTCTGCTGCAGTTGCCAAAGCATCAAAGCCGATATAGGCAAAGAATATCAAAAACGCACCCGCAAAAATTCCCTCAGCACCGTTTGGCGCAAAAGGGGTCCAGTTATCGGGCTTAACGAAGAACGCCCCTGCAATTACAAACAACGCAATAACGGCAAGCTTAACAAAAACCATAATTCCAGCCATTTTGGTAGAATCTTTAGTACCCTTAACCAGAATAGCGGTAATTAATAAAACTATTAATATAGCCGGCAAATTAATACAAATCGGCATTCCGAACAAAGTCGGAACGAAAGTATCAGGATTTGCAGCCACAATCTTAGAAGCAGTGAAAGGATCATTCACAAGCCAAACAGGCGGATTAGCCAACCATGCCGGCAAGAATTTTTCAAACCCGCTCATAAATTGCACAAAATGGTTTGACCAAGCGCACGCAACCGCAATAAACCCAATTGCATACTCTAACATCAAAACCCAGCCAACCATCCAAGCGGCAAATTCACCAAGGGTTGCAAATGTATAAGTATAAGCCCCGCCTGCAACAGGAATCATCGTAGCAAATTCAGAATAACATAATGCTGAAAAAATACATGCAATTGCCGCAATAACCATTGAAATAGTTAAAGCAGGACCAGCACCGAGAGCCGAACCATCAACATTACCTGCTGCAGCAATACCGACAACCGCAAAGATACCGGAGCCAATAATTGCACCAACACCAAGAATAATTAAATCCCAAACTCCCAGAGTTTTTTCCAAACCCGCACCGCTAGCTTCTGCAAGCATCTCATCGGGGTTTTTAATTCTTGTGATAGTTTTCAAAAAATTGCGTGTTAAAGTCGCGCGACTGTATTTTTCTGCCATCCATATTCCTTCTGTTATTTACAAAGAGGAAAACCTAATTTTTCTCTTTGCTCTACGTACAATTTTGCAACGGCTGAAGCCATTGTTCTAACTCTATTGATGAAATTAATACGTTCATCCTTGCTTATTACACCTCTTGCATCAAGCAAATTAAAAGTATGCGAGCATTTCAAAACGTAATCATATGCGGGCAAAACGAGTTCTGCCTCAAGACAATTATCAACTTCTTTTTGATATAAATCAAACATTGTGAAAAGTGACTTAGCATCAGAAACTTCAAAGTTATACTTAGATTGTTCAATTTCATTTTGCAAGAAAATTTCGCCATATTTCAACTTATCATTCCACATAATGTCATAAACAGACTCTTTATTTTGAAGGTACATAGCGATTCTTTCAAGCCCGTAAGTCAATTCAAGCGCAACAGGCTTAACCTCTAAACCGCCAACTTGTTGAAAATAAGTAAACTGAGTAATTTCCATACCGTCAAGCCAAACTTCCCAGCCCACACCTGCTGCACCTAATGTAGGTGACTCCCAGTTGTCTTCAACAAATCTAACGTCATGCTCTGTCAAATCAATCCCCATAGCCTCCAAGCTTTTCAAATAAAGCTCCTGTGCATTATCAGGAGAAGGCTTTAATATAACTTGGAATTGATAATAATGCCCCAAACGGTTAGGGTTTTCACCATATCTTGCATCGGTAGGTCTTCTGCAAGGCTCAATCATAGCAGTATTCCATGGTTCCGGCCCCAACGCTCTTAAAAAAGTTGCCGGATTCATGGTTGAAGCACCTTTTTCTATATCATATGGCTGCTGAATTATACAACCGTAATCAGACCAAAACTTCTGTAAATTAAATACCAATTCTTGAAAATTTAGTGCCATAACCCTACCTTTATTGTAAAAAATACACTCGTTCGTTCATAATACGACGGATATAGTAAAATTGCAATTATTTTGTTAAAAATATTAACACGCTACAAACGAGTTGCCTTATTACTAAAACCAAGGATAATTTTTAGCAAATCTCCAGCCATCAATTTTTATTAAAGCACCGCAATTTCTCGAATAAGAATCACCTCTGGAACACTTTGAGAATAAATCTTCGCGAGTAGGACGAGTGTAAGTAAATTTATTTGTTGCAGGAGAATAAGTCCAACCAACTTCACCATGAAGCCGAGGACCAATACCGTCAAAAAGCTGTTCGATAACAAAAACATCTTTACCAACTACGTTGTCACCTGAAGGTCCATTAACGTCAATATAAAAAATTATGGACACATAGTACTTATTATCCGTATTACCGACGTAAGCAGACGTCCTGAAGATATACACTCCGTTTTTTAAGATAAGAGGTTTTGCGGTTGCATTCGGTGGCAAAACAGCAGTACCATTAGGATAAGTTATACCATTTTTAAACCCCATCTGCGCAAGCGTCTGACCGGTAGGCTCATACTTTGCCCCTTGCATGTATGGCAACATATATTTTTCAACATAACTGTCAATACTGGCAGAACCAACAGCATCTTGCCCCAAGTAAATACCCATACCCCACCTTGAAGGGTCGCCATAGTCTACCTCCGCCAATTTGAATACATTTGTTAAGATTGAATAAGTATCAGTTAGCCTCGTAATAGTAACTTTCTTCTGATAATTTTTTACTAAAGTCGGTATTGTCAATGCAGCAACAACGCCAATAATCCCCAATGTTATAAGCACCTCTGCCAAAGTAAATCCTTTTCTGAAATTTAGCTTAAATCCTTCTTTCAACATAGACCTCCTAATACCATTCAATTAATAGTACATTATAACATAAAAACAACTATTATGCAATAAATTTAATTTATGATATAATTTGCACGATGAGGATACTACTATGACAGAAAAAATTATTATATTTTCCGGTAAACAATACTCAGGCAAAGACACAGCGGCAAAAATTATGCTAAACGCAATGCCTGACTATAAACGCTGCGCAATGGGCGATATAATTAAACTAACCTATGGCAAAGAACAAGGGCTTACTTACGAAGAAATAGAAAAAAACAAACCACTCTATCGTCAAGATTTGATAAACCTAGGCAACTGGGGAAGGAGCCAAGATCCTGACTATTGGCTAAAAAAAATTCTCGAACAACCCGGCAACATCATGGTCACAGACGTAAGAGTCCCGCATGAATACGAAGTATTCAAATCTGCAGGAGCCATTGCAATCCGCGTAGAAGCCACCAGAGAAACCCGCGCCGCCAGAGGAAACCTAATAGGTGAAAATGATATAACCGAAACAGGCCTCGACAACGTATCTGATTGGGATTATGTAATAGATAACAACTCCGACTACGAAAGTTTAGTTGTAAAAGTAAACAAAATAATTGAGGATTTAAAATAATGTCAGGAGATTACAAAAAACTTTTGACTAAAAAGAAAAAACAATACTGCAACACCAAGACAATGGGCGTAAACATAGATAAAAACGAATACTACGAAATAATTTTATCAAACTCAGCCCATCCGGAAATGATTAAAGATAGCAAAAACTCTCGGAGTAAGTTTTAAAATACGGCAACAAAACTTAACCACCTCTTGAATTTTAATTATCTTTAATATAATATTTCTAATACGAACGTGCGTCGGTGGATTTTTATGTGGAAAAAATTAATCAAACACCGATTTAAGGAATTTTTATTAGTACTAGTAAAATATAAAGGAAAGCGAAAATGAACCCTATTATTGAAGAATTAGAAAAACCTTATTTAGAAAAGGAATTACCGGAATTAAACCCGGGCGATACCGTAAAAGTTTTCGTTAGAATTATAGAAGGAAACAAAGAAAGAACACAGGCATTTGAAGGAACAATCATCAAAATGCACGGTTCAGGTATCAACAAAACAATTACTGTAAGAAAAGTATTCCAAGGCGTAGGCGTTGAAAGAGTATTCTTAGTACACTCACCAAGAATCGAAAAAATCAACGTATTGAGACGCGGGGATGTAAGACGTTCAAAATTGTATTACTTAAGAGAACGTTCAGGCAAAGCAACTCGTATCAAGGAAAAAATTGAAAAAAGATAAACTTCACATACACTGGTATCCAGGGCACATTGCAAAAGCAGAACGTAAGTTAAAGGAACAACTTACGCTTGTGGATGCCGTAATAGAAGTAGTTGATGCGAGACTGCCATATTCAAGCAGTTA